>NZ_KV812708.1:97334-300186 GCF_001813485.1 Pseudomonas sp. HMSC067G02
CCGCCATCGAGGCGGCGCGGGCCGGCGACCAGGGTCGAGGCTTCGCCGTGGTCGCCGACGAGGTGCGGGCGCTGGCGCGGCGCACCCAACAGTCCACGGCCGAGATCGAGACCCTGATCGGTGCCTTGCAGAATGGCACGCAGCAGGCGGTGCAGCGTATGCAGCGCAGCCACCAGTTGGTGGACCAGAGCGTCGACGACGCGCTGCAGACCGAGGCGGCGCTGGGCAACATCGCCACGGCGGTGGCGCTGATCCAGCAGATGAACCAGCAGATCGCCGCGGCTTCCGAGCAGCAGAGCGCGGTCGCCGAGGAGATCAACCGCAGCGTCACGGCGATCCGCGAGGTGGCCGATCAGTCGGCCCAGGCCATGCAGTCGACGGCTTCGTCCAGCGAACAACTGGCGGCGCTGGGGCGCGAACTACAGGGCATGGTCAGGCATTTCCGCTTGTAGCCGCGGCCTGGGCGGCGAGTCTTTCCTGCTGGCGCAGCCAGTAGCGATAAGCACTGACCCCCGAGCGCACCGAGCTGAACACCAGCGGCGGCTTGATCTCGCCGAGCATGCTCGAGCGTTGCAGCAGGTCCAGCGTCTGCCCGGTCACCCGCGCCAGCGACAGGTGCACGCCCTGGGCCTTGAGGATCTGTTGCACCTCGTGGAGGGTGGCCAGGCCGCTGATGTCGAGGTTGGTCATGGCTTCGGCGTTGAGCAGCACCGCATTCGGCCGCTCGCTGCCGTCCACCACGGCAAGCACCCGCTGCTTGAAGTAGTCGGCGTTGAAGAACAGCAGGGGGGCGTCGAAGCGGTAGATCACCAGGCCGGGAAGAGTGGTGGCCTGCGGGTACTTGGCCAGCTCGACCTGGCCGTCGATGCCGTGCATCCAGCCGAGCACCGCGTCGCTCGGGCGATAGGTGTAGTAGAGCAGGCGCAGCACGGCGATGCTGACGGCGACGAAGATTCCCGGCAGCACGCCGACGCTGAGCACGCCGACGGTGGTCAGCAGGCAGAGGCTGAACTCGAAGCGGCTGAGCTTCCAGAAGCCCTTCAGCGCCTGCACGTCGATCAGGCCCCAGCCGGCCAGCAACAGGACCGCGCCGAGCGCCGGCATCGGCACCCAGCCCAGGGGCTTGTTCAGCAGCAACAGGGTGGCGGCGATCACCAGCGCGGCGACCACGCCGACCAGTTGGGTCTTGCCGCCGACCATGTCGTTCACCGCGGTGCGGGAGTCGGCGCCGCTGATGGCGAAGCCCTGGGAGACCCCGGCGCCGATGTTGGCCAGGCCGAGGGCGACGAATTCGTGGTTGGCGTTGATGCTGTAGCCGTGACGGGCGGCGAAGCTGCGCGCGGTGAGCATGGCGCTGCAGAAGCTGACCACGGTGATACCGGTGGCGTCGCGCAGCAGGCTTTTCAGTTCCTCCAGGCTGGTCTGCGGCCAGCTCAGTTGCGGCAGCCCGGCCGGTACCTCGCCAAGCAGTTCCACGCCGTAGCGATCCAGGCCCAGCAGCGCCGCGGCGAGACTGGCCAGGAGGACGCCGCAGAGCGCCCCGGGCAACTGCGGGAAGCGCCGCGGCAGCAGCACCATCAGCAAGAGCGAGAGGCTGCCGAGGATCAGCGTCGGCCAATGGATGTGCAGCAGGTTCTCCAGCAGCGCGAGGATGCCGGCGACGAAGCCGCTGGTCGCCGCCTCGTAGCCGAACAGCTTGCCCAGTTGCCCGACCAGCAGGCTCAGGCCGATGCCGTTGAGGTAGCCGACCAGGATCGGTCGCGAGAGGAAGCTGGCGATGAATCCGGCGCGGGCCAGGCCGGCGACGATGGAGAACAGCCCGACCATGATCGCGACGATCATCGACAGGTCCACCAGGCGCTGCGGGTCGCCCGCCGCCAGCGGGGTGATGGCGGCGGCGACCATCGCCGCGGTCGCCGCGTCGGGGCCGACCATCAACTGTCGCGAGCTGCCGATCAGGGCGTAGATCAGCATCGGCAGGATGCACGCATAGAGGCCTACCTGGGGCGGGAAGCCGGCGATCTGGGCGTAGGCGATGGCAGTGGGGATCTGGATCGCCGCCACCGACAGCCCGGCCTGGACATCCGGACGGAACCAGGCGCGGCGGTAGTGGAGCAGGCTATCGAGTCCGGGTACCCAGCGGGCGAGTGGCATGCGGCTGTTTCCTTGCAGGCGCGGATGCCGCAGCTTAGCCCGAAGGACAGGCGGCAGGATTGCCGGGAATCATTATTTCTTCAGTGCACACGCTCTTCGAGGCGAGGCGCAGGGCGGATAGCGCAAGGCGCTATCCGCCGCTTCTTCGCGCCGGCGGCGGACCTCAGACCTTCAACACCAACTTGCCGAAGTTTTCCCCGCTGAACAGCTTGAGCAGGGTCTCGGGGAAGGTCTCCAGGCCTTCGACGATGTCCTCGCGCGATTGCAGCTTGCCTTCCGCCAGCCAGGTGGCCATCTCCTTCAGGCCTTCTGGGAAGCGCTGGGCATAGTCCATCACCACCATGCCTTCCATGCGCGCCCGATTGACCAGCAGCGACAGGTAGTTGGCCGGGCCGCGCACCGCTTCCTTGTTGTTGTACTGGCTGATCGCCCCGCAGAGGACGATGCGTGCCTTGAAGGCGATACGGGTGAGCACCGTGTCGAGGATTTCGCCGCCGACGTTGTCGAAGAACACATCGATGCCCTTCGGGCATTCGCGCTTGAGTCCGGCGGCGAGGTCTTCGTTCTTGTAATCGATGGCGCCGTCAAAGCCCAGCTCCTCGACCAGGAAACGACATTTCTCGGCGCCGCCGGCGATGCCCACCACCCGGCAGCCCTTGAGCCTGGCGATCTGCCCGGCAACGCTGCCCACCGCACCGGCGGCGCCGGAGATCACCACGGTCTCGCCGCTCTTCGGCTGGCCGACGTCGAGCAACGCGAAGTAGGCGGTCATGCCGGTCATGCCCAGCGCCGAGAGATAGCGCGGCAGCGGCGCGCGGGACGGGTCGACCTTGTAGAAACCCTTGGGCTCGCCGACGAAATAGTCCTGCACGCCGAGGGCGCCGTTGACGTAGTCGCCGGCCTGGAAGCCGGGGTGCTTCGAAACCAGCACCTTGCCGACGCCGAGCGCGCGCATCACCTCGCCGATCCCCACCGGCGGGATGTAGGAGCGGGCGTCGTTCATCCAGCCGCGCATCGCCGGGTCCAGCGACAGGTACTCGTTCTTCACCAGGATCTGGCCCTCGGCCGGCTCGCCGAGCGGGGTCTCGACGAAACTGAAGGTGTCGCGGCCGGGCAGCCCGCTGGGACGCTGGGCCAACTGGTATTGCCGATTGATCTGGGAGGTCATGGCAGGGCACTCGAATGTCGGGAAACAGGTCCCTAGGGATAGCCGGCACCGGCGCCGGCGGCAAGCGAAGGCGAGTGCGGAAATGACCGGTCATCTATGCCGATGATTCGCCGCCATCAGTCTTATCAGCGGGCTGGATGGCCCATCCTCCAGTCCCCTGATAGTGCTATGCCTTGCGCCGGCCCTGGCTAGACTGGCGCGGCCCGGTTCCGTCGCGGTTGGCGGAAGGCGATTTTCCGAGGAGCAGCAGATGAGCAAACTTCTTTCCGGCCAGGTCGCACTGGTCACTGGCGGTGCGGCGGGCATCGGCCGCGCTACCGCGCTGGCCTTCGCCGCCGCCGGGGTCAAGGTGGTGGTCGCCGACCTGGACAGCGCCGGCGGCGAGGGCACGGTCGAAGCGATCCGCCAGGCAGGTGGCGAAGCCCTCTTCATTCGCTGCGACGTCACCCGCGACGCCGAGGTCAAGGCGCTGGTCGAGGGTTGCGCGGCGGCCTACGGCCGTCTCGACTACGCCTTCAACAACGCCGGCATCGAGATCGAGCAGGGCAAGCTGGCCGACGGCAACGAAGCCGAGTTCGACGCCATCATGGCTGTCAACGTGAAGGGCGTCTGGTTGTGCATGAAGCACCAGATCCCGCTGATGCTGGCCCAGGGCGGCGGCGCGATCGTCAACACCGCCTCGGTCGCCGGGCTCGGCGCGGCGCCGAAGATGAGCATCTACGCTGCTTCCAAGCACGCGGTGATCGGCCTGACCAAATCGGCGGCGATCGAGTACGCGAAGAAGGGCATCCGCGTCAACGCCGTGTGTCCGGCGGTGATCGACACCGACATGTTCCGCCGCGCCTACGAGGCCGATCCGCGCAAGGCCGAGTTCGCCGCCGCGATGCATCCGCTGGGTCGGGTCGGACGGGTCGAGGAAATCGCCGCCGCGGTGCTCTACCTGTGCAGCGACCACGCGGGCTTCACCACCGGTATCGCCTTGCCAGTGGACGGCGGGGCGACGGCGATCTGAGCGGGCGGCGATACAATCGGGATGCCCCGGCGCGGGGCATTCGCATTCTGTTACAGGTCGGCGCGCGGTTTGGCGCGCCAGGCCACTGCCGGGGGACTAACCTGGGTCGAGAATCCGGGGCCTGAGCCCGTCTCCATCGCATCGGAGCAATAACAATAATGACCGCCGATCCCATCCTGACCCTGTTCCTCCCCATCGCCCTGGGCATCATCATGCTCGGTCTCGGACTGTCCCTGACCCCGGCCGACTTCCTCCGCGTGGTGCGCTACCCGAAGCCGGTGCTGGTCGGCCTGGTGTGCCAGATCGTCCTGCTGCCCATGGCCTGTTTCCTGATCGTCCAGGGCTTCGCCCTCGAGGCGGCCCTGGCGGTCGGCATGATGTTGCTGGCGGCCTCGCCCGGCGGCACCACCGCCAACCTCTACAGCCACCTGGCGCATGGCGACGTGGCACTGAACATCACCCTGACCGCGGTGAACTCGGTGATCGCCATCCTCACCATGCCGCTGATCGTCAATCTGTCGCTGCAATACTTCATGGGCGACGGGCAGGCGATTCCCCTGCAGTTCGGCAAGGTCATGCAGGTGTTCGTCATCGTCCTCGGCCCGGTGGCCATCGGCATGCTGGTGCGCAACCGCCTGCCGGCCGTGGCGGATCGGCTGCAGAAGCCGGTGAAGATCCTTTCCGCGCTGCTGTTGCTGGTGATCATCCTGCTGGCGCTGGCCAAGGACTGGCAGACCTTCGTCACCTACGCGCCGGTGGTCGGGCTGGCCGCGCTGGCCTTCAACCTGCTGAGCCTGGCGGTGGGCTATTGGGTACCGCGCCTGCTGCGCCTGCCGAAGGCCCAGGCGGTGGCCATCGGCATGGAGATCGGCATCCACAACGGCACCCTGGCGATCGCCCTGGCGCTGAGTCCGAGCCTGCTGAACAACAGCACCATGGCGATTCCGCCGGCGATCTACGGGGTGTTGATGTTCTTCACCGCGGCGGCCTTCGGCTGGTGGGTCAGCCGTGGCCACCAGGCCGCGCCGGCGCCCGTGACGGCGCCGGACTGAGGTCGGTCAGCCGCGCCGCCAGTTGAGCACGAACTGAGTCAGCAGGCCGGCCACCAGGCCCCAGAACGCCGAGCCGATGGACAGCAGGGTGAAGCCGGAGGCGGTGACCATGAAGGTCACCAGCGCGGCCTCGCGCTGGCGCTCGTCGGCCATCGAGTTGGCCAGGCCGTTCATGATCGAGCCGAGCAGGGCGATGGCGGCGATGGACAGCACCAGTGCCTTGGGGAACGCCGCGAACAACGCTGCCAGGGTGGCGCCGAAGGTTCCCGCGACGCAGTTGAAGAAGCCGCACCAGAGCGCCGCGGTATAGCGCTTGTGCGGGTCCTCGTGGGCCGAGGGACCGGTGCAGATCGCCGCGCTGATCGCCGCCAGGTTGATCCCGTGGGAGCCGAACGGCGCCAGCAGGATCGAGGCGATGCCGGTGCTCGAGATCAGCGGCGAGGCCGGCACCTGGTAGCCGTCGGCGCGCAGCACGGCGATGCCGGGCATGTTCTGCGACGCCATGGCGACGATGAACAACGGGATGCCGATGCTGATGGTGGCGGCCAGGGAGAAGCTCGGCGTGGTCCACTCCGGTACCGCCAGTTCCAGGCGGAACCTGCTGAAGTCCAGCTGGCCCAGTATCCCGGCCAGCAGCACCCCCACCAGTAGCGCAGCGAACACCGCATAGCGCGGCGAGAAGCGTTTGCACAGCAGATAGCTGAAGAACATCGCCAGCACCAGCAGGGTCTGTTGCTCGGCGGCGTTGCAGATCTCGATGCCGATGCGGAACAGCACCCCGGCCAGCAGCGCCGAGGCCAGCGAGGAGGGAACCTGGCGCATCAGGCGTTCGAAGCTGCCGGTGACGCCGCACAGGGTGATCAGGAGGGCGCAGACGATGAAGGCGCCGATCGCCTCGCTGTACGGCACTCCGGGCAGGCTGCTGATCAGCAGCGCCGCGCCGGGGGTGGACCAGGCGATCACGATCGGCACCCGGTAGCGCAGGGTCAGGCCGATGGTCGCCAGGCCCATGCCGATCGACAGGGCCCAGATCCACGAGGAAATCTGCGCGCTGCTGAGACCGGCGTTCTGCCCGGCCTGGAACATCAGTACCAGCGAGCTGGTGTAGCCGGTGAGCATGGCGACGAAGCCGGCCACCACGGCGGCGGGAGAGGAGTCGGCGAACGGACGCAGACGAGGCTGGGGCTGGGTGGTTTCGGTCATGCCGGGTACTTCCATGGAGTGTGCGGGACGACCGGGCACGGCGGTAGGCGGAGCCACGGGGCAGGTTGCGCGAGGCGCGGAGTGCCGATCATCTTTTTCTGTTTTGCGCAGCCTAAACAGCCGGCCAGGGGCTGTCCCGGTACAGCCGCGGACATAGTTGGCCATACAGTCGCAGCTGCCGGAAGCTGGCGGAGCTGGTAACTTCCCGGCATTTGCCGAGGAGCTTCGCCATGGATGCAAACCCCTACGCCACGCCGCGTGTCGAATTGGTCGAGCAGGGCATACCGGATGCTTTCCGCCGGCGCTGGACGTCCGCGCAACTGCGCATCCTCGCCTGGCTCTGCCTGGCCTCGATAGCCGGCGGCGTGGTGCTGATGGTGCTCAGCCTGCTGGAGGCATTCGGCGATGGCGCCGCGTTCGGGGTCTACGCCGACTGGCTGGGCCTGCTCCTCAGCCTGCTCGGCGCCTACCTGCTGCTGCGGCTCAAGCACCTGGTCGAGTCGCGCTTTCGCGGCCCCTCGCTGGCCTGGCCGGTATGGTTGTCGATTCTCCTGACCCTGCTGGGCGAGGGCTGGAGCCTGCTGGCGGTTACCGACGATGCGCTGCAGGGCTGGAACTGGCAGGCGCTGGTGTACTTCGCGCTGCTTGCGCTGATCGGCGCTACCACCCTCTGGCTGGGCCTGCGTCTGCTCAAGCAGGAAAACCTCTATCCGTCGCTGCGGATCATGGCCTGGCTGGACATCGCCGGCGGCGCGATGCTGGCTTCGGTGCTGTTGCTGGTGCTGGCGGTACTGCCGCTGCTGGCCGCCACCCTGGCCATGGCGCTGGCCTGCTGGCGCGCGGCGCGGGAGCTGGAGCGGGGCTAGCGGGCAGCCGGAGCGTCCAGGCGCCAGGCCCATGGGGCGTCAGTCGGCGGCCTCCGTCGCCGCTTCGCCGCGGCTGCCTGCATGCGCCCGAGCCAGGGTGCGATTGACCGCCAGCCAGCCGGAGACCGCTTCGCCGCCGGCTTCCTCGAAGCAGCGTTGGAGCAGCCGCGACTGCTCGCGACGCAGCGCCTTTTCCAACCGCACGCCCTCGGCGGTGAGGCCGAGGAGGCGTTTGCGCTTGTCGTCGTCGGCGGTGGCGCTGCCGATCAGGTTCATCTCCAGCAACTGGCGCAGCGGGATGTTCAGCGCCTGCTTGGTCACGCCGAGCAGGGCCAGCAGTTCCTTCACGCTGAGGCCCGGATAGCGGGCGATGAAGAACAGCACGCGGTGGTGCACGCGACCCAGGCCGCGGCGGGCGAGCATCTCGTCAGGCTTGGTGGTGAAGGCCTGGTACGCGAAGAAGAAGGCTTCCATCATGGCCTGCTGCTGGACGGCGTGGTTTTTCAGGTCAGGCATATTGACGCTTCCGGGCGCGGCATCGTAGTTTCGGTCAAGCAGTTTGACTCATTTTTCCCCGCCTACGCTACCGGTGATCCCATGGCCTTCTCTGAACGCATCTCCCGCCTGAAAAGCTCCTTGATCCGCGAAATCCTTGCCGCGGCGCAGCGTCCGGAGGTGATGTCGTTCGCCGGCGGGCTGCCGGCCGAGCCGATGCTGCCGAAGGTGCAGTGGGAGCAGATGCCGGCCTCCATGGGCCAGTACGGCATGAGCGAAGGCGAGCCTGCCCTGCGCGAAGCCATCGCCGCCGAAGCGCGCGCCCTCGGCGTCCCCTGCGAGGCGAGCCAGGTGCTGATCGTCAGCGGTTCGCAGCAGACCCTCGACCTGGCCAGCAAGCTGTTCATCGATCCGGGCACCGAGGTGCTGCTCGAGGCGCCGACCTACCTCGCCGCGCTACAGGCCTTCCAATTGTTCGGCGCCGATTGCGTGACCGTGCCGCTGGGTGCCGAGGGCCCCGACCTGGTTGCCCTGCGGCAGCGCCTGGAGCGACACAAGCCGGCCTTCGCCTACCTGATCCCGACTTTCCAGAATCCGTCCGGCGTGCGCTACAGCGAGGAACGCCGCGACGCGGTGGCGGCGCTGCTAGACGAATTCGGCGTGACCCTGATCGAAGACGAACCCTATCGCGAACTGGTGTTCGACGAGGGCCGCGCAACCCCGCTGGTCAGCCGCCTGCGCAAGTCCAGCTGGATCTATACCGGCACGGTGTCGAAGACCCTGCTGCCGGGCCTGCGCGTCGGTTTCCTGATCGCCACCCCGGACCTGTTCCCGCACCTGCTGCGGCTGAAACAGTCGGCCGACCTGCATACCAACCGGGTAGGGCAGTGGCAGGCGCTGCAATGGTTCGGCAGCGAGGCCTACCGCCAGCACCTGGCCGAACTGCGCGAGTTCTACCGGGTCCGCCGCGACGCCATGCAGGAGGCGCTGCTGGAGCACTTCGGCGAGCTGGCCGAATGGAATATCCCGGAGGGCGGGCTGTTCTTCTGGCTGACCCTCAGGCAGCCGCTGGATACCCGCACCCTGCTCCAGCCGGCGCTGGCCGCCGATGTCGCATTCATGCCCGGCGAACCTTTCTTCGCCGAGCCGGAGCAGAACCTCGGGCGTCTGCGGCTGAACTTCAGCCACGTCGCCCCGGAGCGCCTGCACGAAGGCCTGCGGCGCCTGGCCAAGGTCGTCCGCGACGCCCAGGCCGCCGAAGCGGCCTGAACCCTCATCGGCGCTCCTCCGAGGGCGCCGGCCATCCGATCCGAGGAGCGACACGATGTACAAGGTCTACGGTGATTACCGTTCGGGCAACTGCTACAAGATCAAGCTGGCCATGTCGCTGCTCGGCATCGACTACCAGTGGGTTCCGGTGGACATTCTCAAGGGCGAGACCCAGACCCCGGAGTTCCTGGCGAAGAACCCCAACGGCAAGATACCGGTGCTGGAGCTGGAGGACGGCAGTTGCCTGTGGGAGTCCAACGCCATCCTCAACTTCCTCGCCGACGGCAGCGCCCTGTTGCCCAGCGAACCGCGCCTGCGCACCCAGGTGCTGCAATGGCAATTCTTCGAGCAATACAGCCATGAGCCCTATGTGGCCGTGGCGCGCTTCATCAAGCTCTACCTCGGCCTCCCGGAAGCCCGCCGCGCCGAGTTCGAAGAGAAGAAGACCGGCGGCTACAAGGCCCTCGACGTCATGGAGAAACAGCTGTCGCGCACGCCATTCCTGGTCGGCGAACAGTTCTCCATCGCCGATATCACCCTCTACGCCTACACCCATGTCGCCCATGAAGGCGGCTTCGACCTGACGGCCTACCCGGCGATCCGCGCGTGGATCAAGCGAGTGGGGGAGGTGCCGGGGTATGTGGGGATGCTGGATTGAGGGGAGCTTCGATCAGCGGTTGGCGAGGCAGTGATTTCTGTCATGAGCGGGAATTTCGGGTAGAGCGAAATTTTTATGCATCGGGCTGGATGCGCGTTTTTCCTGATTATTCGTAGCTCGCTTTCCTGGCGCTGCTGTTGGTACCCGGCGCTGCGCTGGTGGCGGGTCAGTTACTGGCCGTTGAGGTCGATGCCCAGGAGGGCATCGACCGACTGGCCGCGCTAGCCGACCCGACTACTGTCGGGCAGCTTTCTCGCCAGTAGGCGCACAGCACTGTCGAGCGGGTAAGCGGTGCGCAATTCTCTGTCGTCGCCGTACGCGGCCTACCGCATAAGTTGGTCATCGAGGGCTTGGCGATAGGCGCTGCGGCGGTCATCGAATCCTGCTTTCCTGACTGCTCGGGTCGCTATCGATTTCCGCCCAGCCGGTGCGGTACGGGCGTGTCCAGGGTAAACGCAGCGGTGCGTCCCGCCTGCAGTCGGTCACGGCGCAACTTCCTCGCCGGTGGCCATGGGACCGCCCATCTCGATTAATTTCCCTAACAATTCCCGTGCCAGTCTTTTCATGGCTCTTTTAATCAATCTCATCCAATGGCTGATTGTTATCCATGTCTCATTCTGAAAAGAAAAATAACAAGTGAATTGAGCAAGAAGTTGCGCAGTGTTGTGCAACTTTTTGCGCAGTAGTGTCCAGGCCAGTATTTTCAAGGGTTGCGGATTGTTATTGGGGATATTTCTTGGTTTTCATTGTGCAACTTCTTGCACAATCGCTGTTACGCTCTAAATCAGCTGTTGGTTCGCTTGGAACGCCTATGTTTCGAGGCTCTCCGGAGGAATCCATACTGCCTGCCTTATTTTTTATAAATTGTTAACTACCTGTTTTGGTAGGGTTTTCCAAATGGCCATCAATGTCGTTATGATGGCTAGAGCCAAGCCGTAAAGGGCATGGACGCAGACGCCTGACGTTTGGCTGAAAATCTTTCATTGATTCGTATCAATGAATAGGAAAATTCCCAAAGAGGGAATGTCCTGTTGCTTGCCAGTTTTTATGTTGTTTTCATGGAAAAGGCAAAGAGCTCTTCAGGCTATTGGGATTTTTGTTCGGTTTTTATGCCAACTAGTTGAATTGTTAAGATATTCATTGGCGCACATGGTGTGCATTGAAGGGTTAGGATGACCTATTCGAGCAAGCTCTCCTCGCATTATCTGGAACTCGCGGAACAGCCGATTTCAAAGGATGTCTTTGCGGGTGAGGATGTGCGTTTTTCCAGCGAATACGAGGCGCTGGAAAATGAGCTGGGCAAGGCGCTCTCGCTCCATGAGAACGGCCAGACCGACTGGTTGAAAATCCTGGAAAACAGCGAAGCGCTGCTTCGTGCCCAATCCAAGGACCTGCGTGTTGCAGCCTGGTTGACCTGGGCTCTCTACCAACGGGAATCCTTTCCCGGTTTGCTGGCCGGACTGGGATTGCTGGAACGTCTGTGCAGCCGGCATTGGGTCGAGATCCATCCGCTCAAGGCGCGCACTCGCGCCGCGGCCATTGCCTGGCTGGTGCCCCGGCTGGAGCAGGCGCTGAACGAGAACGTACCGATCAAGGAGCAACTCCCCCTGTTCCGGCGTCTCGCCGAGCACCTGGAAAAACTCGATACCGCGCTGACCGCGCAACTGGGCGACGACGCGCCCTTGTTGCTGCCGATCAGCCGACGCCTTTCGGGCATGCTCCAGCGCGCCGCCGACAACCAGCCCGAACCTGGCGTGGTCGGCGCCGTGGTGGCCCAGGTCAAGCAGGCGGCCAGCCAGTTGCTGGCGCCGGGTGCGCCCATCGACAACGAGCGCGACGCCCACAAGGCCATGCGCGCCCAGCAGGAGGCCGCACGCCCCCTGTGCGCCTGGTGGCTGAAGCAGAAAGCCACCGATCTGCGCGCGCTGCGCCTCAACCGGACGATGCTCTGGCTGCCCATCGAGTCCATGCCCGAGCGCAATGCCGAACAGGTCACTGCGCTAAGGGGAGTGCCGGCGGACAAGCTGAAAAGCTACCAGGAGCGTTTCGCCCAGGGCCTGTACGCCGATCTCCTGGTGGAGCTGGAGGCGAGCCTGGCACGGGCGCCGTTCTGGTTCGACGGCCAGCGCCTGGTCTGGGAGTGCCTGCAAGGGCTCAACGCCGAGCAGGCGATGCGGGAAGTCGAAATGCATTTCGCCTTGCTCCTGCAGCGTCTGCCGGGGCTGGTGGAGCTGCGTTTCCACGACGGCAGCGCATTCGCCGATGCGGCCACCCGCGGCTGGATCAGCGCCCATGTCATGCCCCATCTCCAGAACGACAGTGCGCCGCGCAAGGTCGAGACCGTGGCCCTGCAGGCCGAATGGGACGTCGCCCTGGACGAGGTCCAGCCGGTGTTGCGCAAGGACGGCCTGAAGGCGGCGGTACAGGTGTTGAAGCAGGGCATGAAGCGCGCCCACGGCGGGCGCGCCCGGTTCTTCTGGCAACTGAGCCTCGCGCGACTGTGCTTCCTGGCGAAGAAGTACGAGCTGGCCAAGACCCAGCTGGAGAGCCTCGACCATCAGTTGCACGAATCGGGATTGCACGCCTGGGAGCCCGATCTGGCGCTGGATGTACTGCACCTGCTGCATAGCTGCTGCGAGCTGTTGCCGCAGAACCACGCCGTGCGAGAACGCAAGGAAGACATTTATCGCAGGCTGTGCCACCTCGATCTCGAGGTGGTGCTCGAATAGGGCTTCGCGCCCTCAATTCTCAAGGAGAAAAAGCCATGGCCAAAGAAGGCTCGGTAGCCCCAAAGGAACGCATCAACGTCACCTTCAAGCCCGCCACTGGCGGT
Organism: Pseudomonas sp. HMSC067G02; assembly: GCF_001813485.1. Classification (NCBI taxonomy): domain Bacteria; kingdom Pseudomonadati; phylum Pseudomonadota; class Gammaproteobacteria; order Pseudomonadales; family Pseudomonadaceae; genus Pseudomonas; species Pseudomonas sp. HMSC067G02. The sequence continues at coordinate 110,045 of NZ_KV812708.1, forward strand.
GCCCAGGAAGAAATCGAACTGCCGTTGAAGCTACTGGCGATCGGCGATTACACCCAGCGCGCGGATGAGCGCAAGGTGGAGGACCGCAAGCCGATCGGCATCGACAAGATGACCTTCGACGAGGTCCTGGCCAAGCAGGAGCTGGGGCTGACGCTGAGCGTACCCAATCGTCTCCAGGAGGAGGGCGGCAGCGACGAGCTGGCGGTGGGGCTGCAGATCAACTCGATGAAGGACTTCAACCCGGCCAGCATCGTCGAGCAGGTGCCCGAGCTGAAGAAGCTGATGGAGTTGCGCGATGCGCTGGTGGCCCTCAAGGGCCCGCTGGGCAACGCCCCGGCGTTCCGCAAGGCCATCGAAAGCGTACTCGCCGACGACGAGTCCCGTAGCCGTGTGCTGGGCGAGCTGGGGCTGAGCGCCGCCCCCTCCCAGGACGCCTGAGCCACCCCCTAGCCAAGGAAGCAGATACATGAGCACCAGTGCCGCACAGCAAGGCCGGAACCAGAACGGCGAATACAACATTCTCGACAGCATCATCGCCGAGACCCGCCTGAGCCCGGACGACGAGGCCTACGACATCGCCAAGCGCGGCGTCTCCGCCTTCATCGAGGAATTGCTCAAGCCGCAGAACGACGGCGAGCCGGTGAAGAAGGCGATGGTCGACCGGATGATCGCCGAGATCGATGCCAAGCTCAGCACGCAGATGGACGAGATCCTCCATCATCCCGATTTCCAGGCGCTGGAGTCGGCCTGGCGCGGCCTGCAACTGCTGGTCGACCGCACCAACTTCCGCGAGAACATCAAGATCGAGATTCTCAGCGTTTCCAAGCAGGACCTGCTGGACGATTTCGAGGACTCGCCCGAGGTGATGCAGTCCGGCCTGTACAAGCACATCTACACCGCCGAATACGGCCAGTTCGGTGGCCAGCCGGTCGGCGCCATCATCGCCAACTACTACATGTCGCCCAGTTCGCCCGACGTCAAGCTGATGCAATACGTCTCCAGCGTGGCCTGCATGGCCCATGCGCCGTTCGTGGCGGCCGCCGGTCCGAAGTTCTTCGGCCTGGAAAGCTTCACCGGCCTGCCGGACCTGAAGGACCTGAAGGATCATTTCGAAGGCCCGCAGTTCGCCAAGTGGCAGAGCTTCCGCCAGTCCGAGGATTCCCGCTACGTGGCGCTGACCGTACCGCGCTTCCTGCTGCGCACGCCCTACGATCCGGAAGAGAATCCGGTCAAGTCGTTCGCCTACAAGGAGACCGTGGCCAACAGCCACGAGCATTACCTGTGGGGCAACACCGCCTATGCCTTCGGCACCAAGCTGACCGACAGCTTCGCCAAGTATCGCTGGTGCCCGAACATCATCGGGCCGCAGAGCGGCGGTGCGGTGGAGGACCTGCCTTTGCACCACTTCGAGAGCATGGGCGAGATCGAGACCAAGATCCCCACCGAGGTGCTGGTGTCCGATCGCCGCGAGTACGAACTGGCCGAGGAAGGCTTCATTTCCCTGACCATGCGCAAGGGCAGCGACAACGCCGCGTTCTTCTCCGCCAGCTCGGTGCAGAAGCCGAAGTTCTTCGGCATCAGCGCCGAAGGCAAGGCCGCGGAGCTGAACTACAAGCTCGGCACCCAGTTGCCGTACATGATGATCGTCAACCGCCTGGCCCATTACCTGAAGGTCCTGCAACGCGAACAGCTGGGGTCGTGGAAGGAGCGTACCGACCTCGAGCTGGAGCTGAACAAGTGGATCCGCCAGTACGTCGCCGACCAGGAAAACCCCAGCGCCGAAGTGCGCGGCCGTCGCCCGCTGCGCGCTGCACAGATCATCGTCAGTGACGTCGAGGGCGAGCCGGGCTGGTACCGCGTCAGCCTGAACGTGCGCCCGCACTTCAAGTACATGGGGGCGGACTTCACCCTGTCGCTGGTCGGCAAGCTGGACAAAGAGTAAGCGGAGCTTTCCATGACCGGATACGGCAGCCTGTTCGAGCGCCTGAACGGCGACGCGGATAAGCGCGTCGGCTGGAGCCGCGAGGTTTCCGCCATGGCGTCGGTGGCTGCCCATCTGGGCAAGATGCTCAGCACCCGGGCGGGCAGCGTGCAGACGCTGTCCGACTACGGGTTGCCCGATCTCAACGACATGCGCCTGAGCCTGCACGACTCCCTGAGCCAGGCCCGCTCGGCCATCGAAGGTTTCATCGAGGCTTACGAACCGCGCTTGAGCAACGTGCGTGTCGTTTCCCTGCCGCGCGACAACGACCAGCTCCGCCTGGCCTTCAGCATCGAAGGGTTGCTGGAGGTGGAAGGTTTCAAGCGCCAGGTGAGTTTTTCCGCACGCCTGGATGGCAGCGGCCAGGTGAAGGTCAGCTAAGGAGGTTTCGATGTCCGGCAAACCCGCAGCCCGCGTTTCCGATCCCACCGCTTGTCCGCTCCCCGGGCACGGCAGCAACCCCATCGTCGTCGGTTCCGCCGACGTGTTCTTCGACGGCCTCGCGGCGGCCCGCCAGGGTGACGCCTCGGCCTGGCGCTGTACCGCTTCGATGCCTGGTTCGTCCATGAGGTCTTCTGAGATGGGCGCGAATCGGGTCGATTACGGAAAGACAACGGACACCGTGGGTTTCCGATCTTCAGGCCAGAAATGTCATTGCGGTTTTGGCGGCAGCGGTCAGACGACTGCCATCAGTGAAACGATATCCAGCAGGTAAGCCGTGTCCTTCAATCATTACTACCAGAGCGAACTCACCGCACTGCGCCAGCTGGGGCGCCGTTTCGCCGAGCGTAGCCCGGCCCTGGCCCCGTTTCTCGGGCAGGTCGGACGCGATCCGGATGTCGAGCGCCTGCTCGAGGGCTTTGCCTTCCTGACCGGGCGGTTGCGGCAGAAGCTGGACGACGAGTTGCCGGAACTCAGCCACTCGATGATGCACCTGCTGTGGCCGAACTATATGCGCCCGCTGCCGGCTTTCAGCATTCTCCAGTTCGACCCCCTGACCCGCCCGGGCGGGGCGCTGCGCGTGGAGCGCGATACGCCGGTCGAGAGCCGGCCGGTGGGCGAGGTCGCCTGTCGCTTCCGTATCTGCTACGCCACCGAAGTCCTGCCGCTGGTGCTGGAGGCGCTCAACTATTCGGTGACCGGCGAGGGTGCGCTGCTCGGCCTGCGCCTGGCGATGAACTGCGACGGGCATCTCGGCGAGCTGGGCCTGAGTCGGCTGCGCCTGCACCTGGCCGGCGAGCGCTACATCAGCCAGATGCTCTATCTGTGCCTGCTGCGCAACCTGGAGAGCATCCAACTGATTCCGCTGGACGCCCATGGGCGGCCGCTGGATGGCGTGGCCGGCAAGCCGATGTCGTTCCGCCTGACGGGCGAGCGGGTGCAGCCGGTGGGGTTCGCCGAAGACGAGGCGTTGATTCCCTATCCGCTGAATACCTTCCGTGGCTATCGCTACCTGCAGGAATACTTCGCGTTCCAGGACAAGTTCCTGTTCGTCGACGTGGATGGCCTTGACCTGCTCGGCGCTCTGCCCGAGGAAACCCTCAAGCAGGTCCGCGGCCTTGAGTTGCGCTTCGATATCCGCAAGAGCGGCATCCAGCGCCTGCACCCGACGCTGGAGAACGTCAAGCTGTACTGTACGCCGGTGGCCAACCTGTTCCGCCACGATGCGCTGCCGATCCGCCTAGACGGCAAGCAGGACGAATACCTGCTGATGCCGGCCGAATACAGCCTGGAGGACTGCGGGGTGTTCTCGGTAGAGGGCGTCACCGGCTGGCGGCCGGGCGGGCTCGGCTACCAGGCCTACGTGCCGTTCGAGTCCTTCGAGCACGATCCCAGCTTCGACGTTCCCGAAGCACGGCCCCACTACAGCGTCCGGCAACGTACCTCGTTGCTGCACGATGGCCTGGACACCTATCTGAGCTTCGGCATCCGCCATCCCGAGCAGATCGAGACGCTGTCGGTGGAACTGACCTGCACCAACCAGAACCTGCCCCAACGGCTGCGCCTGGGCGATATCTGCGTCGCCTGCGAAGGCACGCCGGAGTTCCTCGGTTTCCGCAATATCACCCCGGCGACGCCGAGCTACGCGCCGCCGCTGAACCGCGATTTCCTCTGGAAACTGATCAGCAACATGTCGCTCAACTACCTGTCGCTGGCCAACGTCGACGCGCTCAAGGTGATCCTCGAAACCTACGACCTGCCGCGCTACTACGACCAGCATGCGGCGAAGGTCAGCAAGCGCCTGCTGGGCGGGCTCAAGGCGGTCCGCCACGAGCATGTCGACCGCCTGCATCGGGGCCTGCCGCTGCGCGGCTTGCGTACCGAGCTGACGATCGATCCGGAAGGCTACATCGGCGAGGGCGACCTGTTCGTGTTCGCTTCGGTTCTGAACGAATTTTTCGCGCTTTACGCCAGCATCAACTCCTACCACGAGTTGCGGGTGAGGAGCACACAGGGAGACGTGTACCAATGGAAACCGCGCATGGGTTTGCAGCCCCTGCTGTAAGCGCGCTGGCCCGGGGCATTCGCGAGTACTCGCTGTTCCAGGCGGTCCTGCTGGTCATGGATCGCCTGCGCGAGGAATATCCCGGCCTGGGAGACGAGGCGCTCTACGATCAGTTGGAATTCCAGGCCAATCCTAGCCTCGGCTTCCCGGGCAGCGATGTCGATCGGGTGGAGTTCTTCGAAGAGCGCGGCATGCTGCGGGCGCGGCTGCGTTTCAACCTGATCGGCTTGTTCGGTGCCAGTTCGCCGTTGCCGGCGTTCTACAGCGAGCAGGCCCTGGGCGACAGCGAGGAGGGCAATCCTACGCGGAACTTCCTCGATCTCTTCCATCACCGCCTGCATCGGCTGCTGTTGCCGATCTGGCGCAAGTACCGTTACCGGGTGAGCTTCCAGAGCGGCGCGAGCGATGCGTTCTCCGCTCAGTTGTTCGCCCTCGTCGGATTGGGCGGGGAAGAGATCCGCAAGGCCAGGGAACTGAACTGGAAACGCCTGCTGCCCTACCTGGGCCTGCTCAGCCTGCGGGCGCACTCGGCGGCCTTGATCGAGTCGGTGCTGCGCTACTACTTCAAGCATGCCGAACTGGTCGCCGAGCAGTGTATCGAACGGCGCGTCGCGATCCTCGAAGAGCAGCGCAACCGACTCGGCCTGTTCAACAGCCAGCTTGGCGAAGACGCGGTGCTGGGCGAACGGGTCCGCGACCGCAGCGGCAAGTTCCGCATTCATATCCGCCAGCTCGACTGGCAGCGCTTCCACGAGTTCCTGCCGATCGGTCCCGGCTACCAGCCGCTTTGCGCGCTGGTCCGCTTCACCCTGCGCGACCCGCTCGACTACGACATCCGGCTGGTCTTGCGCCACGAGGAAATCCGCGAGTTCCGCATCGGCGCGCAGAACGCCTGCCGCCTTGGCTGGACCAGCTGGCTGGGCCGGGAGCGCGCCGATGGCGTGGTGACGCTGGGCAGCAAGATTCATTAAGGATGGATGAGCATGATCAACGTAGACCTGCAACAACTGATTCAGGCGCTGGATGCCGACACCCGGCGCGACCTCGAGGGCTCGGCCGAGCGCTGCGTAGCCCGCGGCGGCAGCAAGGTACTGGTGGAGGACCTGTTGCTGGGCCTGCTGGAGCGTCCCCGGGGATTGCTGGCGCGCGCCCTGCAGGATGCCGCGGTGGACGCTGGCGAACTCAACGCCGCGTTGCAAGCGCGGGGCGAGCACAGCGCCTCGCGCAATCCGGTGTTCGCGCCCGAGCTGGTGCAGTGGCTGCAGGATGCGCTGTTGCTGGCCAACCTCGAACTGGGCCGTAGCCAGATCGACCAGGCGGCATTGATCCTGGCCCTGCTACGCAACCCGTTGCGCTATGCCGGCAGCCGCTACCAGCCGCTGCTGGCGCGGCTCGACATCGAGCGGTTGAAGGATTTCGCGCTCTCGCAGCCGCTGGAGGGCGCGCCCAGCGGCAAGCCGGGCGGCGGCGAGTCCCTGTTGCAGCGTTTCACCCACAACCTTACCCAGCAGGCGCGCGACGGCAAGCTCGATCCGGTGCTCTGTCGCGACGGGGCTATTCGCCAGATGGTCGACATCCTGGCCCGTCGGCGGAAAAACAACCCCATCGTGGTCGGCGAGGCTGGCGTCGGCAAGACCGCCATCGTCGAAGGCCTGGCCTCGCGGATCGCCGCAGGGGAAGTGCCGCCGGCGCTGAGGGACGTCGAGCTGTTGTCCCTCGACATGGGCCTGTTGCAGGCCGGTGCCAGCGTGAAGGGCGAGTTCGAGCGGCGCCTGAAAGGCGTCATCGACGAAGTGAAGGCAGCGCTCAGGCCGACCATCCTGTTCATCGACGAGGCCCATACGCTGATCGGCGCGGGCGGTCAGGCCGGCGGCTCGGATGCCGCCAACCTGCTCAAGCCGGCCCTGGCACGTGGCGAGTTGCGCACCATCGCGGCGACGACCTGGGCCGAATACAAGAAGTATTTCGAGAAGGACCCGGCGCTGGCCCGGCGCTTCCAGCCCGTGCAGTTGCATGAGCCGAGCGTTGCCGAGGCGGTGACGATTCTGCGTGGCCTGGCCCGGGTTTACGAGGAAAGCCACGGTATCTACCTGCGCGACGACGCGGTGGTGGCCGCCGCCGAACTGTCCGCCCGCTACCTGGCGGGTCGCCAGTTGCCGGACAAGGCCGTCGACGTCCTCGACACCGCCTGTGCGCGGGTGCGCATCAGCCTGGCGGCGGCGCCGGAGAGTCTCGAGCGCCTGCGCGGCGAGCTGGCCGAAGGTGAGCGCCAGCGCCAGGCCCTGCGCCGCGATGCCGAGGCAGGCCTGCCGATCGACCACAATGCCCTGCAGGCGCTGGAGGAGCGTCTGGCCCAGGCGGAAAGCGAGCGGCACGTACAGGAGGACCAGTGGAGCCGCCAGCGCGAACTCGCCGAGCGCCTGCTCGCCCTGCGCCAGCAATTGGCCAGGGCCCGCGAGGCGAACCGGGAAGAGCAGGGCAGCGAGGCGGACACGGAGGCTTTCCCGGCCGACGAGCATGGCGGTGTCGAAGCCTTGGAAAAGGCCCTTCACGAAACCCGCCAGGCACTCGCCGATGCCCAGGCCCAGGGGCGGCTGGTCAGCTTCGAGGTCTGCCCGCGCCTGGTTGCCGAGGTGATCGGCGCCTGGACCGGCGTACCGGTGGAACAACTGGCGCGGGAACACAACGCCAAGGTGATGGGGTTCGCCGACGACCTGCGGACGCGGATCCGTGGCCAGGAACAGGCGGTCAGCGCCCTGGACCGCGCGATGCGCGCCACCGCGGCCGGGCTGAACAAGCCCGATGCGCCGGTCGGCGTGTTCCTGCTGGTGGGCCCGAGCGGGGTGGGCAAGACCGAGACCGCGCTGGCGCTGGCCGACCTGCTGTATGGCGGCGAGCGTTTCATCACCACCATCAACATGTCCGAGTTCCAGGAGAAGCACACCGTCTCACGCCTGATCGGCGCGCCGCCCGGCTATGTCGGCTATGGCGAGGGTGGCATGCTCACCGAGGCAGTACGCCAGAAGCCCTATTCGGTGATATTGCTGGACGAGGTGGAGAAGGCCGATCCGGACGTGCTCAACCTGTTCTACCAGATCTTCGACAAGGGCGTGGCCAACGATGGCGAAGGGCGCGAGATCGATTTCCGCAATACCTTGATCCTGATGACCTCCAACCTCGCCAGCGAGCACATCGCCGCGCTTTGCCAGGACGGCGCGCGACCTTCCGCCGAACTCCTGGAGGAAACCATCCGGCCGGCGCTCAGCCGGCATTTCAAGCCGGCGCTGCTGGCGCGCATGCGCGTGGTGCCTTACTACCCGGTGGGCGGCCCGGTACTGCGCGAGCTGATCGAGATCAAGCTGGAGCGCCTCGGCGAGCGTCTGGCGCGCCGTCAACTGGCTTTCGACTACAGCCAGGCGCTGGTGGACCACCTGGCCGAGCGTTGCACCCAGAGCGACAGCGGCGCACGGTTGATCGACCACCTGCTGGACACGCACCTGCTGCCGCTGGTGGCCGACCGTTTGCTGGAAGCGATGGCGCGCGACGAGCGTCTCGAGCGGGTCCATGCGACGCTGGGCGAGCACGGCCGCGTGCTCTGCGAGTTCGCCTGAGGTGGGTGCGATGTTCAGCCGCGTACCGCAACCCCTGGCCTTCGCCGAAGCCCTGCTCGCTCAGTTTGGCGCGCTGTCGCGGGAAACCGACATCGCGGCCCTGCTGGGCGGTTTCGCACGCGCAGTCGGCGAACTCAGCGGCTGCGAGCTGAGCCAGTTGTATCTGCTCGACCAGACCCATACCGCGCTCACCCTCAACGCCGAATGCCGGGACGGCCTGTTGCAGGCGCTGGAGCCGTCGAGCCTGCCGGCGGACTACACCGGCGAGCAGTTGCTGCAGTTCGCCCTGTGCCAGAACCGCGTGGTCAGTCTCGTCGACCTGCCGTCGCGGCTGCACGAGACCGGCTTTCTGCCGGTAGGGGAGCAGCCCTGGCTGTCCCTGCTCTGCGTTCCGCTGGTGAGCCCGGAGAAAACGGTCGAGGGCATGGTGGTCTGCGCCACCCGGCGCCCACTGGACCTGCAGGGATTCGCCCATCCACTGGGCCAGTTGGGCTCGTTCGTGCTGGCCCAGCTGCATCTGCTGCAACGCCTCTCGCAACCCTCCGGCGAGCCGCAGGGACCGTCCAGCGCGCCGGTGGTCAGCGGCTACGGGCTGATCGGCAGGAGCGCGGCGATGCGTGAGACCTGCCGCCTGATCAGCAAGGTCCTGCACAACCCCTATACCGTGTTGCTGCAGGGCGAGACCGGCACCGGCAAGGAGGTGGTCGCACGGGCGATCCACGAGTACGGCCCGCGGCGAGCACAGGCGTTCGTGGTGCAGAACTGCGCGGCGTTTCCGGAAAACCTGCTGGAAAGCGAGCTGTTCGGCTACCGCAAGGGCGCCTTTACCGGTGCCGAGCGCGATCGTCCCGGGTTGTTCGATGCCGCGGATGGCGGAACCCTGCTGCTCGACGAAATCGGCGACATGCCCCTGTCGCTCCAGGCCAAGCTGTTGCGCGTGTTGCAGGAAGGCGAGATTCGCCCGCTCGGCGGCAACGACACGCACAAGGTCGATGTACGCATCATCGCCGCTACCCACCGTGACCTCGCCCTGCTGGTACGCGATGGCAAGTTCCGCGAAGACCTCTACTACCGGCTGGCGCAGTTTCCCATCGAGTTGCCGCCGTTGCGCCAGCGCGAGGGCGACGCCCTCGAACTGGCCCGGCATTTCGCCGAACGCGCCTGCGTGTTCCTGCGCCGCGCGCCGCTGGGCTGGTCCGCGGAAGCGCTGGAACTGCTCGACGGCTATGGCTTTCCCGGCAACGTTCGGGAGCTGAAGGGACTGGTGGAATGCGCGGTACTGCTCTGCGAAGGCGAGGTGCTGCTGGCCGAACACTTTTCCCTGCGCGCGCCCCCGGAAGCGGAGGCGCCGCTCAAGCTGCGCGAGCACCTGGAGCAGATCGAGCGCGACCTGCTGCTCGCCTGCCTGCGCAGGAACGCTGGCAACCAGACCCTCGCTGCGCGCGAACTGGGTCTGCCGCGCCGAACCCTGATCTATCGCATGGGACGCCTGAACATTCATTTCGGCGATCCCCGGACCTGAAGCCCATGATCGAGATTTCCTTCCATCCAGCCCTGCCGGGCGCGCGCCTGGAGCGCGGCGTCCGCGGCCCTTCCATGGAGACTCCCTGATGCCTGTTCGTCACTGGCCCGCCGTGCTTCTGGCCCTGGCCGTCCTCTGCGGCCTCGCCGGTTGCAGCGGCAACTACAAATTCAACGACGGCGACTATCGCCCGCTTGGCGATCCGCAGGCGGTCAATCGCGGCAAGTGACCGCAAGGAGCGATCTCATGGAACTGGTATTGGAAATGCTCAGCGCCAAGCAATTCGTACCGACGGAGCTGTGCAGCAAGACCTTCGGCAGGAACGGCGGCCTCATCGGCCGCGGCGGTGAGTGCGACTGGGCGATTCCCGATCGCAAGCGGCACCTGTCCAAGCAGCATGCGCGGGTCAGCTATCGCAACGGCGCGTTCTACCTGACCGACACCAGCAGCAACGGCATCCGCGCCGGCAACGGCAGCCGCCTGCCGCATGGCGAGCCGCAGCGCATCGAGCAGGACAGCGTCTTCCTGCTCGGCGACTTCGAGATCCGCGCGCGGCTGCTGCGCGAGCCCGACGAGTTCGCCATGGATGTCGGGCGGCCGCAGCCGGCGGGCAGCATCATTCCGGACGATGCCTTCCTGGCCCTCGATCCGTTGCAGGCGCTCGACCAGGACGGTGCAGATGCCTACGAACTCGACGACCTGAGCGCGATCGCCCAGCCCAGCCAGGAGGCCGGGGCGCGTGCGGACTACGCGCGGATCGACATGGAAAGCCTGGTCGTACCGGAGCTGGTGCCCGCCCCGGCGGCTCCGCAGGAACCCGTGGACAGTCCGCGTCCGGGTCACGACGAAGCCTTCTGGCAGCGTTTCGGCCAGGCTCTGGGAATGGACCTCGAAGGCCTCGACGGCGCTGCGCGCGAAGCGCTGGCGATCAACGCTGCCGGTTTGCTGCGGCAGTGCATCGGCGGCTTGCAGCAGAGCCTGCGGACCCGCAGCGAACTGAAGAACGAACTGCGCCTGTCGCTGAGCACGTTGCGCGATACCGGCAAGAATCCCTTGCGCTTCAGCGCCGATGCCGGCGAGGCGCTGGGTCATCTGCTACGGGATGGCAAGCCTGGCCAGTTGAGTGGCGAACAGGCCGTCGCACGCAGTTTCCGCGACCTCCAGGCGCACCAGGTGGCGCTGCTCGGCGCCAGCCGGGCGGCGGTGCGCGCGACCCTCGAGCATTTCTCGCCGCAGCAGCTGACCCTGCGTTTCGAGCGCGACGGCCGCCGGCCGTTGCTGGCCACCTCGGGCAGCCGCTGGCGTGCCTATGGTCGCTACCACCAGTCGCTATGCCAGGACGACGACTGGAGCGAGCGCCTGCTGGCACGTGATTTCGCCCAGGCCTACGAAGAGCAGGTTCGCCTGATTTCCACCCTCTACACCGAGCACCAAGGATGATCGCCATGTCTCGTCGCCCGATTCCGCCAGCCAGGGCGCTGGCCATGCTCGCCGTCCTGGCGCTGCTGGCCGGCTGTTCCACGCTGTCGCCGTATTCCAGACTGACCAAGCTCGACCTCGCCCTGAGCGCCGGCGAGCGGGTCAATCCCGACCTCAATGGCCGGCCGTCGCCGGTGGTAGTGCGGCTGTTCGAGCTGAAGCACCCGGTGGCGTTCGAGAACGCCGACTTCTTCAGCCTCTACGAACGTCCCAAGGAGACCCTGGACCCCGACCTGGTGACCAGCGAGGAGCTGGAGCTGCGGCCCGGCGAGCGGGTCGAACTCAAGCTCAGCGTGGAGGAGGGGAGCCGCTACGTGGGCGTGCTCGCCGCCTACCGCGATCTCGGCGAGGCAAGCTGGCGCTACGTGGTGCCGGTCACGGCGAAAGAGCTGACCCGGGTAGAGCTGAAGCTGGGCCGGAAGGGCATCCTGAATGCCGGCGAACTGCTCGGCAAGGCGGGTGACGCGCGATGAACGTGCACAAGATCGTCTGGCAGGAAGGCATGCTGCTGCGCCCGCAGCACCTGCAACACAACGACCGCTACTACGACAACCAGATGAAGGCCCGGACCCAGTTGCTGGGCAGCTACAACTGGGGCTTCCTCGCCCTGGAGCTGGACCGCCAGTTCCTCAACATGGGCAAGCTGGTGATCAGCCAGGCCTCCGGCGTACTGCCCGACGGCAGCCTGTTCGAACTCGGCGGCAACACCGAGCCGCTCGCCCTCGACGTGCCGCCCAATACCTCGAACGTGCCGATCTACCTGGCCCTGCCGCTGGTCACCGGTAACCACATCGAGGCGCGCCGGCCGGAGCAGGCCGAGGTCCTGGCGCGCTATACCGCCTACGATCTGGAGGTGGCGGACTCCAACGCCGGCGAGGATTCCATGGTGCAGGTCAGCTGCGCGCGGCCGGATTTTCGCCTGCTGCTCGGCGAGCAGCAGAGCGACCAGGCCTACGTCAAACTGAAGGTGGCGGTGGTGCTGGATACCACGCCGGACGGGGTGATCAGCCTCGACCCCGACTTCGTGCCGAGCTACCTCCACGCCCACGCATCCGCCTACCTGCTGTCCTGCCTGAAGGAGGTGATCAGCATGCTCGGCCATCGCGGCGACACCATCGCCGAGCGTATCCGGTCCAATGGCAAGGTCGGCGGCGCGGAGGTCGGCGATTTCATGATGCTGCAACTGATCAATCGCACCGAGTTGCTGCTGCGCCACTACCTGGGATTGGAGCAGGTGCATCCGGAGCAGTTGTACCGGGTGCTGCTGACCATGCTCGGCGACCTCGCCACCTTCGGCAGCGAGAGCAAGCGTCCGCGCCTGGACAGCCGTTACCAGCACAGCGACCAGGGCGCCAGCTTCCGCAGGCTGATGGAGGCGATTCGCCAGGTCCTGTCGATGGTGCTCGAGCAGCATGCCATCGAACTGCCTCTCCAGGCCCGCCAGTACGGCATCCTGGTCTCGCCCCTGCACGACCACAAGCTGCTCGGCAGCGCCTCGTTCGTGCTCGCCGCCAGTGCCAATTGCGAGTCGGAGGAACTGCGCCAGCGCCTGCCCGCGCATCTCAAGGTGGGTGCGGTCGAGCACATTCGCCAGTTGGTCAACCTGCACCTGCCGGGGATCCGGGTCAAGCCGCTGCCGGTGGCGCCGCGGCAGATCCCGTTCCACTCCAACAAGACCTATTTCATTCTCGAACCCAACGCCGAGGATATGACCCAGCTGGAGCGCTCCGGCGGTTTCGCGTTCCACGTATCCGGCGAGTTCTCCGAGCTTGAACTGAAATTCTGGGCCATCAGGAACTGAACATGATCAAGGAAAGGGAATACCACGAGGACGAGAAGACCGTCCTCCTCGATCACCAAGGACAGGTACCGGCCCAGGGGCCGCTGACCGATTTCGCCGAACCGCCGCGCTTCGAGCAGCTCGAGGAGCGGATGATCTACGCGGCGCGCCTGCGTCCGGGCGAGGCCTTCAACGTCAGCCTGAACCCGCTGGTGGCGGCGGCTTCCGAACTGCTTTCGGAAGTGGTCCGGCTCAAGCACAGCACCGTGCTGGAGAACCTTGCGGCGCTCAAGGAGCGGTTGACCTCCGCCATGAAGCTCTTCGAATTCCGCGCCGTGCAGGATGGCGTGGAAAACAGCCAGGTCATGGCGGCGCGCTACGTGCTGTGCACGGTGGTCGACGAGGCGGTGGTGACTACCCCGTGGGGCAACGAAAGCGAATGGTCGAAGATCAGCCTGCTGAGCAGCTTCCATAACGAGACCTTCGGCGGCGAGAAGTTCTTCCAGTTGCTCGACCGGCTGTCGAAGAACCCGGTCAAGCACCTGCCGATGCTGGAGCTGATGTACCTCTGCCTGGCCCTCGGCTTCGAGGGCAAGTACCGGGTGATGGCTCGCGGCGTGCTCGACCTGGACGGTATTTCCGATGCGCTCTACCGGCAGATCCGCCAGTTGCGCGGCGACGTGCCGCGCGAACTGTCGCCGCACTGGCAGGGGCTCAGCGACCAGCGTCGCGGCCTGGTGCGGATCGTGCCCTGGTGGATGGTGGCGCTGTTCACCCTGGTCTGCCTGGTGGTGATGTATTCGGGATTCGCCTGGGTTCTCGGCGAGCAACGCGACACGGTGCTGCAGCCTTACCAGTCGCTCGATGCGGCGGCAGGACAGCCCGGTTCGTAAACACAGGGACGCGAAATGAAAAACTTCTTCAAGAAAGTCGGCGCCTTCCTGCGCAAGACGTGGGTCTGGACGCTGCTGCTGGTACTCCTGGCGGCATTGCTGGTGTGGTTCGTCGGGCCGCTGCTGGCGGTCGCCGACTACAAGTTCTGGGAAAGCCCGACCTCGCGGTTGCTGAGCATCAGCCTGATGTTCCTGGTCTGGGGGCTGGCGATGGTCTTCGTCAGCTGGCGCGCCGGAGTGCGGCGCAAGGCCGTCGAGGACAGCGACGAGGGCCAGGAGCGCTTGCGCCGCGACGGTCTGATCGAAGACGAACAGAAGGAATTGCGCAGCCGCTTCAAGGACGCCTTGCGCACCCTGAAGACCTCCAGCCTGTACCGCGGTCGTAGCGAGCGCTGGCGCAACGAGCTGCCCTGGTACCTGCTGATCGGCCCGCAGGGAAGCGGCAAGACCAGCCTGCTGGACTTTTCCGGACTGGAGTTCCCGATCAACCGGATCGACCGCAAGCTGACCCGCGATACCGCCGGCACGCGCTACTGCGACTGGTACTTCGCCGACCACGGCGTCCTGATCGACACCGCCGGGCGCTACCTGACCCAAGCCGACGGCGAGGTCGACGGGGGCGCCTGGGCGACCCTGCTCGGCCTGTTGCGCAAGCGCCGCCGCGCACGGCCGCTGAATGGCGTGATGGTGTCGATTCCGGTGGAAACGTTGCTCAGCGACGACGAGATGGCGCTGGATACGCTGGCTCGCCAGGTGCGCGCGCGCCTGCAGGAAATCCAGCAGACCCTGCACCTCGATCTGCCGGTCTACCTGGTGCTGAGCAAGGCCGACCAGTTGCTCGGCTTCGACGAGTTCTTCGACCAGTTGAGCCGCGAGGAGAGCGACCAGGTTCTGGGCACCAGCTTCGGCAAGGAGCAGAACGGCACCGATGTGACGGTCCTGCGCCAGGCGTTCGAGGACCTTCTGCGACGCCTGAACAGCCAGGTGATCATGCGCATCCACCAGGAGCGCGATACCCTGCGTCGCGGTCGCATCCTCGACTTCCCGCACCAGCTTGGCCAGATCGGCGAGCGGTTGTGCCTGTTCGTCGAACTCGCCTTCACCGGCAACCGCTACCAGCGCGCCAGCCGCCTGCGCGGCTTCTACCTGACCAGTGCGCCGCACCTGGCCCAGCAGCTGGATGAGGACACCGCCGGCATCGGCGCCAACCTGGGGATCGCCAGCGGCCTGCTGCCGACCCTGCGCAACGGGCGCTCGCGCTTCATCCATCACCTGCTGAGCCAGGTGATCTTCCCCGAGGCCAACCTGGCAGGTCTCGATCGCCGCGAACGCACGCGCATCCACTGGGGCCAGCGCGCCCTGTACGTCGGCTCGCTGGCGCTCCTTCTGCTATTCGGCCTGCTCTGGGCTGGCGGTTTCTCGGCCAACCACGAGCGCCTGGAGCGGGTCCGCGAGCTGGCGCAGCAATGGACCCAGCAGCGCCAGGCGCTTGGCGAGCGCGATGACGCCATGGCGGCGCTGAAGACGCTGGATAGCAGCTATGCGGCGACCACCGTGTTTCCGCCCAAAGGCGAAGTCTCGCTGCACGAGCGCGCCGGGCTGTACCAGGGCAACGAGGTCAACCCACCGCTGGCCGCTGCCTATCGCCGCGAGCTGGAGACGCAACTGCTGCCGCGCGTGGCGCGGATGCTCGAAGCGCAGATCCGCGGCAACATGCAGAATCGCGAACGCCTGCTCAACAGCCTGCGGGCCTACCTGATGCTGAATCTGCGCGAGCGCCGCGAGAACGGATGGCTCAAGGACTGGGTGGCTAACGACTGGTCGCAGCGCTATGCCGGCAACGGCACCGTGCAGAATGGCCTGAACACGCATTTCGCCCGTCTGCTCGAGCAACCGTTCAGCTATCCGCTGAACGACACCCTGGTGGCCCAGGCGCGCCAGGTGCTGCGCAGCGAGTCCCTGGCCAACGTGGTCTACCGGGTGCTGCGCGAACAGGCGCGAAGCCTGCCCGAGTATCGCTTCGGCCAGCACCTGGGGCCGCAGGCCGGTCTGTTCGTCGGCACCGACTACGTGATCCCGGGGTTCTACACCCAGCAGGGCTACCAGCAGTACTTCGTGGTCCAGGGCGCCAGCCTGGTCAACGACATCCTTCGCGACAACTGGGTCCTGGGCGAGGGCAGCGGGATCAGCGACATGGACCTGCGGCGCCTGATGGTCGAACTCGAGCAGTTGTATTTCCGCGACTACGCGAACTTCTGGAGCGAGGCGGTCGGACGCCTGGGCCTGCTGCCGTTCAACGATGCCGGCGAGGGCGCCGACCAGGTTTCCGGGCTGCTCGCCGCCAACTCGCCGATCCTCCAGTTGTTGCTGGAGGTCCGTGAGAACACCCGTTTCCCGGTCCTGGCGGAGAGCGCCGAGGCGCTGGCAGAGGCCAGCGACAAGGCCGCGGAAAAGGGCGGCAAGCTGGGCAAGGCGGCCGCCGCGGCGGCCGGCAAGGCCAGGGACGCGTTGGCGAAGAACCTGCCGGATACCGCGAAGAAGTCCCTGCAACGCCGCTTCGAGCCCCTGCATCGCCTGCTCGACGATAACAACGGCCCGGCGGCCGACCTCACCCCACTGTTGCAGGCGCTCAACGAGTTGCAGTTGCAACTCGCCGGACTGGCGCGCGCCAGCCAGCCGGAGCAGGCGGCTTTCGACATGGCGAAGAGCCGCATGGGCGGCCAGCGCGATGCCTTGAGCAACCTGCGCAACGCCTCCGCACGACTGCCGCGACCGCTTGGCGGATGGTTCAGCGTGCTGGCCGAAGACGCCTGGCGGCTGGTCCTCGGCGATGCCTACCTGTACCTCAACCAGCGCTACCAGAGCGAGCTGTACGGTTTCTACAGCAAGGCGATCAACAAGCGCTACCCGTTCAACGCGCACAGCGCCAGCGATGTCGCGGTCAGCGATTTCCGCGAGTTCTTCAAGGCGCAGGGCGTCGCCGAACGCTTCTTCGAAACCTACATGCGGCCCTTCGTCAGCGGCGACCCGGGCAGCTATCGCCTGCGCAGCGTGGACGGCTACAGCCTGCCGATGTCCAAGGTCTATCTCGACCAGATGGGCACGGCCCAGGTGATCCGCCAGAGCTTCTTCGCCGAGAACCCGGCCGAGCCACAGGTGCGCTTCCGCCTGGAGCCCTATACCCTCGATCCTGGCGTCAGCCGCGCCGAGTTCCGTTTCGACGGTCAATCCATGGAATACCGCCACGGCCCGATCGTGCCGATGTCGTTCAAGTGGCCCAGCGACGCCGACGGCGGCCGCACCAGCCTGGTGCTGGAGAAGATGGCCGGGCGACCGGTGGGAATCGAACGCAATACCGGGCCCTGGTCGCTGTTCAGGCTGTTCGACCTGATGCAGACCGAGTACCTCAGCGGGCGTGACGTGATGGTGCTCAAGGCCGACCTGGGCGGCCTGCGCGCCAACTACCTGCTGCTCGCCCAGCGCACGCCGAATCCGTTCGATCTCGCGGTCCTGCGCAGCTTCCGCATGCCGGTGCAGCTCTGATGCAACGCACCGAGCCCTGGCGCAGCGCGGCGCGCACGGATCGCGGCAAGGTCCGCGCGCGCAACGAGGATGCCTTCCTGGACTGCCCGGATCGCGGGCTCTGGGTGGTCGCCGATGGCATGGGCGGGCACCAGGCCGGCGACCTGGCCAGCCGGATGATCGTCACCAGCCTGGCGGAACTGCCGGCCCGGGCGGGATTCGACGAGCGCCTGAACGCGATGCGCCAGTGCCTGCACTGGCTCAACCGGCGCCTGGGCGAGGAACTCACCCTCAGCGCCGAACGCGGCGACAGGATCATCGGCAGTACGGTGGTGGCGCTGGTCGTGGAGGGTTCGCGGGCGGCCTGCGTGTGGGTCGGCGACAGCCGCTGCTACCTGTGGCGCGGCCAGCGGCTGTACCAGCTGTCCCGCGACCACTCGCTGTTGCAGCGACTGGTCGACGAACGGCGGATGGATATCGAGCAGGCGCGCGCCTATCCCTCGGCGCGCGCGCTGACCCGTGCCGTCGGCGCCAGCGAACAACTGGTGCTGGACGTGTTGGAACTGGAGGTGCATCCCGGTGATGTCTTCCTGCTCTGCAGCGACGGGCTCTACGAAGAGCTGAGCGCCGATGCGCTGGGCCGCGCGTTGAGCCTGGCATCGCCGCAGGTGGCGGTGGAGCGGCTGTTCGACGGCGCTCTGAGCGGCGCCGCGCGGGACAACCTGACGGCCGTGGTGATCCGCCAATGAACGAACCGCTGTCGTCGCTGGAGCTGCTGCCGGAGGAGGAGGGCGGCGCGAACCTGACCTATTTCGCCTTCGCCGCCCCGACCGCCTCGGCGCCGGACCTGCCGGCCGTGTTGCCCGGTCCGCTGCCGGACGTTCTTTCCGGGCGCTACCGTCTGGAGCGGATGCTCGGCGCCGGCGGCATGGGCACGGTATACCGTGCCCGGGACCTGCTCCATGAGCAGTTCGGCGACCCGGCGCCGCTGGTAGCGTTGAAGCTGCTCAACGAATCGGTCGCCGAGTCACCCGACGCCAGCGCCTTGCTCTATAGCGAGTTCGCCCTGACCCGGCGCTTGCGCCATCCGAACGTCGTGCGTCTGTTCACCTTCGACGTCGACACCGTCTGCCAGCGCGCCTACATCGTCATGGAACTCATGCCTGGCCTGCCGCTCGATCGCCTGCTCTGCGAGCGTCCCGAAGGCCTGCCCTGGTCCGAGTTGAGCGCGATCGCCCGGCCGTTGCTGGACGCCCTGGCCTATGTCCACGAACAAGGGGTGCTGCATGGCGACCTGAAGCCGAGCAACGTGATGCTCGGCGAGGAGGGCGTGCGGCTCTTCGACTTCGGCCTCGGCCAGGCGCAGGCAGGCATCCTGGACGGCCTGCCGCAGCTCAGCCGGGGCCGCATCGACGCCTGGACCCCGGGCTACGCCGCTCCCGAACTGCTCGAGGGTGCGCCGTTGTCGCCGGCAGCCGACCTGTATGCGCTGGCCTGCGTCCTCTACGAACTGGCCGACGGTCGCCATCCGTTCCGCCGCCTGCCCTCGAACCAGGCCCGGGAGCAGGGGCTGGAGCGCCAGCTGCGCGCGCCCGGACACCTGCCTCGGCGCTGCTGGCCGGCGCTGCGTACCGCCCTGAGCCTCGACCCCGAACGGCGCTGCATCGGCGTCCGCGAATTGCAGGAAGCGCTGGGCGCGCGGCGTTCCTGGCTGGCCGGCGTTCTTGCCCGTTGAGCCGGCGGCGCTCGGTTTGCAGGACCTCTACGGCCGCTCTCCGCAAGCGCTCTGCAGGGCGATACGATTGCCTTCGCTGTCCCTGATCTCGGCGATGAACACGCCGTCGCCAAGCGGCGTCTTCGGGAAGAGGATTTCGCTGCCTTCGCCGAGGGCCCGGGCAAGGACGACATCCAGGTCCGCGACATTCAGGTAGATGATCGCCCCATGTAGCGTAGGCACGTAGACGTCGCCCTCGGCGAGTGCGCCGCTGGCACCGTCACGGCCTTCCTCGAAGGGGAAATGCGCCATTCTGCTTCCGTGCAGGGTGGCTACCTCGCCGAACGCCACTCCGAACACCGAGGCGTAGAAACGCATCGCCCTCTCCAGGTCGGACACCGGTATTTCCACGTGCGCGATCAGGTTCATTTCCTTCCTGTCCTGTCGGGACCACTGGTGACGCCGCTTTCCGGCGACGATGGCGGATGTTCAGCCGCGCGAAACCGAGCGGATCGGGCGGGCATGCCGCCGCGAGGGGGGCGAATGAATTCATGCGAAATTCATTAACATCTTGTCCCGCTTGACCGGCGTCAATACCCGTACTGCGTCACAAAAATACCCTGGCCCCAGGCCGTTCGGAAAGGCCGTTCGCTGTTCGCTTGGGGGAAGTCATCATGGCGCATCTGGTCTGGCAGGATGACCTGAATACCGGTATTCAGGTCATCGATAATCAACACAAACGCATCGTCGAGATGATCAATCACCTGCACGACGCCCAGCAAGGCAAGGAACACGCGGCGATCGCCGAGGTGATCGAGGAGCTGGTGGACTACACGCTGTCGCACTTCGCCTTCGAGGAAACCCTGATGGAGGATGCCGGCTACCAGTTTTCCCGGGCGCACAAGAAGATCCACGAGCTGTTCATCCGCCGGGTCTCCGAATACCGGGTGCGCTTCCAGGCCGGCGAGGATGTCGGCGATGAACTCAAGGGCTTGCTCTCGCGCTGGCTGTTCAACCACATCCGCAACGACGACGCCGGATATGTGGATGCGGTACGCCACAGCATGTCCGAACTGGTCAAGGACAAGAGCGAGGGCGGTTGGTTGTCGCGCTCGATGAAGCGCTTCTTCGGCTGATCGCCGGGGAAGGAAACGCAAAACCGGCCCAGTGGGGCCGGTTCTTTCGCCAGCGGACCTGGCCTCAGCGGATCAGGCTGAGGAATTCGCTGCGGGTGGCTGCGTTGTCGCGGAATTCGCCGAGCATCACCGAAGTGACCATGGACGAGTTCTGCTTCTCCACGCCGCGCATCATCATGCACATGTGCTGGGCCTGGATCACCACCGCGACGCCGAGGGCGCCGGTGACCTGCTGGACCGCCTCGGCGATCTGCCGGCTCATGTTCTCCTGGATCTGCAGGCGGCGGGCGTACATGTCGACGATCCGCGCGACCTTCGACAGGCCGAGCACCTTGCCGTTCGGAATATAGGCCACGTGGGCCTTGCCGATGAAGGGCAGCAGGTGGTGCTCGCAGAGCGAGTACAGCTCGATGTCCTTGACCAATACCATTTCGCTGTTGTCGGAGCTGAACAGGGCACCGTTGACGACTTCTTCCAGGCTCTGTTGGTAGCCGCGGCACAGGTACTTCATGGCCTTGGCGGCACGCTTGGGCGTGTCCAGCAGACCTTCGCGGTTAACGTCCTCGCCGAGCTGGGTGAGGATCGAGGAGTAGTGTTGTTCCAGGGACATGAGCGTTCCAGTCAGACGATTACCAGCGCGGAGGGTAGGACGTCGCCGGGCCGCTGGCAAGACTCGGCGCTTGCCGGCTACTCGTCGCGGCCTTCGAGCATGGTCCTGCGCAGCATCACGTAGACCGAGCCGGTGCCGCCGTGGCGTGGCAGGCAGGAGGTGAAACCGAGCACCTGCGGGTGTTGGCGCAACCAGGTATTGACGTGGCTTTTCACCAGCGGGCTGCGTCCGTCCTTGCGCGCGGCCTTGCCATGGGTCACGCGCACGCAGCGGATTTCCAGGCGGGTGGCCTCGGCAAGGAAGTCCCATAGCGTCTGCCGGGCCTTCTCCACGCTCATGCCGTGCAGGTCGAGGCTACCGTCGAAGGGCACCAGGCCCTGCTTGAGCTTGCGCAACTGGCTTTCCTGGACGCCGTCGCGGGCCCAGGACAGCTCGTCCTCGGGGCCGACGTCGATGACGAACTGGTCGGACAGGCCGTCGACGCGGATTTCGTCGTTGCGCACGCTGGCATTGAGCTGGCGCTGCTTGAGTTGCTGGCGGTCGTTGCGAGGTTTGCCGGTATCGGCTCGATCGACCGAGATGCGCTTGACGCCGCGCATCTCGCTCTTGAACAGGGAAAAGTCGTCGTCTTGCATGGGAGCCTCCGCGAAGCGGCGCAGTTTACCGGATCGGCCGCACGCCGGCAGCCCGCTCAGTCGCGCTTTTTCATCAGGTTCGGCGACAGGCTCAGGTCGCTGTTGCGGCGGCTGCGACGGCGGCTGAAACGCCAGAAGAACACGCCGAGGCAGAGCGACAGCAGGCCAAGGGCCAGCAAGACGCCGCCAGCGGCGGGTTCGATATGCAGCATGCCGACAGCCGGCTGGCGGCCGATCAAGGCCGAGGTGCCGGCCAGCGACAGCAGCACGCCCAGGCTCGCCACCAGGGCCGCGAACGCCGCCGCCAGGCGCCAGCGCCAGACTCTCGGCCGGCGCGGGCGCAGCCGGCGCGCATCGAAACTATCGGACAACTTCATCCCGACTTCCTCGTGTGTCATCGGGGCTAGGACCGGAACCTTCCGGCCGGGTTCCCGGATTCCCGGGAGCCGTGGGCAAACCGTGCGCCACTCGTCTTCTCGCTGCAAGCCATGGCCCTGCAGGCAGACTAGTCCTCCGCAGGGCGGGACGGGAGGGCGGCTGGATGGGCGGTCAGAGCAGTTCCCGGGCCTGGGCGACGATCGCCGCGAAGTTGTCGCCGAGGGCGGCGATCTCGGCGCGTTGCAGATCCGCGGCGCTCAGGACCCCGCCGTTCAGGGTGGGTATGTCGCGGGTGGCGCAGGCGCTATCGGCGAGGGTGCAGCGGTAGCCGTAGTCTTTGGCCGCGCGCACGGTGGTGCTGACGCTGGAATGGGTCATGAAGCCGCAGACGATCAGGTCGAGACGGCCGTGGTTCTGCAGCAGGTCGTGCAGCTCGGTGCCGGAGAAGGCATTGGGCAGGCGTTTCTCCACGACTTTTTCCCCGGCTTCCGGTTGCAGTTCCGGGAGGAACTGGCCGCGCGGCCCTTGCGGATCGAACAGGCCGCCCTGGATACCCAGGTGGCGTACATGCACGATGGGCGTACCGCTGGCGCGGGCCGCCTGCACCAGCACGCCGATCTCCGCGGCGGCGGCGTCGAGGCCTGGCAGGCGCAGGGCGCCGCTGCGGTACTCTTCCTGGGCATCGATGATCAGCAAGGTGCTCTGCCGAAGGGGGGCTGGCGGGTAGCCGCGTCCGCTGATCTGCAAAAGGGTGAGCGGATGAGGCATGTCACTACTCCTGAGAAGGCACATGCCTTTCATTCTGGCCCCTATCGGCGAGCCTGTGAACCTTTGCCGCATGCGCACTAAAGTGGTATGGACTTCCCGCGCTGGAGGCCAGCTCCGGCGCGATCGGCTAGAATGTCGCCCTTTTGTGCGTTGCGAGGAGCAATTCCGTCATGTCCGAGTCCCGTCTGCTCACCCTGCGCGACTACATCCGCTGGGCTGTCAGCCGTTTCCACGCCGCCGGCCTGTTCTTCGGTCACGGCACCGACAATGCCTGGGACGAGGCGCGCCACCTGGTTCTGGGCTCCCTGCACCTTCCCTGGGAAATTTCTGACAGCTACCTGGATTGCCGCCTGGAAGACGATGAACGCGCCGAGTTGGCGGAGATCCTCCGGCGGCGCATCGAGGAACGGATTCCGGCGGCCTACCTGCTGGGCGAAGCCTGGTTCTGCGGGATTCCCTTCAGCGTCGACGAACGCGTGCTGGTGCCGCGCTCGCCTATCGCCGAACTTATCGAACAGCGCTTCGCGCCCTGGCTGCCGGCCGAGCCGGCGCGAATCCTCGACCTCTGCACCGGTTCCGGCTGCATCGGCATCGCCTGCGCCTATGCGTTCGAGCAGGCGGAGGTGGTGCTCGCCGACCTGTCCTTCGATGCGCTGGAGGTGGCCAACGTCAATATCGAGCGCCACGACCTCGGCGAGCGGGTCTACACCGTCCAGGGCGACGGTTTCGCCGGGCTTCCCGGCCAGCGCTTCGACCTGATCGTGTCCAATCCGCCCTACGTGGATGCCGAGGATTTCGCCGACATGCCGGCGGAGTTCCATCATGAGCCTGAACTCGGCCTGGCCTGCGGCGACGACGGCCTGGACCTGGTGCGACGGATGCTCGCCGAGGCGGCCGACCACCTCAGCGAGAAAGGCCTGCTGATCGTCGAGGTGGGCAACAGCGAGGTCCATGTGCAGGCGCTGTATCCGGAAGTGGACTTCACCTGGCTGGAGTTCGAGCACGGCGGCCACGGGGTGTTCATGCTGTCCGCCGCGCAGTGCCGCGAGCACCGGGAACTGTTCCGTTCGCGCTTGGAAAAGTGATCGGAGGCGGCTGGTGCCGCCGGTTCAGTGAGTGGCGATCCAGATCAGCAGGCCGGCCTGGAACACCGCGAAGGCGGTCAGGCAGGCGATGGTGAAGCGCAAGCTGGTGTCGTCGCGGCGGTAGTGGTTGATGCGCTGTTCCAGTTGGCGGATCTCCGCATCCTGGGCCTGCAGGGTCTGCTCGGCCTGTTCCAGCATCGCCGCGGCGTCCAGCAGCGGCACGATCTGCACCTTGTCCTTGTGCCAATCGCTGTGCAGCTCGCTGACCCGGCCGGCGCTGTAGCGGGCCTTGAGCAACCGCTGGTCCTCATAGCTGACGTCGAAGCCCTGGGCGCGGATGAAATGGTCGCGGCGCAGGCGTGCGTCTTCGGTCAGGCCATCCTTCAGCGCCAGTGCGCCGCCTTCCACCTTGTAGTGGGCCCAGCGTCGTTGCGCCCAGGCGATCGCCTGGGCCAGCAGGAAACGGCCCAGCCCGCGGTTCAAGGGTTCAAGGCTGAGCCCGGCGTCCGAGCCGAAACGCACTTCCTTGTTGCGATGATCGGCCCAGACCTCCAGCAGGTTCTGCTCCTTGCGCAGCATCAGGCCTGGCACCTGGATGCTCAGGCGCAGCAGGCTCTGGTCCGCGCTATGCCGTTCGACCCTGCCGAGCTGGACGAAGCGCAGGGGGCGGGCGCCGGTCGCGCGGTCGGTGGGCAGCGGCGCCAGGCGGAGCAGGCGGAAATGCTCCGGCGCCAGTTCGGCCCAGGGGTGCGGCGGTTTCTTCTCGGCTTCTTCTGCGGCCGGTTGGGTATCGCTATCGATCATCGGACATCCTCTGGCCGGCCGCCTTCACGGGCCGGCTTTCAGAACTTGTCGGCGCGGGAAGCGATTTCTGTAGCGGCTCAGCGGCCTTTTTCCGCGTCTGCGCCGCGCAGGATGAAGCGGCTGACCGCCTCGACCAGTTGCCGGGCCAGCGGCAGGTTCGGGTCGTTGTAGGCGGAAAGCTGCTGCAGACCGGTGCTCGGGGCGATCCGCAGGATGTGGTTCATGCCGTCGATGAGCACCAGTTGCGAGTCGGGCTTGGCCCGCTGGAGCGCCTTGGCGTCGGCGACGCCGACCTGGATGTCATTGCGGCCCTGGACGATCAGGGTCGGGATGCGCAGGCGGCCGAACGCGCGGGCCGGGTCTTCGCGGAACAGCGAGATCAGGTACGGCTGCACGCTGGGTCGGAGCAGGCTGGAGAGCGCCGGCGGGATATCGCTGCGGGTCTCGCCGGCCTTCAGCGAAGCCAGCACCGAGTCGGCCTGGCGCAGTTGCGCCGGCGGCAGGCGACCGCGCAGTTGCTCGCGCAACACCCGGTCGATGGGTTGGCCGCTGCCGGCGATGGCGATCAATTCCTCGGCCGGCGTGCGAGGCGCCGCCAGGCTGGCGATCAGCGCGCCTTCGCTATGGCCGACCAGGATCAGCCGGGAGAAGCGCGGGTCGCGGGCCAGCCGCTCGCTCCAGGCGACCACGTCGTCGACATAGGCGCCGACGCTGAGGTCTTCCTCGCGCGGCGCCGCCGCCAGGCTGCGGGCGACTCCCCGCTTGTCGTAGCGCACGCTGGCGATTCCGCGTTCGGCCAGGGCCTCGGCGAGACGCAGCAGGTAGCGGTTGTTGCCGCCGAAGGGGTTGTTGCCGTCGCGGTCGGTGGGACCGGAGCCGGCGACCAGCAGGACCACCGGCGGCGGCACGGCGCTGCGCGGCAGCAGCAAGGAGCCGCGCAGCACGCCGTGCCCGGTGTCCAGGTCGTAGGGGCGGTGCAGGATGCTGTTGGGAGCGGCGTGGGCCAGGCTGGCGAGCAGGCAGAACAGGGCGAGGAGGGCGCGCGGCATGGAGGTCTTCATGGGCCGATGATAGCGCTTTGATCGCGTCCTCCGGGGAAGGTTCGCAGGCCCGTCCTTGACGGGTATACTCCCATGTCTTTCCCTCTCGTCCTCACGCGGAGCCTCGCATGTCCGGCAACACCTACGGCAAGCTCTTCACCGTCACCACCGCAGGCGAAAGCCACGGCCCGGCGCTGGTCGCCATCGTCGATGGGTGCCCCCCGGGGCTGGAACTGTCCGCCCGGGACCTGCAACGCGACCTCGACCGGCGCAAGCCCGGCACCAGCCGGCACACCACCCAGCGCCAGGAAGCCGACGAGGTGGAGATTCTTTCCGGGGTGTTCGAGGGCAAGACCACCGGCACGCCGATTGGCCTGCTGATCCGCAACACCGACCAGAAGTCCAAGGACTACTCGGCGATCAAGGACCTGTTCCGCCCGGCCCACGCCGACTACACCTACCACCACAAGTACGGCGTGCGCGACTACCGCGGCGGCGGCCGTTCTTCGGCGCGCGAGACCGCCATGCGCGTGGCCGCCGGGGCTATCGCCAAGAAATACCTGGCGGGCCTGGGCATCCAGGTGCGCGGCTACATGAGCCAGCTCGGGCCGATCGAGATTCCGTTCAGGAGCTGGGACAGCGTCGAGCAGAATGCCTTCTTCAGCCCCGACCCGGACAAGGTGCCGGAGCTGGAGGCCTACATGGACCAATTGCGCCGCGACCAGGATTCGGTCGGGGCGAAGATCACCGTGGTTGCCGAAGGCGTGCCGCCGGGCCTGGGCGAGCCGATCTTCGACCGCCTGGACGCCGAACTGGCGCATGCGCTGATGAGCATCAACGCGGTGAAGGGCGTGGAGATCGGCGCCGGCTTCGCCAGCATCGCCCAGTGCGGTACCGAGCACCGCGACGAACTGACCCCGCAAGGCTTCCTGTCGAACAATGCCGGCGGCATCCTCGGCGGGATCTCCTCCGGCCAGCCGATCGTCGCCCACCTGGCGCTGAAGCCGACCTCCAGCATCACCACTCCCGGGCGCTCGATCGATACCGCCGGCGAGCCGGTGGACATGATCACCAAGGGCCGTCACGACCCGTGCGTCGGCATCCGCGCCACGCCGATCGCCGAGGCGATGATGGCCATCGTCCTGCTCGACCAGTTGCTGCGCCAGCGTGGGCAGAACGCCGACGTGCGCGTCGACACGCCGGTCCTGCCGCAGCTGTGAGGGCTGTGGCAGGCCGCGGTGCGGGACGGGTGAACGGCGGATCGTGACCAGTGCGGTTCCCTACTGGCGCCTGTCCAGCTTCTATTTCTTCTATTTCAGCCTGCTCGGCGCCACGGCGCCGTTCCTCGCCCTGTATTTCCATCACCTGGGCTTCCCCAGCCCGCGCATCGGCGAGCTGGTGGCGATTCCCATGCTGATGCGTTGCGTCGCGCCCAACCTGTGGGGCTGGCTGGGCGACCGCAGCGGCCAGCGCCTGGCCATCGTGCGCTTCGGCGCGGTATGCACGGCGCTGGGCTTCTCGCTGATCTTCGTCAGCCACAGCTACGCCTGGCTGGCCTTGGTGATGGCGTTGCACGCGTTCTTCTGGCATGCCGTGCTACCGCAGTTCGAGGTCATCACCCTGGCCCATCTGCGCGAGCGCAGCGCCAGCTACAGCCGGATTCGCCTGTGGGGCTCGATCGGTTTCATCTGCACCGTGGTCGGTCTCGGCGCGCTGTTCGAGCGCCTGAGCCTGGATGTCTACCCGGCGACGCTGCTGGGTATCATGCTCGGCATCGTGCTGTGCAGCTGGTGGGTGCCCAATGCCCAGCCGGCCCATCGCGAACCGCGCGAAGGCGAGGGCGGCTTCCTCGCCCAGTTGCGCCAGCCGGGCGTGCTGGCGTTCTACCTGTGCGTGTGCCTGATGCAGCTGTCCCATGGGCCGTACTACACCTTCCTGACCCTGCACCTGGAATCGCTGGGCTACAGCCGAGCGCTGATCGGTCTGCTCTGGGCGCTGGGGGTGGTCGCCGAGGTCATGTTGTTCCTCGCCATGCCACGCCTGCTGCAACGTTTCAGCCTGCGCCAGGTGCTGGCCGCGAGCTTCCTGCTGGCGTCGCTGCGCTGGCTGCTTCTCGGCAACCTGGCCGACAGCCTGGCGCTGCTGGTCTTTGCCCAGACGCTGCATGCCGCCACCTTCGGCAGTTTTCATGCGGCTGCCATCCATTTCGTGCAGCGTAGCTTCGGCCCGCGCCAGCAGGGTCAGGGCCAGGCCCTGTATGCTGCGCTGGCCGGTACCGGCGGAGCCCTGGGCGCGCTGTATTCCGGCTATAGCTGGAACAGCCTGGGCCCTGCCTGGACCTTCGCCATCGCCAGCCTGGCAGCCTTGCTGGCAGCCGCTATCATCAGTACCCGTTTGCAAGAGGTGCGGGCATGAACGACAACCGTGAACAGCTGACCCAGCAGATCATCGACGCCGGCCGGTTCCTCTACGGCCGCGGCTGGTCGCCGGCAACCAGCAGCAACTACTCCGCGCGCCTGGACGAACAGCGCGCGCTGCTCACCGTCTCGGGCAAGCACAAGGGCCAGTTGGGCTTCGACGACGTGCTGGCCACCGACCTGGCCGGCAACAGCCTGGAACCGGGCAAGAAACCCTCGGCGGAGACCCTCCTGCACACCCAGCTGTATGCCTGGAACCCGGCGATCGGCGCGGTGCTGCATACCCACTCGGTGAATGCCACCGTGCTTTCCCGCCTGGTTCGCGGCGACCGCCTGGTGCTGCAGGACTACGAACTGCAGAAGGCCTTCGCCGGGGTCACCACCCACGAAGGCCAGGTCGAGGTGCCGATCTTCGACAACGACCAGGACATCGCCCGCCTGGCCAGCCGCGTGCAGCCCTGGCTGGAGGCGCATCCGCACTGCCCGGGGTATTTGATCCGCGGCCACGGGCTGTACACTTGGGGCGCGCGCATGAGCGATGCCCTGCGTCAGGTGGAAGCTTTCGAGTTTCTGTTCGAGTGTGAACTGAAAGTACTGAGTCTGAGCCGATGAGCAGCCTTACCGTCTATCACGAGAACCAGCCGGAGCAGCCGCTGAAGCTGCTGACCCATGCCGAGGACATCGCTTCGACCCTGGCCGAGGTCGGCGTCCGCTTCGAACGCTGGGAAGCCGCCGCGCCGATCGCCGCCGGCGCCAGCCAGGACGAGGTGATCGCCGCCTACGCCCACGAGATCGAGCGGCTCAAGCGCGAGCGCGGCTACATCACCGTGGACGTGGTCAGCCTGAACAGCGACCACCCGCAGAAGGCCGAATTGCGCGCCAAGTTCCTCGACGAGCACCGCCATGGCGAAGACGAGGTGCGCTTCTTCGTCGCCGGGCGCGGCCTGTTCGTCCTGCATATCGAGGAGCATGTCTACGCCGTGCTCTGCGAGCGCAACGACCTGATCTCGGTGCCGGCCGGCACCCGCCACTGGTTCGACATGGGCGAGCACCCGCATTTCGTCGCCGTGCGCCTGTTCAACAACCCGGAGGGCTGGGTCGCCCAGTTCACCGGCGACGACATCGCCAGCCGCTTCCCCCTGCTGGAAGACTGAGCGAGGCACCGTCCCATCCGTCACCATCCGCGCCCCCGGTCCTGCCGGGGGCGGTTTCATCCGGAGTCCGCATGACCATCAAAGCCATCCTCACCGACATCGAAGGCACCACCAGCGCGGTCAGCTTCGTTTTCGACGTGCTGTTTCCCTATGCCGCCCGGCACCTGCCGGACTTCGTCCGCGAACACGCCGGGGAGCCCGAGGTAGCCGCGCAACTGGCGGCGGTGCGTGCCGAGAGCGGTGAGGCGGACGCCGATGTCGAGCGGGCGATCGCGATCCTCCTGCAATGGATCGCCGAGGACCGCAAGGCGACGCCGCTGAAGGCCCTGCAAGGCATGGTCTGGGCCCAGGGCTACCGCGACGGTCAATTGAAGGGCCACGTCTACCCGGACGCGGTGCAGGCGCTGCGCGAGTGGAAGGCCCGTGGGCTGGACCTGTACGTCTATTCCTCCGGCTCGATCCAGGCGCAGAAGCTGATCTTCGGCTGTTCCGAGGCCGGCGACCTGGGCCCGCTGTTTTCCGGCTACTTCGACACTACCAGCGGGCCGAAGCGGGAAAGCGCCTCCTATGCGCGGATCGCCGGGGCCATCGGCCTGCCGGCCGCGGAAATCCTTTTCCTTTCCGACGTGGTGCAGGAGCTGGATGCCGCGCGCGACGCGGGCATGCGCACGCTCGGCCTGGCCCGCGAAGGCGGCAGCCTGGACGGCCATCCGACGGTGGCCAGCTTCGCCGACATCGTCGTGGAGTGAGCGCGCCGGCTATCCTGAGGGAACACTCTTGCTCGGGAGCATCGCGCCATGGGTTCCACCCTCAGCGGGCTGATCAGCCTGGTCATCCTGGCCCTGGATATCTGGGCCATCGTCAACATCCTGAAAAGCACTGCGGAAACCGCGATGAAGATCATCTGGGTCCTGGTGATCATCGTCCTGCCGGTGCTCGGCCTGATCATCTGGGCCATCGCCGGCCCGCGCGGCAACGTCAGGCTGTAGCCTCCCGCCGCGGCGCTAGCCGCCTGCGGCGTAGTGGTGCCACAGGTGGATGGCGGCGTAGGCGCGCCAAGGCCGCCAGGCCTCGGCGCGGGCCTTGAGGCTGCGCGCATCGATGCCTTGCGGCCCCCAGACCGTGGATTTCAGCAGGCCGAGGTCGGCGGCGGGGAAGGCGTCGGCTTCGCCCATGGCACGCAGGGCTATGTATTCGGCGGTCCAGGGGCCGATGCCGGGCAACGCGCAGAGGCGCTCCACCAGCGCCTCGGGGCCGTCCGCCAGGTCCAGGCTCAGCTCTCCCGAGGCGATCGCCGCGGCGAAGCGTTGCAGCGTCTGTACCCGCTTGCCGGGCATGCCGATGCCGTCGAGGTTGGCTTGCGCCAGCGCGGCGGGTGTCGGGAACAGGTGGCTGATGCCGTCGTAGCCGAGATTTTCCAGCGGCTCGCCGAGGCGCTGGATCAGGCGCCCGGTGATGGTCACCGCGGCCTTCACCGTGACCTGCTGGCCGACGATGGCGCGCACCGCCTGTTCGAAGGGGTCGAAGGCCACCGGCAGGCGCAGCCCCGGATTGGCGGCTACCAGCGGGCCGAGCAGGGGATCCCCGGCGAAATGCCGGGCGATGGCGGCCGGGTCGCTGTCCAGGTCGAACATCCGGCGGACCCGTGCCTCGAGTTCGGCGGCCAGGGCATGGGCGGACGGGCTGAGGCTCAGCGCCAGGACCTGGCGTTCCGCCAGCGGTCGCACCTCGAACCAGGCCGGGCGGCCGTTGGCCCGGAAGCTGCGGGCATAGTGGTCGTCGCCCAGGCTTTCGACACCGGCGAGCAGGCGCAGGGCGAAATGCTGGTGGAACTGGCGCCATTCCCAGGGCGACTGGTAGGGCAGGTGCAGGACGAGGGGAGAGGTAGGCTGGCTCATGGGCAGACGATACCTGTCCGGCGCAGCCGGCGCCATCCGCCGGCGGGGTTCGACCTGTCATTGCCGCCAGCGTAGAATGCGCGCCTTTCTTCGCGGCGCGGGCAAGTCCCGCTGCCAGATTGCAGCCTTACCAGGGAGATCCCGGCCCATGAGCGATTATCAGGAAACTCTGTACCAGGGCTACGGCCAGCGCTTCAGCATCGACAACATGCTGCATGAGGTGCGCACCGAGCACCAGCACCTGGTGATTTTCGAAAACGCCCGGATGGGCCGGGTGATGGCGCTCGACGGAGTGATCCAGACCACCGAGGCCGACGAGTTCATCTACCACGAGATGCTCACCCACGTGCCGATTCTCGCCCACGGCGCGGCCCGGCGCGTGTTGATCATCGGCGGTGGCGACGGCGGCATGCTGCGCGAGGTGGCCAAGCACAAGAGCGTCGAGCGGATCACCATGGTCGAGATCGACGGCACCGTGGTCGACATGTGCAAGGAGTTCCTGCCCAACCACTCCCAGGGCGCCTTCGACGACCCGCGGCTGAACCTGGTGATCGACGACGGCATGCGCTTCGTGGCTACCACGGAAGAACGCTTCGACGTGATCATCTCCGACTCCACCGACCCGATCGGCCCTGGCGAGGTGCTGTTCTCCGAGAACTTCTACCAGGCCTGCCGGCGCTGCCTGAACGAGGGCGGCATCCTGGTCACCCAGAACGGCACGCCGTTCATGCAACTGGAGGAAGTGCGCACCACCGCCGCACGTACCGACGGGCTGTTCGCCGACTGGCATTTCTACCAGGCGGCGGTGCCGACCTATATCGGCGGCGCCATGACCTTCGCCTGGGGCTCGACTCGCGAAGGCCTGCGTCGCCTTCCGCTGGAAACGCTGCGCCAGCGCTTCCGCGACAGCGGCATCGCCACCCGCTACTACAACGCCGATATCCACCTGGGCGCGTTTGCTCTGCCGCAGTATGTGCTGCAGGCCATCGGCAAGCAGGACAACGACTGACGCTTCACCAAGAAGGGCCGCAAGGCCCTTTTTCATGCGTCGCTCCGACATCCCCTGTTACTGCCAGCTAACATTTTTTTCACAATCGATCCGGGAAAATCTGCGCGCTTTTTTCCGTTGCCATGGCTATAAATGGCAGTTTTGTCCTTGAGTGCATCGAATGCTGACCAAACGATTGCGCCAGAGCGGCGTAGTAGTCTCCTGCCTGCTCGGTAGCGTCCTCTTCATCGCCCTGGCCTTCCTCGGCTGGCAACGTTTCGCCCCGGCGGCCACCGTATCCGGCTGGACCTACCGGGTAGTGCTCGAGGACATTCCCCACGTCAGCGCCCTGGCCCGCGACCCGGACGGCCTGCTTTACGTGAGCCAGGAGTTGCAGGACGGCAAGGGCCTGGTGTTCCGCATCGCCGCCGATGGCAGCCGCGATACGGTGCTCGACGGGCTGTCCAAGCCCGACGGCATGGCCAGCTTCCGCGACGGCATCGCGATCAGCCAGGAGCAGGGCGCCTCGCCGGTGTTCTGGTGGCATGCCCAGCAGGCCCGGCCGCTGTTCGACGGCATCCAGGTGGAGGGCGTCGCCAGCGACGGCCGCTACCTGTACGCCGCCGAGGATCGCGACCTGGACGGGCGGATTCTCCGCTACGACCCGGAGACCGGCGGACTGACGGTACTGCGCGAGGGATTGCAGCGCTCCGAAGGGGTGGCCGCCTGCCCGGACGGAAGCGTCTTCTACACGGAAAAGAAACGTGGCCACGTCATGCGTCTGCATGAGGGGGCCGAGGACGAGGTGGTGCTGAACGGACTGAATGCACCGAGCTTTTTGCTGTGCGACAGCGAAGGCCTGTGGATCACCGAGGACTCGACGCATAACGCGCGAGCCTTGCTGCTGCCGCCCGACGGGCCGCTGCAGGTGATCGTACGGCGCCTGCGTTCCGCACAGTCCCTACTGCCCATCGGGCCCGGCCGCTACCTGCTGGCCGAGCAGGGGCGGGACCGCATTCTCGAAATCGAACGACAGAAGAGCGAATTGTAAACATGGACCAAACGGAAGTCCGAACCACCCAATCGCCCCCACGGCTGTTCCAGCCCACCATCCGCAGCCACCTGGCGTTCACCGCGCTCAGCGCGCTGGTGCTGCTGGTCATGTTCAGCCTGCTGCGCCTGGCCTTGCTGATCTACAACCGCGAACTGATCGGCGCGACCCCGGCGAGCACCTTCCTCGAGGCGTTCGGCAACGGCGTGCGTTTCGACCTGCGGGTCGTCGTCTATGCCGTGGCGCCGCTGGTGCTGTCGCTGTTCGCGGTACGCGCGATGGCCGCTCGCGGCCTGTTCCGTACATGGTTGACGCTGTTCGCCAGCATCACCCTGTTCCTCGGCGTACTCGAGCTGGACTTCTACCGCGAGTTCCACCAGCGCCTGAACAGCCTGGTCTTCCAGTACATGTCGGAAGACCCGAAGACCGTCATGAGCATGCTCTGGTACGGCTTCCCGGTGGTCCGCTACCTGCTGGCCTGGGCCTTCGCCACCTGGGTGCTGTACCGGGTGTTCAAGGCCATCGACCTGGCGACCCGCCCGAGCCAGCGCAAGCCGCGCGAAGACAGCGTGATCGCCCGCCCGGGCGCTGCCGCGCCCTGGTACGTGCGCGGCGTGGTGCTGTTCCTCTGCGTGCTGGTCTGCGTCCTCGCCGCCCGCGGCACCCTGCGCCAGGGCCCGCCGCTGCGCTGGGGCGATGCCTTCACCACCGAATCCATGTTCGCCAACCAACTGGGCCTGAACGGCACCCTGACCCTGGTCAAGGCGGCCAAGGAGCGCTTCTCCGAAGACCGCGCGAACATCTGGAAGGCCACCCTGGACGACAAGGTCGCCCTGGAGACCACCCGGCAGATGTTGCTGACCCCCAACGACAAGCTGGTGGACGCCGACGAGGCCGCGGTGCGCCGCGAGTTCACCCCGCCGGCGGCGAACACCCTGCCGATCCGCAACGTGGTGGTGGTCCTGCTGGAAAGCTTCGCCGGCCACTATGTCGGCGCCCTGGGCGCGCCGGGCAACATCACGCCGTATTTCGACAAGCTGTCGAAGGAAGGCCTGCTGTTCACCCAGTTCTTCTCCAACGGCACCCATACCCACCAGGGCATGTTCGCCACCATGGCCTGCTTCCCCAACCTGCCGGGCTTCGAATACCTGATGCAAACCCCGGAGGGCGGCCACAAGTTCTCCGGCCTGCCGCAGTTGCTCAGCGCCCGCCAGTACGAGGACGTCTACGTCTACAACGGCGATTTCGCCTGGGACAACCAGTCCGGCTTCTTCAGCAACCAGGGCATGACCACCTTCATCGGCCGCAACGACTATGTCGACCCGGTGTTCTCCGATCCGACCTGGGGCGTCTCCGACCAGGACATGTTCGCCCGTGGCAACGAGGAGCTGGACAAGCTGGCGAGCACCGGCAAGCCGTTCTATGCGCTGTTGCAGAGCCTCTCCAACCACGTGCCCTACGCGTTGCCGAAGGACCTGCCGGTGGAGCGCGTGACCGGCTACGGTTCGCTCGACGAGCACCTGACCGCCATGCGCTATTCCGACTGGGCGCTGGGCCAGTTCTTCGAGAAGGCGAAGAAGTCGCCGTACTACAAGGACACCCTTTTCGTGGTGGTCGGCGACCATGGCTTCGGCAGCCCCGAGCAGCTCACCGAGATGGACCTGCACCGCTTCAACGTGCCGCTGCTGCTGATCGCCCCCGGCATCCAGGAGAAGTTCGGTACCCACCTGCCGACCGTCGGTACCCAGGTCGACATCGTGCCGACCATCATGGGCCTGCTCGGCGGCGAGACCGTCCACCAGTGCTGGGGCCGCGACCTGCTGAACCTGCCGGAAGGCGACAAGGGCTTCGGCGTGATCAAGCCGTCGGGCAGCGAGCAGAACGTCGCCATCGTCTCCGGCAACCGCATCCTGGTGCGGCCGAAGGACGGTGACGTGCGCGTCTACGATTACCAGCTGGGCGGCGATGCCAAGGCGGTGATCACCAAGGACGTACCGGACCAGGCCGAGCTACAGAAGAAGCTGGAGTCGTTCATCCAGACCGCGACCAAGAGCCTGCTGGAGAATACCGCGGGCGTGGTACACGGGATCCCGGACAAGGACTGACCCGTAGCAAGCATGAGAAAGGGGCCTTCGGGCCCCTTTTTTTCGGCGCCAGGTCGCAGCGTCTTGCGTTGCCGGTGCCGAGGCGGCCACCCTGCCCGATAGCGTTCAGGGTGTATCCGTCTGCTGGCTTTCCAGCCAGCGCAGGACTTCGGCGGTGGCCTGGATCAGGTCCGCCGGTATGTACTGGTCGACATTGCCGTCGCGCAGCAGCGCCCGTGCCAGCGGAACTCGTTGCAGCACCGGGATTCCTTCTTCCTCGGCGATGCGCCGGACCCGCAGGGCCAGGGCGTCGGTGTGCTTCAGGGTGATCAGCGGCAGGGGTGTTTCGCCGCGTCGATAGCGTATGCCGATGGCGACGTGGGTCGGGTTGGCGACGATCACCGAGGAACGCCGGACATCCGCGCGCAGGTTGCTCGATTGCAGTTCCTGATGGAATTGCCGGCGCTTGCTCTTGATCTCCGGGCTGCCCTCCATCTCCTTGTATTCGCGCTTCACTTCGTCCTTGCTCATGCGCAACTGCTTGTAGTGCTGGTGGCGTTCGAAGGCGTAGTCGGCGACGGCAATCGCCAGGAAGCCGACCGCGCAGACCAGCATCAGTTGCCTGAGCATCAGCCCGCTCACCGGTGCCACGCAGTCCAGCCCGCAGGCGGGAATCCGCAGGAGGCTGGCCAGGTTGCCCTGCAAGGTCAGCCAGACCAGCAGGGAGAGCAGGGCGACCTTCAGGGTCGACTTGAGGAACTCCACCAGGCTCCGGATCGAGAAGATCTTCTTCGCGCCCTCCACCGGGTTGATCTTCTTCAGGTCCGGCTTGACGCTGTCGAGGCTGAGCAGGAAGCCGTACTGGCCGACATGGCTGAGCACCACCACCAGCGCCGCGACCAGCAGGACCGGCGCCAGCAGGTAGAGGAGTTCCTGGAGAAGGTTCTCCAGGATGGTCTCCAGCGCCTGGCGAAACGGCAGGTCGATGTACTCGGCGGGCAGCAGGAGCAGCTTGCCGAGATGCTCCAGGTAGTAGTCGGAAAAGCCCATCAGCAGCGCCACCAGCGACAGGATCAACGCGCTGGAGACAATTTCCTTGCTCTTCACCACCTGGCCCTGCCGGCGGGCGTCGCGCAGCTTCTTCGCCGTGGGCTGCTCGGTCTTCTCGGCGCTCATGGCGTCTCCAGCACGGGACGCAGCAGGCGCAGCGGGTCGACGGCGAGCAGCAGGGCATCGTAGGCGTGCTCCATGAGGATGCCCAGGTAGAGCACCAGCAGCAGGCTGGCGACCAGGCTCTTGATCGGCATGGCGAGGATGAACACGTTCAGCGACGGGGCGAAGCGGCTGACCAGCGCCAGGCCGAACTCGGCGAGGAACATG
Organism: Pseudomonas sp. HMSC067G02; assembly: GCF_001813485.1. Lineage (NCBI taxonomy): Bacteria > Pseudomonadati > Pseudomonadota > Gammaproteobacteria > Pseudomonadales > Pseudomonadaceae > Pseudomonas > Pseudomonas sp. HMSC067G02. Next base: position 146,481 of record NZ_KV812708.1, read on the forward strand.
GCGATCAGCAGCGGCGCGGCGAACAGCGCGCAGAGCATCAGCATCTGCGAGAACTGCGCGTAGAAGAATGCCACCCATTGGCTGCCGAACTGCGGGAAGAAACTGCTCACCGGCCAACTGGCATAGCTCCTGAACAGCGAGCCGACCAGCGCGAGGAAGGCGCCGCCGGAGAAGAACAGGGTGATCAGCGTCTGCGTCAGCAGCAGCCCGGTGGGGCTGGTCTGGCTGCCCAGGCTGGGGTTGAGGGTCGAGGCGAGTGCCGCGCCACGCTGGTTGTCGATGATGAAGCCGGTCGCTTCCATGGCCCAGAAGGGAATGGTGGCGACGAAGCCGATGAGCAGGCCGAGCAGCACTTCCTTGCCGATCAGCAGGGCGATGTCCAGCGCGCCGAGGGCCGGCGGCAGGCTGCCGGCGACGATCGGGTAGGCGAACAGCGCCAGCGAGCAGGCCACGCCGTTGCGCACCAGGCCGCCGCCCAGGGTCTGCTTGGCCAGCACCGGCAGGACCACGAAGCAACTGATGATCCGCGGCAGCAGCAGGCTGTAGGTCAGCAGCAGTTGCTGCAGGTCCTGGACGCTCATCGCACCAGCGGCACCTTCAGCAGGGTCATTTCGGCGAAACGGTACAGCTCGCCGCCCAGCCAGCCGCTGGTGGCGAACAGTACCACCACCACGGCCACCAGCTTGGCGACGAAGCCGAGGGTCTGCTCCTGGATCTGGGTGAGTGCCTGGACCAGCGATACCAGGGTGCCGATCAGGGCCGCGACCAGTACCGGCGGCAGCGACAGGACCAGCACCAGCCACAGGGTCTGGTTGGTGAAGTGGAGGATGTCGGCGCTGCTCATGGTCAGCCTCCGTAGCTGATGACCAGGCCGTGGGTCAGCCGCGCCCAGCCGTCGAGGAGGACGAACAGGAGCAGCTTGAACGGCAGGGAAATGGTCATCGGCGACACCATCATCATGCCCATCGCCAGGAGGATGTTGGAGATGATCAGGTCGATGGCGATGAAGGGCAGGTAGATCAGGAAGCCGATCTCGAACGCACGGGTCAGTTCGCTGACGGTGAAGGCCGGCAGCAGGATCAGCAGGCTGTCCGGGTCGAGCCGCTCGGCGTATTCGCTGGGCCAGACCTGGCGGGTGCTTTCCATGAAGAAGGTGTGTTCGCGCTCCTGGATCTGCCGCTTGAGGAAGTTCCGGTAGGGCGCCATGCCCTCGTCGAGAAAGCGTTCCACCGATGCCGAGTCGCTCAGGCTGACGTCGTGGTTGCGCAGGTAGTCGCGGGTGGCGAAGCCGACCGGTGCCATCACGTACAGGCTGAGGATGATCGCCAGCCCGTACATCGCCATGTTCGGCGGAATCTGCTGGACGCCCAGAGCGTTGCGCAGCAGCGAGAAGACCACGGTCATCTTGATGAAGGAGGTCGCCATCACCGCGATGAACGGGACCAGCGCGAGCAGGGCCAGGCCGAGGATCAGGCCGAGCTCGTCGGGCAACTGGATCATGCTTCGTCGTGTCCGAACAGGCGGGTTACGCGCACCCCGAGCCGGTCCTGGAGCCTGACCAGTTCGCCGATACCGAGGCAGCGCTGGTTGGCGAGGATGCGCACTTCGCCGTCCAGGGCACAGTCGAGATCGAGCAGCGAGCCTGGCTGCAGGGTGGAGAGGGTATGCAGGTCCAGGGTGCGGCGGCCGACCTCGAAGCTGACCGGGATCGGCAGTTGGTCGAGTTCGTGCAGGTCCTCGCTGTCGGCGAGGGAGGGGATGTCGTGCATGTCGAGCAGTTCCAGTTGCGTGGAGTGGAGTTGGCAGCGCGCCCAGGGGCGTCCTTCGAGAACCCCCAGCAGCGCTGCGTCGGGGCGATGGCCGGCAGGCAGCAGCAACAGGTCGCCGGGCTCCAGGGTGCGCAGCTCGCCGGCCTCCAGCGGCAGGCCGGGCCATTGCAGCGACAGGCGCAGCGGTATGGCCAGGCGTTGCGCCGAGGGGCGCGGCGGCAGGCGTGCCAGCAGCGTCGCGGGATCGCCGTCGAGCCAGAGCGCCAGGCGCTGGTCGTCGCGTTCCAGGCTCAGGCGCAGGCCCATCGCAGCGCGTGGTTGCGCCGGGCTCAGGCCGTACCAGACCAGGCCGGGAAAGACGTTGCCTTCGCGCTCCAGCAAGGCCAGTTGCAGGGCCGCCGGCAGGCTGGCGAAGGCTGCCTCCTGCAGGTTCGGCGCGAGCCAGCGGGCCAGCGCCGGGGCCTGGCAGAGAAAGCGCAGGGGCAGGCCGTCCCACGCCAGGCTCAGTTCGAGATCGACGTCGGGGGCGGCCTGGGCGATGTCCAGGCGCGCTTGCAAAGCGTTGCCGACATAGTGGCGACGGCAACGTGCGAGACGTCGCTGGAGATCCAGTTCGGCGCGGCTGGCGAGCGGCAGGTCGAGGTCCGCCCCGTTCATTCGGCTTGCCACTCTTCATGCAGGTAGCGACGTTGCCGCGAGCGCTGGCCGCTGTCCTGCTGCTGATTGAAGGTGAGTTGCACCGGTTGTTCCGGATGCAGCCGTTGCAGGCGTTCGAGCAACTCGCCACGGGCTTGCTGGAGCAACGCCAGGCTGCCGGGGCTGGCACTGATCTCGATCTGCAACTGGCCATGGCCATGCAGGACCTGCACCTCCACGGCGCCGAGCTGGGGCAGTTGCACCTGCAGGCGCGCCGCATGGCTTTCGGCTGCGCTGGCGACCTGGATGCGCCCCTGCACGGCATCGAGCAGGCGCGCGAGATCGGCCAGCGGCAGTGGCCGGCTCCCGCTCGATGCCAGCATGCGTGCCAGCAGGCGGTCGCCGGGGGTTTGCATGGCAGGCAGTGGCACAGGCGCTTGGTCGTCGGGGGGCAGTGCGGATGGATCGGTTTCTCCGGGTTGCCGACGCTCCTCTCCGCGGCCTTCGCCGCCCGCTGTCGGCGCGGGCGGCGAAGCCTGGGCACTGGCCTGCGCCGTGGGCGCGACCTCGGCTGCGGCTTTCGCCGGGAAGCCGGGGCCGGGCTGCGGCCGCTCATGCGTCCGACCTGCGATTTGCGGGTGGGAGGACACCGGCACCAGCGGCGGTTCGTCGACCGGAGGCGCCGAAACGCTGGCCGGCTCCCGGGCTTGCGTGGACGCCGCGACGCGCGCGGAGACCGCCGGCGCTTGCCGTGCTACCGATCCGGACGGCGACACTGTTGGCGTTGGCGTTGGCGTTGGCGTTGGCGTTGGCGTTGCGTCCGCGGCAACTGGCACGGGGGCTTGCCGAGTGGTCGGCGGCCGGTCGGCGGCAGGCGCCGCGGGCTGGTCGGCGAGAGGCGTCGAGGTCGGCGCGTCGGCTGTCGCGGCGGGCTCTTCGGCCTCTGTCGTTTCGTCGCCCTTGTCGAACGGTGGCCTGGGCGCCGGCGGTCGGTGCGCGGGCAGGGCCTGTTCGAAGGCGATCTGCTGCGCGCGCAGCGGCGGAAGGGGGGCAGGGGTGTCGGACGACACGAGCGGAGCCGTATCCACGGCGTTCAGCTTGAGCATGGCCAGGTCTCGTGGCGGGTGAATTCTTCCAGTTCGCCTTCCTCGCTGCGTTCGCGCAGCCCCTGGCGCTCGGCGTCGACGTGGCGCTCCAGTTCGGCGAACTTCTCCAGTTGCCGCTGGCGTTCCAGCAGTTCTCGCCGGCACTGCCGCAGGCGCTCGCGCTCCCCTTCGAGGCGCTGCGCGGTCTCGGCGCAGTCCTGTTCCAGGCCGGCTTCCTTTTCCCGCAGCAGCCCTACCTGCTGCTGCCAGGCTTCCAGGCGTCGGCGGTCGAGCATGGCCGCCTGGCAGGCGAGAAACAGCCGTTGCTCTTCGGCCAGTCGCCAGTCGCGGTAGTCCCGTTGCGCCGCCTGGCGCTCGGTGTGTTCCTGCGCCGCGGCGCGAACCCGTAGCAATTGGCGGCCCTGGGCGCGCTCGGCCCGGTCCAGGCGCAGGCGTCGGACGCGCAACAGCAGCGCCAGGCTCATGCGCAGAGGCTCCGCAACTGCGCGCAGGCCTGTGCGTAATCGCTGGTTTCGTGGGTACCCTGGCGCAGCCACTGGCGGATCGCCCCGATCTTCTCGATGGCCTGGTCGGCTTCGCTGTCCTGGCCTTTCTGGTATTCGCCGATCTTCAGCAGCAACTCGACTTCCTCGTACTTCGCCAGCCATTCGCGCAAGCGTCCGGCCGCATGGCGCTGATCGTCGTCGACGATCTGGTTCATGACCCGGCTCACCGAGTGCAGCACGTCGATGGCCGGATAGTGGTTGGCGGCGGCCAGCTTGCGCGACAGCACGATGTGCCCGTCGAGAATCGAGCGGGTCTCGTCGGCCACCGGCTCGCTCATGTCGTCGCCTTCCACCAGCACGGTGTAGAGCGCGGTGATCGAGCCTCGCTCGGATTGCCCGGCACGCTCCATCAGGCGTGGCAGCGCGGCGAACACCGATGGCGGATAGCCGCGGCGTGTGGGCGGTTCACCGGCCGCCAGGCCGATTTCGCGCTGGGCCCTGGCGAAGCGGGTCAGCGAGTCCATCAGCAGCAGGACGCGGCGTCCCTGGTCGCGGAAATACTCGGCGATGCTGGTGGCGACGAAACCGGCCTTGGCGCGCTCCATCGCCGGTCGGTCGGAAGTGGCGACCACCAGCACCGAGCGGCGCAGCCCCTGTTCGCCGAGGTCGCTTTCGATGAACTCGCGGACTTCGCGACCGCGTTCGCCGACCAGGGCGAGTACCGTCACATCCACCTCGGCATTGCGCACCAGGCTGGCCAGCAGGGTGCTCTTGCCGCCGCCGGCGGCAGCGAAGATGCCCATGCGCTGGCCTTCGCCGCAGGTCAGCAGGCCGTCGATGGCGCGCACACCCAGCGATAGCGGCCGCTCTATCAGGCGCCGGCTCATCGGTTGCGGGGCATCCCGGTAGACCGGATACCAGGCCGCCGGCTCGGCCGGCGGGCTGCCGTCGAAGGGGCGGCCGAGGCCGTCGAGCACCTGCCCGAGCAGGTGCTCGCCAACCGCCACGCGATGCATGCCGCCGGTAGGGCTGACTTCGGTGTTGGAGGAAACCCCGAGCATCTCGCCGAGCGGGGTGAGCAGCGCCTGGTGCTGCTGGAAGCCGATGACCTCGGCGAGCAGCGCCAGGCTCTGGTCGGGATTGCGCAACTGGCAGAGTTCGCCGATGCGCACGCCGGGCACCACGGCCTTGAGCAGGGTTCCGGTGACCTGGGTGACCCGCCCGCGGATCTGGATCGGCCGGCAGCCTTCGATGGCGTGGCGCATCCGGACGATGAGAGGAGAGAGAGGCGCGGGCATGGCGGATCGGTTCGGCTGGAGTCGGCGCGCACTATAGAGAAAGCCTCGCGCGACGAATTTCAGTGCCAGCCGGGAGTTTTTAGAAATCGGTTGCCGCCGCGGCTAAAAAAAACCGGCCGATATTGGCATCGGCGCCGCCGGGCCGGTTCCTATACTGCGCCGCCTTTGCAGACCAGGAACCACAGCCACGATGGACATCCTCCAGAGTTCCTCCGCCGCGCCCCTCGCGCCGCGGGAAGCGGCCAACGCCCCCGCGCAGCAGGCTGGCGGCAGCTTTCAGGGCGAGCGCGTCCACTACGTTTCCGTTTCGCAGTCGCTGGCCGATGCCGCGGAAGAGCTGACCTTCGCCTTTTCCGAGCGCGCCGAGAAATCCCTGGCCAAGCGCCGCCTGAGCGACGCCCATGCGCGCCTGAGCGAAGTCCAGGCCATGCTGCAGGAGTACTGGAAGCGCATTCCGGACCTGGAAAGCCAGCAGAAGCTCGAGGCGCTGATCGCCCACCTGGGCAGCGGCCAACTGAGCAGCCTGGCGCAGCTCAGTGCTTACCTGGAGGGCTTCTCCAGCGAGATCAGCCAGCGCTTCCTGGCGCTGTCGCGGGCGCGCGACGTCCTGGCCGGGCGGCCGGAGGCGCGGGCGATGCTGGCGCTGGTCGACCAGGCGTTGCTGCGGATGGCCGACGCGCAGGGCCTGGAGATCGAACTCGGCCTGCGCATCGAGCCGCTGGCCGCCGAGGCTTCCGCCGCCGGTGTCGGCGATATCCAGGCGCTGCGCGATACCTACCGTGACGCGGTACTCGACTACCGGGGCCTGTCGGCGGCCTGGCAGGACATCCAGGCGCGCTTCGCCGCGACGCCGCTGGAGCGGGTCGTGGCCTTCCTGCAGAAAGCCCTGAGCGCCGACCTGGACAGTCAGTCGAGCCGGCTCGATCCGGTGAAGCTGGAGCGGGTCATGAGCGACATGCACAAGCTGCGCGTGCTCGGCGGCCTGGCGGAGCAGGTGGGGGCGCTCTGGCAGGTGCTGGTGACAGGGGAGCGGGGCCATGGCATACGGGCCTTCTGAATTGACCGGCGCAGTCATCGCCTTGCTCGAGAAGCGCTGGGTCGGCGTCGCCGAGGTGCAGGCGTTGCTCGAGCCGTTGCCGCTGGCCGACGTCGCCCGGCAGATCCATTTCTTCCGCGAACTGAAGCGTCTCTACCGCCTGTTGCCGGTCGAAGTGTTCGGCGACGACGAGCAGCGCCAGAATCTTTTGAATGCCTGCCAGATGGCACTCGACCTGGCGATCGAGCGCGAAGAGGAGCAGCAGCATGGACTGGGTTGAGCTGGCCGTCGCGCAGTTCTGCCAGGACCTGCGGGTGAGCGTACCGGCGCCGCTGGCGCGCGTGGTGCAACTGGATTTCGAGGACAGCGGCACCTTGCAGCTGGAACGCCATGGCGAACAGTTGTCGCTCTGGCTGGCCTGTGACCTGGCCTGGCACCAGGCCTATCGCGGAACGCTGCGGGCGTTGCGCCTGTGCCATGCGCGCGCGGCCGGGAGCCTGCCGCTGCGTTGCGCCTGGAGCGGCGAATCGCGCCTGCTGCTGTGCATCACCCTGGAAGCCCGGCAGGTCGGCATCCCGACGCTGCACCAGGCCTTGCAGGCGCTGCGCTCGGCGCGCAGCGAAGTGCTCGCCGCATGAGCCGGGTCGGTGCCTGGCACATCGGCATCGAACGGCTCGACCTGGCGCATGCCGAGCCGTTCGCGCCGCCCCTGCCGGAGCGCCATCTGCTGGCGCCCGACGGCCGGCCGGTGGAGACCCACGTCGCCAGCCTGTATCCCGCGCAGCAGGCGCAACAGCGCCTGTTCGACTATGCCCGGCCCCAGCTGGAGTTCCACGGCCTGCTGCGCCCCGGCGACTTCCGCCGGGCGCTGCGCGATCTCCGCCTGGCCCTCACGCTGCCCCGCCAGCCCGCCCTGCAGGCCGCGGCCTGCCTGCTCGGCGAGCGCGACGAAGACGAGCGACTGCTGCAAATGGCCCTGAACCTGTTGCACAAGGTATGAATCGATGACGTTGAAACCGACGCAACAGCGCCTGTTGCTGATGCTGGGCTGGCTGCACCTGCAATGCGGCCAGCCGCGACGCGCCCAGGTGTTGCTGGAGGCCTTGCTGAGCGTTGCGCCGGAGCGCCGCGACGGGCGCCGCGCCTTGCTCCTGGCGTTGCTCCAGCAAGGCCTCGGCGAGCCCGCCGTGCGCCTGTGCCGGCAGTTGCAGGAGGATGGCGAGGAGGAGCCCGGTCTGTGGCGTTGCCTGAGCCGTGCCGAACAGCTCGCCGGGCGTCTCGACGCGGCGCGTGCCGCGCACGCCCGGGCGCTGGAGCTGGAGGCGCGGGAATGAACGACCTGAGCGGGCTTCTCGGCCGGGTCGGCGAGCGCAAGGACATCCTGCTGGTGGTGTTGCTGCTGGCGGTGGTGTTCATGATGGTGCTGCCGTTGCCACCGCTGCTGCTGGACATCCTCATCGCCGTCAACATCACCATCTCCGTGGTCCTGTTGATGATGTCGGTGTACATCGGCTCGCCGTTGCAGTTCTCGGTGTTCCCGGCGGTGCTGCTGATCACCACGCTGTTCCGCCTGGCGCTGTCGGTGAGCACCACGCGGATGATCCTGCTGCAGGCCGACGCGGGGCAGATCGTCAACACCTTCGGCAGCTTCGTGGTCGGCGGCAACCTGGTGGTGGGCATCATCATCTTCCTGATCATCACCATCGTGCAGTTCCTGGTGATCACCAAGGGTGCCGAGCGGGTCGCCGAGGTCAGCGCGCGCTTTTCCCTGGATGCCATGCCGGGCAAGCAGATGAGCATCGACGGCGACATGCGTGCCGGCGTGATCGATGTCAACGAGGCGCGGGCGCGGCGCGCGGTGATCGAAAAGGAAAGCCAGATGTTCGGCTCCATGGACGGCGCGATGAAGTTCGTCAAGGGCGACGCCATCGCCGGGCTGATCATCATCGTCGTCAACATCCTCGGCGGCATCGCCATCGGCGTCACGCAGAAGGGCCTGAGCACCGCCGACGCGCTGCAACTGTACGCGGTGCTGACCGTCGGCGATGGCATGGTCTCGCAGGTGCCGGCGTTGCTGATCGCCATCACCGCCGGGATCATCGTCACCCGGGTGTCTTCCGACGAATCGGCGGACCTCGGCAGCGACATCGGCGAACAGGTGGTGGCGCAGCCCAAGGCGCTGCTGATCGGCGGCCTGTTGCTGGTACTGTTCGGCCTGATTCCCGGTTTCCCGACCCTGACCTTCCTGGCTCTCGCGCTGCTGGTCGGCGGCGGCGGCTACTTCATGCTCTGGCGCCAGCGGGCCCAGGCCAGCGCCGGTTCCCGCGACCTGCCGGCGTTGCTCGCGCAGGGCGCCGGAGCGCCATCGGCCAAGGCGCGTGGCAAGGCTGGCGGCGGCAAGCCGAAGGCCGGGCGTCTCGCCGAGCAGGAAGAATTCGCCCTCACCGTGCCGTTGCTGATCGACGTCGATGCCAGCCTCCAGGAACGTCTGGAGGCGATGTCGCTGAACGAGGAACTGGTGCGGGTACGACGCGCGCTGTACCTGGATTTCGGCGTGCCGTTCCCGGGTATCCACTTGCGCTTCAACGAAGCGATGGGCGATGGCGAATACCTGGTGCAGCTACAGGAGGTCCCGGTCGCGCGCGGATGCCTGCGGCCGGGCTGGTTGCTGGTGCGCGAACGCGCCGCGCAGCTGGAACTGCTCGCGGTCCCCCACGAGCCGGCGGAGCTGCAGGTGCCGGGAGAAGAGGCGAGCTGGGTGGAGCAGGCGCACCAGGATCGCCTGGAGCGTTCCGGCTGTGCCTGCCTGGGCCTGGAGCAGGTGCTCACCTGGCACCTGTCCCATGTGCTGCGGGAGTACGCCGAGGATTTCATCGGCATCCAGGAGACGCGCTACCTGCTGGAGCAGATGGAGCAGGGTTACGGCGAGCTGGTGAAGGAGGCGCAGCGGATCGTTCCCCTGCAGCGGATGACCGAGATTCTCCAGCGCCTGGTCGGCGAGGACATCTCGATCCGCAACATGCGGGCGATCCTCGAGGCGATGGTGGAGTGGGGGCAGAAGGAGAAGGACGTGGTGCAGCTCACCGAGTACATCCGCAGCAGCCTCAAGCGCTACATCTGCTACAAGTACTCCAGCGGCAACAATATCCTTCCCGCCTACCTGCTGGACCAGGCGGTGGAGGAGCAGATCCGCGGTGGCATCCGCCAGACCAGCGCCGGCAGCTACCTGGCCCTCGACCCGGCGATAACCCAGGCCTTCCTCGAGCGCGTGCGGCAGACCGTCGGCGATCTCGCGCAGATGCAGAACCGGCCGGTGCTGATCGTTTCCATGGATATCCGCCGCTACGTGCGCAAGCTGGTGGAGAGCGACTATGCCGGGCTGCCGGTGCTGTCCTACCAGGAGCTGACCCAGCAGATCAACATCCAGCCGCTTGGCAGGATCGTGTTGTGAGCGCCGATCCGCTGATTCCCTGGTTTCTCGCCCGCGGCCTGGCGGTGCGTCCGCATTGCCTGCGCGACACCTCGATCGCGCTCGGTTGGCAGGTCCTGGCCCATGGCTGCGAACTGGCCTGGCGCTGCGACGGCGAGCGGGTCTGGATCGTGATGTTGCGTCGGCGGCAGGCGCGCAGCGGATTGGCCAATCCATTCGCCGCGCTGTACCTGCTGGCGGAGGCCACGCTCGATACGCTGGGGCCGCGCCAGCGTCTCTACGGCAAGGTCCTGGCGCTGGCCGGCAGCCCGCTGCCTGGCGAGCGCATGGCGCGCTTCTATCGCCGCTGGACCGGCGCCGCCGAGCCCGCCGACGGCTGGTTCGAGCTGGAGGCCGGGCGGGTGGTGACGCAGCGAAGCCTGCGAAAACGACAAAAACCCGACCGTGCCTGACAGGCTCCGGCGACGTCGATCCCTACCATGGGCGACATGAACGAATACACCGAAGACACCCTGCGGGCGACCGTCCAGGCCGCCGAACTGGCGATTCGCGACAGCGAGGAACGCGGCCGCCTGCTGGCGGAAATGTGGCAAGGCCTGGGGCTTGCCGCGGACGCCGGCGAGCTGCTGTTCCAGGCGCCGGAGCGAGAGCTGGCGCGAGCCGCCGAAGAGGAGCTGCTGGCCGAACTGCGGCGCATGCGCAGTTCCCAGCCGACGCAGGGCGAGCTGGGTACCCGGCCGCGGCGTCCGACGCCGATGCGTGGCTTGTTGATCTGAGGAATCACGATGGAAGTCAGAAACTTTAATGCCGGTCGCGAGCTGTTCCTGGACGAACTCCTGGCCGCGCCGGCGGCGCCTGCCAGTGCCGAGCAGGAGGAACTGCTGGCCTTGTTGCGCAGCGAGCGGATCGTGCTGGCCCACGCCGGCCAGCCGCTGAGCGAGGCGCAAGTGCTCAAGGCGCTCGCCTGGTTGCTCGCGGCCAATCCGTCCGCGCCTCCGGGGCAGGGCCTCGAGGTACTCCGCGAAGTCCTGCAGGCACGTCGGCAGCCCGGTGCGCAGTGGGATTTGCGCGAGTTCCTGGTGTCGGCCTATTTCAGCCTGCACGGCCGTCTCGACGAGGATGTCATCGGTGTCTACAAGGATGTCCTGCAGACCCAGGACGGCAAGCGCAAGGCGCTGCTCGACGAGCTCAAGGCGCTGACCGCGGAGTTGAAGGTCTACAGCGTGATCCAGTCGCAGATCAACGCCGCGCTGTCGGCCAAGCAGGGCATCAGGATCGACGCTGGCGGTATCGATCTGGTCGACCCCACGCTCTATGGCTATGCCGTCGGCGATCCCAGGTGGAAGGACAGCCCCGAGTATGCGTTGCTGAGCAATCTGGATACCTTCAGCGGCAAGCTGTCGATCAAGGATTTTCTCAGCGGCTCGCCGAAGCAGAGCGGGGAACTCAAGGGCCTCAGGGATGAGTACCCCTTCGAGAAGGACAACAACCCGGTCGGCAATTTCGCCACCACGGTGAGCGACCGCTCGCGTCCGCTGAACGACAAGGTCAACGAGAAGACCACCCTGCTCAACGACACCAGCTCCCGCTACAACTCGGCGGTCGAGGCGCTCAACCGCTTCATCCAGAAATACGACAGCGTCCTGCGCGACATTCTCAGCGCGATCTAGAGGTATCCATGAACCAGCAAGCGACCCCTTCCGACACCGACCAGCAACAGGCGCTGGAGGCCTTCCTGCGCGACGGCGGCACCCTGGCGATGCTTCGCGGACTCAGCGAGGACACCCTGGAGCAGCTCTATGCGCTGGGCTTCAACCAGTACCAGGCGGGCAAGTGGGACGACGCGCAGAAGATCTTCCAGGCACTGTGCATGCTCGACCACTACGACGCCCGCTACTTTCTCGGCCTGGGCGCCTGCCGCCAGTCCCTCGGTCTCTATGAACAGGCCCTGCAGAGCTACAGCTACGGCGCGCTGATGGACATCAACGAGCCGCGCTTTCCCTTCCATGCCGCCGAGTGCCACCTGCAACTGGGTGATCTCGACGGAGCCGAGAGTGGCTTCTACTCGGCCCGGGCCCTGGCCGCGGCACAGCCGGCGCACGAGGCCCTGGCCGCGCGTGCCGGCGCCATGTTGGAAGCCGTAACCGCGAGAAAGGATCGAACATATGAATCCGATAACGCTTGAACGCGCCGGACTGCCCTACGGGGTGGCCGACGCCGGGGATATCCCGGCGCTCGGCAGGCCGGTCGCGAGGGATGTCGAGAGTCTGCGGGTGGAGCGCCTGGCGGCGCCGGCCGCGGCTTCCGCGAGCGGCACGGGGGTGGCGCTGACGCCGCCGTCCGCAGCCAGCCAGCAGCGCCTGGAGATCGCCAATCGTGCGGAGATCGCCAGCCTGGTGCAAGCAGTGGGCGAGGATGCCGGACTGGCGCGGCAGGTTGTGCTGGCCGGCGCTTCGACGCTGTTGTCCGCCGGCCTGATGTCGCCGCAGGCGTTCGAGATCGAGCTGGCGAAAATCACCGGCGAAGTCGAGAACCAGCAGAAGAAACTCAAGCTGACCGAAATCGAGCAGGCGCGAAAGCAGAACCTGCAGAAGATGGAGGACAACCAGCAGAAGATCAGGGAATCGGAAGAAGCCGCGAAAGAAGCCCAGAAGTCCGGTCTGGCAGCCAAAATCTTTGGTTGGATCAGTGCAATAGCTTCGATCATCGTCGGCGCAATCATGGTGGCAACCGGCGTCGGCGCGGCCGCGGGTGCACTGATGATCGCGGGCGGTGTCATGGGAGTGGTCTCCCAGTCGGTACAGCAGGCAGCCGCGGACGGATTGATCAGCAAGGAAGTGATGGAAAAGCTCGGCCCGGCACTGATGGGTATCGAGATCGCCGTCGCGCTGCTGGCGGCGGTGGTCAGCTTCGGCGGCTCAGCGGTCGGCGGGCTGGCCAAGCTGGGCGCGAAGATCGGCGGCAAGGCGGCCGAGATGACCGCTAGCCTGGCGAGCAAGGTCGCCGGCCTGGGCGGCAAGTTCGGCAGTTTGGCCGGCCAATCGCTGTCGCACTCGCTGAAACTCGGCGTGCAGGTTTCCGACCTGACCCTGGACGTCGCCAACGGCGCGGCCCAGGCCACTCATTCGGGATTCCAGGCGAAGGCCGCGAACCGCCAGGCCGACGTGCAGGAATCGCGTGCCGACCTGACCACCCTGCAGGGCGTGATCGAGCGCCTGAAGGAAGAGCTGAGCCGCATGCTGGAAGCATTCCAGGAAATCATGGAGCGGATCTTCGCCATGCTCCAGGCCAAGGGTGAAACCCTGCACAACCTGTCCAGCCGACCGGCAGCGATCTGAGGAGGCGTCACATGATCGATACGCAATATTCCCTGGCGGCTACCCAGGCCGCGATCCCCTCCGAGCCGATCGCTCCCGGCGCCGCCGGGCGTTCCGTCGGCACGCCGCAAGCGGCTGCGGAGCTGCCGCAGGTGCCGGCCGCGCGGGCCGACCGGGTCGAACTGAACGCTCCGCGTCAGGCGCTCGACCCGGTGCGTATGGAAGCGGCCGGCAGCGAGCTGGACAGCAGCGTGGAGCTTCTGCTGATTCTCTTCCGCATCGCGCAGAAGGCGCGCGAGCTGGGTGTACTCCAGCGCGACAACGAGAACCAGGCGATCATCCACGCGCAGAAGGCGCAGGTGGACGAGATGCGCAGCGGCGCCACGCTGATGATCGCCATGGCGGTGATCGCCGGCGTCGGCGCGTTGGCCTCGGCAGTGGTCGGCAGTCTCGGCGCGTTGAAGAACGGCAAGGCCATCAGCCAGGAGAAGACCCTGCAGAAGAACATCGATGGGCGCAACGAACTGATCGACGCGAAGATGCAGGCGCTGGGCAAGACCTCCGATGAGGATCGCAAGATCGTCGGCAAGGTCTGGGCGGCGGACCAGGCGCAGGACAGTGTGGCGTTGCGCGCGGCGGGCCGTGCCTTCGAGAGCCGCAACGGCGCCCTGCAGGTGGCCAACACGGTGATCCAGTCCTTCGTCCAGATGGCCAACGCCTCGGTCCAGGTGCGCCAGGGCGAGTCGCAGGCGAGCGCCCGGGAAGAGGAGGTCAACGCCACCATCGGGCAGAGCCAGAAGCAGAAGGTCGAGGACCAGATGAGCTTCGATGCCGGCTTCATGAAGGACGTCCTGCAGCTCATCCAGCAGTACACCCAGAGCCATAACCAGGCCTGGCGTGCGGCGGCCGGAGTGGTCTGAGCCGTCTCCGCGCGGGAGGAAAAAGGCCACAGCGATGTGGCTTTTTTCTTAAAAGAAAAGTCTCTCAGTGACAAAAGCGAGGCATAGCCCGGTGCTAGCATGCGCTGAGCTTTAGGAGGCGCCCCCATGGATTTAACGAGCAAGGTCAACCGACTGCTTGCCGAGTTCGCAGGCCGTATCGGTTTGCCTTCCCTGTCCCTCGACGAAGAGGGCATGGCGAGCCTGCTGTTCGACGAACAGGTGGGCGTCACCCTGTTGCTGCTCGCCGAGCGCGAGCGTCTGTTGCTGGAGGCCGATGTGGCGGGCATCGATGTGCTGGGCGAGGGGATCTTTCGCCAGCTCGCCAGCTTCAACCGCCATTGGCACCGTTTCGATCTGCATTTCGGCTTCGACGAGCTGACCGGCAAGGTCCAGTTGTATGCGCAGATTCTCGCAGCGCAACTGACCCTCGAATGCTTCGAGGCGACCCTGGCCAACCTGCTCGACCACGCCGAGTTCTGGCAACGCCTGCTGCCGTGCGACAGCGATCGCGAGGCGGTCGCTGCGGTCGGCATGAGGGTTTGAGTGGCCCCATGAAAATCGAATCGATTTCGCCGGTGCAGCCGTCCCAAGACGCAGGAGCCGAGACGGTGGGGCATTTCGAGGGGCGTTCGGTGACCCGCGCGGCCGTTCGCGGCGACGACCGTTCCAGCGTGGCCGGGCTGGCGCGCTGGCTGGCGCGCAACGTGGCTGGCGATCCGCGCAGCGAGCAGGCCTTGCAGCGCCTCGCCGACGGCGACGGCACGCCGCTGGAGGCGCGCACGGTCCGGCGCAGGTGAGGTGCTGGATGCTGTTGCCGCTGGCGTTGCTGCTCGGCGGTTGCGTCAGCCAGCCCGCGCCGATGTCGCCGAAGGTGACGGTGGGCGGCTCGGTGGGCGGCGTTTCCCTGCAGGCGCGCCAGGCGCAACTCAGGCTGCGCCTGTATGCCGTCGTTCAGGGAGGGATGCAAACGATTGCCGAGCGGCGCTACCGGGTGTCCGGGTTGCCGTTGCGCTATGCGTTCGATCTGGAGGTCGACAGGTTGGAGGGCGAGGCATTGTACCTACGCACCGAGCTTTCCTGGGTGGGCGTCGCGGCGGTCCAGGCGAGCGCCTGGCAGCGGGTGGCGGCGGGCGTCGATGAGCGGGTCCGGCTGGTTCGGCGCGACTGTTTTCCGAATTGTACGGCCGCTCGCCCGGAAGAAAGATCTGGCAACGATTGATACATTGCCTGCTGTTTCGGAAAGTGCGTATGGAGATTAAAGAAGTGCAAGTCTCGTTCGTTGTCAGGGAAGGCCTCGAATAATAAAACTGGTACTTTTGTTCCGCTTCTAAAGAAGGCTGGATTAATTGGCGGAAGCCGACTCGCTCTGCGAATCAGCGCACGTCGGATAATCCTGATTATTATAAAATCGACTCCGTGCTCATGGCTTTGAAAATCAATAAAACGGAGCGTATTCATGCCTCTCCGCTAGGCGGGGCATTCAAGGTACGACGGGAAGTGTTGGGGTTCTTATAATATGCAAGGAGCCAAATCTCTTGGCCGAAAGCAGATAACGTCTTGTCATTGGAACATTCCAACTTTCGAATACAGGGTAAACAAGGAAGAGGGCGTATATGTTCTGCTCGAGGGCGAACTGACCGTCCAGGACATCGATTCCACTTTTTGCCTGGCGCCTGGCGAGTTGCTTTTCGTCCGCCGCGGAAGCTATGTCGTAAGTACCAAGGGAAAGGACAGCCGAATACTCTGGATTCCATTATCTGCCCAGTTTCTACAAGGCTTCGTCCAGCGCTTCGGCGCGCTGTTGAGTGAAGTCGAGCGTTGCGACGAGCCCGTGCCGGGCATCATCGCGTTCGCTGCCACGCCTCTGCTGGCCGGTTGCGTCAAGGGGTTGAAGGAATTGCTTGTGCATGAGCATCCGCCGATGCTCGCCTGCCTGAAGATCGAGGAGTTGCTGATGCTCTTCGCGTTCAGTCCGCAGGGGCCGCTGCTGATGTCGGTCCTGCGGCAACTGAGCAACCGGCATGTCGAGCGTCTGCAGCTATTCATGGAGAAGCACTACCTCAACGAGTGGAAGCTGTCCGACTTCTCCCGCGAGTTCGGCATGGGGCTGACCACCTTCAAGGAGCTGTTCGGCAGTGTCTACGGGGTTTCGCCGCGCGCCTGGATCAGCGAGCGGAGAATCCTCTATGCCCATCAGTTGCTGCTCAACAGCGACATGAGCATCGTCGACATCGCCATGGAGGCGGGCTTTTCCAGCCAGTCCTATTTCACCCAGAGCTATCGCCGCCGTTTCGGCTGCACACCGAGCCGCTCGCGGCAGGGGAAGGACGAATGCCGGGCTAAAAATAACTGACGTTTTTTGAAAGCCCGGTAGCGGCTGCATGAGTAGAATCGGCCCAAATTGCAGGCTCTGACGAGCGCGCAATGTAGTGAGGAAGCCAAGGCAGAGAATGGAGCAGGAAGACGATAAGCAGTACTCCCGAGAAGCGGTGTTCGCCGGCAGGCGGGTATCCGTGGTGGGCTCGGACGCCCGCTCGCGGGGTCGGGTGCCGGGTTACGCATCGAGCAGTTTGTATCGTGAGTCCGGAATCATCAGTGCGCGGCAACTGGCGTTGCTGCAGCGGATGCTGCCGCGCCTGCGGCTGGAGCAACTGTTCCGCTGCGAATGGTTGCAGCAGCGCCTGGCGCGCGGCCTGGCACTGGGGCGCGAAGAGGTGCGGCAGATTCTCCTCTGCGCGGCGCAGGACGACGACGGCTGGTGCGCCGAACTGGGCGACCGGGTCAACCTCGCCGTGCCGCAGTCGATGATCGATTGGGTCCTGCTGCCGGTCTATGGCTGGTGGGAAAGCCTGCTCGACCAGGCGATCCCCGGCTGGCGCCTGTCGCTGGTGGAGCTGGAGACCCAGTCCCGGCAACTGCGAATCAAGTCCGAATTCTGGTCCCGCGTGGCCGAGCTGGAGCCGGAGCAGGCCCGCGAGGAACTGGCCAGGGTCGCCAAGTGCCAGGCGCGCACCCAGGAACAGGTGGCCGAACTGGCCGGCAAGCTGGAGACGGCTTCGGCACTGGCGAAGAGCGCCTGGCCGAACTGGCAGCGGGGCATGGCGACGCTGCTCGCCAGCGGCGGGCTGGCCGGCTTCGAGCCGATCCCCGAGGTCCTCGAATGCCTCTGGCAACCTCTCTGCCGGCTGGACGACGACGTCGGCGCGGCGGACGCCGTCCAGGCCTGGCTGCACGAACGCAACCTGTGCCAGGCACAGGATCACTTCTACTGGCAGAGCTGAACGGCCGGCGAAAGCCGGCCCTACCGAGGAATCATGGATCATCTGTTGAGCGGATTGGCCACTCGCCTGGGCCAAGGGCCCTTTGTTGCCGATCGGACGGGTTCGTACCACCTGCGCATCGACGGACAGAGCGTCCTGTTGCTGCGCCAGGGCGACGACCTGCTGCTGGAAAGCCCGCTGGAGCACGCCCCCCTGGACCCGCAGCGCGACCAGCAGGGGTTGCTGCGGGCGCTGTTGTCGCGGGTCGCCAGTTGGAGCCGGCGCTATCCCCAGGCCATCGTCCTGGATGCGGACGGGCGCCTGCTGTTGCAGGCGCGGCTGGGCCTCGACGGCCTCGATCCCGAGCGACTCGAACGGGCCCTGGCCGCCCAGGTGGGGCTGCTCGAGGCGCTGGCGCCGGAGCTGGAGCCGCTGCCCCGCGGGTTGCCGCCGCAGGTTCCGGTGTGGCGTCCCTGATGCGCCGCCTGCTGATCGGCGGACTGCTGGCGCTGCTGCCTGGCGCGGTCTTGCGCGCGCAGCCGCTGGACTGGCCCAGCCTGCCTTACGACTATGTGGCGCAGGGCGAAAGCCTGCGCGACGTGCTGGCGAACTTCGGCGCCAACTACGATGCCTCGGTGATCGTCAGCGACAAGGTCAACGACCAGGTCAGCGGTCGCTTCGACCTGGAAAGCCCGCAGGCCTTCCTGCAGTTGATGGCCTCCCTCTACAACCTCGGCTGGTACTACGACGGCACCGTGCTGTACGTATTCAAGACCACCGAGATGCAATCGCGGCTGGTGAGGCTGGAGCAGGTCGGCGAGGCCGAGCTGAAGCGCGCGCTGACCGCCGCCGGCATCTGGGAGCCGCGCTTCGGCTGGCGTGCCGACCCTTCCGGGCGGCTGGTGCACGTGTCCGGTCCGGGGCGCTATCTCGAACTGGTCGAGCAGACCGCCCAGGTGCTGGAGCAGCAATACACCCTGCGCAGCGAAAAGACCGGCGACCTCAGCGTGGAGATCTTCCCGCTGCGCTATGCGGTCGCCGAGGACCGCAAGATCGAGTACCGCGACGACGAGATCGAGGCGCCGGGCATCGCCAGCATCCTCTCGCGGGTGCTCAGCGATGCCAACGTGGTTGCGGTGGGGGACGAGCCGGGCAAGCTGCGCCCGGGACCGCAATCGAGCCATGCGGTGGTCCAGGCGGAACCGTCGCTGAACGCGGTGGTGGTGCGCGACCACAAGGACCGGTTGCCCATGTATCGCCGCCTGATCGAAGCCCTCGACCGGCCCTCGGCGCGGATCGAGGTCGGCTTGTCGATCATCGACATCAATGCCGAGAACCTCGCCCAGCTGGGCGTCGACTGGAGCGCCGGGATTCGCCTGGGCAACAACAAGTCGATCCAGATCCGCACCACCGGCCAGGATAGCGAGGAGGGCGGCGGCGCCGGTAACGGGGCGGTCGGCAGCCTGGTGGACAGTCGCGGGCTGGATTTCCTGCTGGCCAAGGTCACCCTGTTGCAGAGCCAGGGGCAGGCGCAGATCGGATCCCGGCCGACCCTGCTGACCCAGGAGAATACCCAGGCGGTGCTCGACCAGAGCGAAACCTACTATGTGCGGGTCACGGGCGAGCGGGTGGCCGAGCTGAAGGCGATCACCTACGGCACCATGCTGAAAATGACGCCGCGAGTGGTGACTCTCGGCGATACGCCGGAGATCAGCCTCAGCCTGCACATCGAGGACGGCAGCCAGAAACCCAACAGCGCCGGCCTGGACAAGATCCCCACGATCAACCGCACGGTGATCGATACCATCGCCCGCGTGGGCCATGGCCAGAGCCTGCTGATCGGCGGCATCTACCGCGACGAACTGAGCCAGAGCCAGCGCAAGGTACCCTGGCTCGGCGACATTCCCTATCTCGGCGCGCTGTTCCGCACTACCGCGGACACCGTGCGCCGCTCGGTGCGGCTGTTCCTCATCGAGCCGCGGCTGATCGACGATGGCGTCGGCCATTACCTGGCGCTGAACAACCGTCGCGACCTGCGCGGCGGCCTGCTTGAAATCGACGAGTTGTCGAACCAGAGCCTGTCGTTGCGCAAGCTGCTCGGTAGCGCCCGCTGCCAGGCGCTGGCGCCGGCCAGGGCCGAACAGGAGCGCTTGCGCCAGGCCGGCCAGGGATCGTTCCTCACGCCCTGCCGGATGGGTGCGCAGGAGGGCTGGCGGGTGACCGACGGCGCCTGTCCCAAGGACGGCGCCTGGTGCGTCGGCGCGGAGCGCGGGAATTAGCATGGCCTGGAAGATCCGCTTCTACAGCGGGCTGAACCAGGGCGCCGAAGTCTCGCTCGGAGAGGGCCGGGTGGCGCTTGGCAGCGATCCGTTGCAGGCCGACCTGGTGTTGCTCGACGAGGGCATCGCGGCAGTCCACCTGGTGCTCGAGGTCGATGCCCAGGGCGTGCGCCTGCTGGAGTGGGCGGAGGGCTGCGAGCCTCGCCAGGACGGCCAGGCGCAAGTCGCCGGAGCGATCCTGCAGGCGCTTGCCGGGCAGACCTGCGGCCCGCTGCGCTGGGCATTCTGCGACCCGCAGCGGAGTTTTCCCGAGCGTTTCCCCGAAGTCGAGGCGCAGACCGCGCCAGTGCGCCGCAAGCCGTCCGCCCGTGCCGGCGGGGCCTGGCTGCTCGGCATCAGCCTGGCGCTGGCCCTGTGCCTGCTGGGCATGCTCGTCGAACCCTGGTCGGCCCGCCAGCACGGCATGGCCGGCGAGGAGCCCCTGGCGAGGGTGCGCGCCTACCTGCGCGAGCAGGGCATGAGCGAGGTGGATGTGCAGCGCCAGGGCGACAGTCTCCTGCTCGGCGGCTACCTGGAGGACAACGCCCGGCGCCTGGCGCTGCAGCGCTACCTCGATGGCAGCGGCGTGGACTACCGACTGGAAGCACGGAGCATGGAAGACATTCGCCAGGGCGTGGATTTCATCCTGCAGAAATTCGGCTATCGGCAGATCCTCAGCAGCAACGCGGACAAGCCTGGCTGGGTCCGGCTCAACGGCGAACTGGCGGAACAGGACGAACGCTGGGCGCGGATCGACGCATTGCTGGAGTCCGAGGTGCCGGGCCTGCTCGGGGTGGAAAACCAGGTCCGGGTGGCCGGCTCGCACCTGCGCCGCCTCGAGCGCCTGCTGGCGGACGCCGGCCTCGACCGGCAACTGAGTTTCCGCGAGCGCGGCGAGCGCATCGAGTTGAGCGGCACGCTCGACGAGGTCCAGCTCAGCGCCTTCTACCGCCTGCAGCGCGAGTTCCAGCAGGAGTTCGGCAACCGCCCGAGCCTGGAGCTGCTCAGTCGCGGCAAGCGCGCCAGCGGCGACGAACTGGAGTTCACGGTGCGCTCGGTGTCGCTGGGGCGGGTGCCCTATGTAGTGCTCGGCGACGGGCAGAAATACCCGGTGGGCGCCTCGACATCCCGCGGTGTGCGAATCCTCGCCATCGAGCCGGAGTCGATCCTGGTGGCCCGCGGCAAGCAGCGTTTCATCATCAATCTCAAAGGGGAGGTGCTCCATGATGACAGCCTTGGAAACGCGACTGTCGGTCGCTGACGGCACGCATGCCGCAGCGCTCCGGCAGCGTCTGCAGGCGGCGCTGGCGGAGTGTCGCCGGGAACTGGCCAGAGGCGCCGGCCCGGAGCGCTTTCAATTCCTGCAACAGCAGGCCCGGGCCCTCGAAGGCGGTCTCGGCATTCTTTCGCAGCTCACAGAGGACTAAGCATGGCGCAGATATTCAACCCCAACCCGGGGAATACCCTCGATACCGTGGCCAATGCCCTGAAGGAGCAGGCCAACGCAGCGAACAAGGACGTCAACGACGCGATCAAGGCCTTGCAGGGGACCGACAATGCCGACAACCCGGCGCTGCTGGCCGAGCTGCAACACAAGATCAACAAGTGGTCGGTCATCTACAACATCAACTCGACGGTGACCCGTGCGCTGCGCGACCTGATGCAAGGCATCCTGCAGAAGATCTGAACATGGACACTTCACTGATACGCGAATTGGCGGAACTGGCGCTGGCCGGCAGCGGGCAGCACTGCCACGAAGAGGCGCTGTGCATCGCCGAGTGGCTGGAGCGCCTCGGACAGGACGAAGCGGCACGGCTGATCCGGATTTCCAGCCTGGCCAACCAGGGGCGCTATCAGGAGGCCCTGGTCTTCGCCCATGGCAATCCCTGGCCGGCGCTGGAGCCCTGGTTCGCCTTGTGCGAGTGGCACCTGGGGCTGGGCGCCGCGCTGGACCGCAGGCTGGCCGGGCTGGGCGGCAGCAGCGATCCTGCCCTGGCCGACTTCGCCGCCGGCATGCGCGCCCAGGTGCGGACATGAGCCGCATCGACACGCCACCGGGATTCGCCGTCTATCCGTCGGCCAGTCCAAAGGCGGCGAACCTGCCGGCTGTCGATCAGGTGCTGGCTTTCGAGCAGGCCCTCGGCGGCGAGCCGCCGGCGGCCGGACGCCGCCTGGCCGGGTTGGAGAACGGCGCTCTCGGCGAGCGCCTGCTGCAGCGCTTTGCCCAGCCGCTACAAGGGTTGGAGGCGGACCGCCTGGAGCTGAAGGCGATGCTCCGTGCGGAACTGCCGCTGGGGCGCCAGCAGCAAACCTTTCTCCTCCAGTTGCTCGGTGCAGTCGAGCATGCGCCGGGCGGCGAATACCTGGCGCAACTGGCGCGTCGCGAATTGCAGGTGCTGATCCCGCTCAACGGCATGCTCGACAACCTCGTGCGCAACAGCCACAAACTCGACCTGGAGTCATGATGGATATCTCTCGGATGGGCGCCCAGGCGCAGATCACCAGTCTCGAAGAACTCTCCGGCGGCCCGGCCGGCGCGGCCCACGTCGCCGAGTTCGAACGGGCGATGGGCGGTGCCGGCAGCCTGGGCGGCGACCTGCTCAGCGAACTGGGGCAGATCAAGGAGCGTTTCAGCCAGGCCAAGCAGGAGTTGCAGGTGGAGCTGTCGACGCCCGGCGACGATCCCAACAGCCTGATGCAGATGCAGTGGTCGCTGATGCGCATCACCATGCAGGAAGAGCTGATCGCCAAGACCGTCGGGCGCATGAGCCAGAACGTCGAAACCCTGATGAAGACCCAATGAGGCGAACGGTGAAAGGTCTGTCGCGCATGGCGCTCCTGGCGCTGGTCCTGGCGTTGGGCGGGTGCAAGGTCGAACTCTATACCGGGATCAGCCAGAAGGAAGGCAACGAGATGCTGGCGCTGTTGCGTTCGGAGGGCGTTTCCGCGGACAAGCAGGCGGACAAGGATGGCACCGTGCGCCTGCTGGTGGAGGAATCGGATATCGCCGAGGCGGTGGAGGTGCTCAAGCGCAAGGGCTATCCGCGGGAGAACTTCTCCACGCTGAAGGATGTGTTTCCCAAGGACGGGCTGATTTCCTCGCCCATCGAAGAGCGCGCGCGGCTCAACTACGCCAAGGCCCAGGAGATTTCCCATACCCTTTCCGAGATCGATGGCGTGCTGGTGGCGCGGGTCCATGTGGTGCTGCCCGAGGAGCGCGACGGACTGGGCAGGAAGTCCTCGCCGGCATCGGCCTCGGTGTTCATCAAGCACGCCGCCGACGTGCAACTGGATGCCTACGTGCCGCAGATCAAGCAACTGGTGAACAACGGCATCGAAGGCCTCAGCTACGACCGCATCAGCGTGGTGCTGGTGCCGTCGGCCGGGGTCCGCCAGGTCCCGCTGGCGCCACGCTTCGAGAGTGTCTTCTCGATCCAGGTGGCGGAGCACTCGCGCGGACGCCTGCTCGGTCTGTTCGGCCTGCTGCTGGCGTTGCTGCTGGCGAGCAACCTGGCGCAGTTCTTCTGGCACCGGCAACGGGGCTGAGCGGCGCGATGCCATTGACGGCCTACCAGCTGCGCTTCTGCCCGGCCCGCTACATCCACGAGTCGCACCTGCCCGCGGTATTGCTGCGGTTGCTGCCGGCGCTGCCGGACTGGCGGCGACAGAGCGTTCTCAACGCCTGGCTGCTGGAGCAGCTGGAACTGGACTGCGCGTTCCGCATGCCCGCGCAACTGGGCGGGCTGGCCCTTTACCCGCAGGCGGCGCTGGAACGGACCCTGGGCTGGCTCGGCGCGCTGCTGCACGGCCAGGCCTTGCGGCAGGTGCTGGACGGTGCGCGGGTACGGCGCATCCGCGCGCAGATCGGCGAACAGGGCCAGCGTTTCTGCCTGGAGCAGCTCGACCTGCTCATCGGTCGCTGGCCGCCCGGCTGGCAGCGGGCCTTGCCGGAAAACCCGGAAGACGGCTATTTCCGGCGCTGCGGCCTGGCTTTCTGGCTGGCCGCCTGTAGCGATGCCGACTGCGGTTTCTCGCGGCGCCTGCGCCTGCGCCTGGAGGCCATGCCGGCCCCGGCGGACTGGACCTTCGACGAACAACGGCGATCCCTGGCGCGGACCCTGTGCCTGAAGGTCGCCCGACAAGCGAGCTATGAATGCTTCCATTTGTTGAACTAGACGCCAGTCGCGTACGGCTGGCCCCCGGGCAGGCCCTGTTGCGCGCCCGCGACTACCAGGACTACCTCAGCGCCAACCGCCTGGTGGAAGCGGCACGCGAGCGTGCCGCCGAAATCGAGCGCGAGGCCCACGAGGTTTACCAGGAGCAGAAGCGCCTGGGCTGGGAGGCCGGACTGGAGGAGGCGCGTCTGCGCCAGGCCGGGCTGATCCAGGAAACGCTACTGCGCTGCAATCGCTACTACCGGCAGGTCGATCGCCAGCTTGGCGAAGTGGTGCTGCAGGCGGTGCGCAAGGTGTTGCGCCACTACGACGCTGTCGAGCTGACCCTGGCGGCCACGCGCGAGGCACTGGCATTGGTGAGCAACCAGAAGCAGGTGATCCTGCACGTCCAGCCGGAACAGCTGGTCGCGGTGCGCGAGCAGGTCGCCCGGGTGCTCAAGGATTTCCCCGAGGTGGGCTACCTGGAAGTGGTCGGCGATGCCCGGCTGGACCAGGGCGGTTGCATCCTGGAAACCGAGATCGGGATCATCGACGCATCGCTCGACAGCCAGTTGGCGGCGTTGCAGGCCGCATTGACGGAGGGCGTGGCGCGGAGCGGCGAGGAGGAAGGGGACGCCGGTTGAGGGAACCAGGCGCCGCCCCCGGCCCGGGCGTTGGCTCCGGGCCGAGGGCTGAGGCGCTGCCGTTCGCCCGCGGCGGCGACGCTGGCGGTGCGGTCGGCGCCTTCAGAGCAGGGTGAAGCTGCGGCTTTCGGTTTGCGCCGAGTCCAGGCCGACGAAGACCTTGAACTCGCCTGGCTCGGCCGTGTGCCTGAGCTGGCTGTCGTAGAACTTCAGGTCCGCCTCGCCGAGGCGGAAGACGATCTCCCGCGATTCGCCGGGCTCCAGCATCACCTTGCGGAACCCGCGCAGTTCCTTCACTGGACGGCTGAGGCTGGCGACCGGGTCCTGCAGGTAAAGCTGGACCACCGTGGCGCCGGCGCGCTTGCCGCTGTTGCTGAGCGTGACCCGCGCTTCCAGGGTGTCGCCACGGGCCAGCCGTTCGCTGGACAGGCGCAGGGGCGAGAGACTGAACTCGGTGTAGCTGAGGCCGTAGCCGAACGGGTAGAGCGGGCCGTTGGCTTCGTCGAAATAGCGCGAGGTGTATTTGCCGGGGTTGTCGTGGTCCATCGGCCGGCCGGTGTTCAGATGGTTGTAGTAGACCGGTACCTGGCCCACCGAGCGCGGGAAGGACATGGTCAGCTTGCCGCTGGGGTTGTGCTCGCCGAACAGCACGTCGGCGATGGCATTGCCGCCTTCGGTGCCACTGAACCAGGTTTCCAGGATCGCGTCGGCGTTTTCCTGCTCCCAGCCCAGCGACAGCGGTCGGCCGTTCATCAGCACCAGCACCAGCGGCTTGCCGGTGGCCTTCAGTGCCTTCAGCAGCCGCCGCTGGCTGGCCGGGATGCGCAGGTCGGTGCGACTGGAGGCCTCGTGGGCCATGCCCTGCGATTCGCCGACCACGGCGACCACCAGGTCGGCGTCGCGCGCGGTGCGCAAGGCCTCCTCGAGCATCGCCTCGGCGGAGCGCGGATCGACCTCGACTTCCGGGTTGTAGCTGTTCAGGTAGTCGAGGATCGCCTGGTCGCCACTGACGTTGGCACCCTTGGCGTAGAGCAGGGTGGCACGCTCGCCGACGGCATTGGCCAGGCCCTGGTAGACGGTTACCGCCTGGCGTGGCACGCCGGCTGCCGACCAACTGCCGATGACGTCGCGCTGGCTCTTGGCCAGGGGGCCGATCACCGCGATCCGCCCCTGTTTCTTCAGCGGCAGCAGACCGTCGCGGTTCTTCAGCAGGACCAGTCCTTCGCGAGCCACCTCGCGGGCGGCCTGGCGGTGCAGGCGGCTCTCGGCGTTGGTGTCGAACGGCGGGTCGTCCGGCTTGCCCAGGCGCCGGTAGGGATCGGCGAACAGGCCGAGGTCGTACTTCGCCGCCAGCACGTCGCGGCAGGCGCGATCGATGTCGGCCTGGTCGATCTCGCCGGCCGCCAGCAGCTTCGGTAGCCAGGTCGAGTAGAGATCGTCGTTCATGTTCATGTCGACACCGGCCTGGATCGCCAGGCGCGTGGCGTCCCGCTCGTTGCCGGCGAGGCCGTGCTTGATCAGTTCCTTCACCGCGCCATGGTCGCTGATGGTCAGCCCCTTGAAGCCCCACTGCTGGCGCAGCAGGTCGGTCAGCAGCCAGCGGTTGGCGGTGGCGGGCACGCCGTTGATGGTGTTCAGCGAGACCATCACCGCGCCGGCGCCGGCGTCCACCGCGGCCTTGTAGGGCGGCAGGTAGTCCTGGAACATGCGCGGCAGGCTCATGTCCACGGTGTTGTAGTCGCGGCCGCCTTCGGCCGCGCCGTACAGGGCGAAGTGCTTGACCGCCGCCATGATGCTGTCCGGAGCGGCCAGGTTGGAGCCCTGGTAGGCACGGACCATCACGCCGGACAGCAGCGAGGTCAGGTAGGTATCTTCGCCGAAGCCTTCCGAGACCCTCCCCCAGCGCGCGTCGCGGGTGATGTCGACCATCGGCGAGAAGCTCATGTCGAGCCCGTCGGCGCTGGCTTCGAGGGCGGAGATCCGCGCGCTGCGGGCGACCACCTCGGGGTCCCAGCTGGCGGCGAGGCCGAGGCTGATGGGGAAGATGGTGCGGTGGCCGTGGGCCACATCGTAGGCATGGAACAGCGGGATCTTCAGGCGGCTATGGCGGACCTGATCCTGCATGGCGCGAATGTCCGGGCGGGTCACGGTATTGAAGATGGCGCCGACCTTGCCGGCGCGGATGTCCGCCATCAGCGCCTCCTTGGGATGGTCGGCGCCGACGCTGACCAGGCGTAGCTGGCCGATCTTTTCCGCGTTGCTCATGCGAGCCATCAGGCTGGCGATGAAACGCTCCTTGTCGGTAGCCGGTGGATTGCCGGATTCGCCCTGGCCAGCCGCCAGTGCCGGGCTCCCGCTCAGCCCGATGAGAAGCCCCAGTACACACAGCCTGTTCATGCATGTTTTCTCGTTATTGGATAGACGCTCGTCGTGGCGGCGTGACATGTCGCGGCATGCCGCCCGGCGGGCGCGACATAAGGTGTTCGCAGCGCGGGCGGAAGTCAACGAGACGGCGATGGGCGAATCTGCCGGTTCTGACAGGTCCCGTGGCACGCCGCTGGCGGCGCTCAGGCGACGCTGGCGAGCAACTGCTCGGCCGGCATCGGCCTGCCGAGCAGGAAGCCTTGCAGCGAATTGCAGCCGAGGCGGGTCAGGAACTCCTGCTGGGCCTCGGTTTCCACGCCCTCGGCGACGATCTTCAGGTTCAGCGTGCGGCCGAGGGCGACGATCGCCGAGACGATCGCGGCGTCGTCGCTGTCGTGGGCCAGCTCGTTGATGAAGCCACGGTCGATCTTCAGTTCGCTCGCCGGCAGGCGCTTGAGATAGAGCAGGCTGGAGTAGCCGGTGCCGAAGTCGTCGATGGAGATGCCGACGCCCATCGCCGACAACTGCTCGAGGATCACCAGGCTGGCATCGGCATCGCGCATGGCGGTCGATTCGGTCACCTCGAGGATCAGGTGGCTGGGCTCCAGGCTGTGGCGCAGGAGTGCGTTGCGCACCGAGTCGACCAGGCCGGCATGGGCAAACTGCAAGGCCGAAAGGTTCACCGCGATGTTCCACTCCGCATGCCCGCCGTCCAGCCAGAGGCGCATCTGCCGGCAGGCTTCGTCGAGCACCCACTCGCCGATCTGCACGATCAGGCCGGTTTTTTCCGCCAGCGGCAGGAACTGGTCGGGGGGGATCAGTCCGTGTTGCGGATGCTCCCAGCGCAGCAGCGCTTCCACGCCGACCATCGGTCCGTTCGGCGCCAGTACCTTGGGTTGGTAGTGCAAGACCAACTGCCGGCGCTCCAGGGCCTGGCGCAGGTCATGGAGCAGTTGCAACTGTTCCTGGGCGTTGGCGTTCATCGAACTCTCGAAGAAGCAGTAGCCGTTCCGTCCCTGGTCCTTGGCGTGATACATCGCCGCGTCGGCATTGATCATCAGTTCGTGGCGGGTCTGCCCGTCGCCGGGGTAGAGCGCGATGCCGATGCTCGCCGAGATCCGCACCTCGTGGCGGGATATCTGGTACGGCTGGCTGATCCGCTTCACCAGCTTCTCGGCCAGGGTCGCGGCGTCGGCGGGCTCGCGGGCCTCGATCAGCAGGACGAACTCGTCGCCGCCGAGGCGGGCGATGGTGTCCTGGGCGCGGACGTTGGCGCGGATACGCTCGGCGACTTCGATCAGCAACAGGTCGCCGAGGTGATGGCCGTAGGCATCGTTGACCGCCTTGAAGCCGTCCAGGTCCATGAACAGCACGGCGAACCGGCGATCGTCGCGAATCGCCTGCTGGATCGCCTGCTCCAGGCGGTCGTCGAGGAGCATGCGGTTGGGCAGCTTGGTCAGGTTGTCGTGCAGGGCCAACTGGATCAGCTCGCGGTTGGCTCGTGCGAGGGAGGTGGCGAGCACCGAGGTACGTGCCTCCAGGCGCGAGTCCAGCACCGAGACGATCAGGGCGATGGCGATCACCGCCAGGGTGATCACGATGACCAGCACCGCCAGCCAGCCGTTGTCGATGCCTCGGCCGGCGGCGCCGCAGAAGCTGCCCAGGGGGAACTGCGCGGCGGCCATCCCGGTGTAGTGCATGCCGACGATGGCGCAGCCCATCACCAGGGCGGCGCCGGCGCGGACCAGGACGATGCGCCGGCTGCCATGGCGCAGGCGGAAGGCGATCCACAGCGCGGCGCCGGAGGCGATCACCGCGATCAGGATGGAGAGGCCGAGCCACAGCGGGTCGTAGACGATCCCCGGCATCATCAGCAGGGCGGCCATCCCGGTGTAGTGCATGGCGGCGATGCCGCTGCCCATCAGCAGGGCGCCCAGCGCCAGGCGTTGCCAGGGGAGTTCCGCCTGGCACACCAGCCAGAGGGCGAAGGCCGAACTGCCGACGGCCAGTAGCAGCGACAGCAGGGTCAGGCCCAGGTCGTAGCCGAGCGGGATCGGCAGGCTGAAGGCGAGCATGCCGACGAAATGCATCGACCAGATGCCGAAGCCCATGGCGAAAGCGCCGCCGATCAGCCAGGAGAGCGCCTCGCGGCCTTTCGCCAGGGTCACCCGGCCGGCCATGTCGAGAGCGGTGTAGGACGCCAGGATGGCCACAATCAGGGAAAAGGCGACAAGAACCTGGTTGTAGCTGCTGATAAGCATGAAAGCGTCCGAACGGGATAGCGGGAGAGAAGTGGTTGATATCAACCTGATATTATTGCACGAGTCGCTTTCGCCAATGCCATCGGGCAGGACCAACGGTCGCCGGCGCAGGCGGAATCTTGCTCAACGGCCGGGCCTTTTGTACAGCGCTTTGTCTGCCGCCGGTCGCCGCCCGCCGGGGCAGGCGGCGGAAAGCTCGGCAGCGCTGGCAGGTTGACGCTACCCTGAAAGAAGCCATGGTCGTCCGATCCTCCTCTGGCCTGATCACAAAACTCTCATGATCGCCGACGATGGCTTCAGCTGAATGGGGAATCGGTGAATTTTCTGAATGTCTCGACAGGAGGTGCGTCTCATGGAAAAGCCCTTCTCGGATGATGTCAGCGTGAATGTCCTGCGTCGCATGAAAGAAGGCGGCTTCGACTTCGCGCGCATCCATCCCATCGACTTCTTCGCCATCTTTCCCAGTGAGCGGGAGGCCCGCCAGGCAGCGGGCCAGTTTCGCGGCGAATCCCTCAGGGCCCAGGTCGTCGCTCGCGACGATGGCTCCTGGAACCTGCAGGTCAGCAAGGTGATGTACGCCACCCATGCCGCCATCGGTGCCTTCGAACACGACCTGGAAGAAGTCGTGGTGCCGCTGGGCGGCGTGCTGGACGGGTGGGGCGTGACCCAGGAGGTCACTTCGCTGCGTCCGTGACGGCGGCGGGACCCCGGCCGCGATCCCGGGCCGGGGCTCCTGCGTCGGGCTTTCCTTCCTCGAAGGCTTTCCTTCAGACTGGGGAAGGAGGTAAGCCATGAGCGATATTCTGATCCTGACCCATGCCGAGTTCTGTCCGCCAGGCCATCTGGGTGCCGTGCTGGCGGAGCGGGGCCTGGACTTCCGCGTGATCCGCGCCGACCTCGGCGAACTCGCCGGCCTCGACGCCGAACGCCCGCGAGCGGTGGCGATCATGGGTGGGCCGATGAGCGTCAACGACGACCTGCCCTGGTTGCGCGACGAACTGGCGCTGCTGCGTCGCTTCATCGAGCGGCGCATCCCGCTGATCGGCCATTGCCTCGGCGGCCAGTTGCTGGCCCGCGCCCTGGGCGCGACGGTGCGGCACCAGCCCTACACCGAAATGGGCTGGCAGCCCATGCAGCGGGAAAGCCGCGACAGTCCATGGCTGGCCGGGCTGCCGGAGCGCTTCTCGATCTTCCAGTGGCACGGCGATGCCTTCGACCTGCCGCAGGGCGCCGAGCGCCTGCTGTCCAGCCCGTGGTGCGAGAACCAGGGGTTTTCCTGGGGTGGTCACGTACTCGGCCTGCAAGGCCATCCGGAAATGACCGAGGAACTGGTGCGGCGCTGGATCGCCGGCTGGCCGCACCTGCTCGATCCCTCCCAGCCCAGCCAGCAATCCGCCGAGGACATGCTGGCCGGGTTGCCTGCCAAGGTTGCCGGGCTGAATCGGGTGGCCGAGGGTTTCTACCGTCATTGGCTGTCGCTGATCGATTGACCTTCCCGGCCGTGGGCGCCTCCCTGGCACTACCGCCGGTCCGCTTTATCGCTCGTTCGAGCGAGACGGCTGTCTGCATGGAAGGGAGGGGAGAAGCCGTCTCCCTTCCGGGTCTGTTCTAGACTTATCGGTCCCACAGGTCGCTTCGCGATCGGCAGGTCGATGCCGGTCCGTGGCCGCGGGGCGCGCATGCCGTCGAACGGGGCGCCCTTCCTCTCCCTGTGGGCAGGATGCACCAGACTGGGGCGAACCCGCCGCGCCGACCCTGCGAATCGCCGACGAGCCGTGATCCGCGCGCTGGCACGGGCTTTGCGAGTTCCCCATCGTTCGTGACGACAAGGAGTCCGGCATGGCACGCATGTTTTACGACGAGATGCACGATGCTGGCGGCGAATGCCGCTCGCATTATCGGGAATTCGCTCGCTGGCTGGCCGACACCCCTGAAGAGCAATTGCTGCAACGCCGGCGCGAAGCCGACCTGCTGTTCCACCGCGCCGGCATCACCTTCACCCTGTACGGCGACGAGCAGGGCACCGAGCGCCTGATCCCCTTCGACACCATCCCGCGCAGCATTCCCGCGGCGGAGTGGGCGCACATCGAGGCCGGCTGCATCCAGCGCGTCCAGGCGCTGAACCTGTTCCTCGCCGATCTCTACCACGAACAGCGCATCCTCAAGGCCGGCGTGATTCCTGCCGAGCAGGTCCTGGCCAACGACCAGTACCAACTGGCGATGCAGGGACTGGACCTGCCGGGCAACGTCTACGCGCACATTGCCGGGGTCGACCTGGTCCGCGACGACAGCGGCAACTACTACGTGCTGGAGGACAACCTGCGCACGCCCAGCGGTGTTTCCTACATGCTGGAAAACCGCAAGATGATGATGCGCCTGTTTCCCGAGCTGTTCGTCCGCCAGCGCGTGGCGCCGATCGACCACTACCCGGACCTGTTGCTCGACACCCTCAAGCGGGCCAGTGACGTCGAATCGCCGAGCGTGGTGGTATTGACGCCGGGACGTTTCAACAGCGCCTACTTCGAACACGCCTTCCTCGCCCGCGAGATGGGCGTGGAACTGGTCGAAGGCGCCGATCTGTTCGTCCGCGACGAGCGGGTCTACATGCGCACGACAGCCGGACCGCAACCGGTGGACGTGATCTACCGAAGGATCGACGACGCCTTCCTTGACCCGCTGGCGTTCAACCCGGATTCGCTGCTCGGCGTGCCCGGCCTGCTGGCCGCCTACCGGGCAGGCAACCTGGTGCTGGCCAACGCGATCGGTACCGGGGTGGCCGACGACAAGTCGATCTACCCCTACGTGCCGGACATGATCCGCTTCTACCTCGGCGAAGACCCGCTGCTGCACAACGTGCCGACCTGGCAATGTCGCAAGCCGAAGGAACTGGCGCACGTCCTGGCGCACCTGCCGGAGCTGGTGGTGAAGGAGACCCAGGGTTCCGGCGGCTACGGCATGCTGGTCGGACCGGCGGCCAGCCGGGAGGAAATCGAGCTGTTCCGCGAGCGCCTGAAGGCTCGCCCGGAGGCCTATATCGCGCAACCGACGCTGTCCCTGTCGACCTGTCCGACCTTCGTCGAGAGCGGCGTCGCGCCGCGCCATATCGACCTGCGGCCGTTCGTCCTGTCGGCGCCGGATCGGGTTCGCCTGGTGCCTGGCGGGCTGACCCGGGTGGCGTTGCGCGAAGGCTCGCTGGTGGTCAATTCGTCCCAGGGCGGCGGCACCAAGGACACCTGGGTGGTGGAGGAATAAGCATGCTCAGCCGGACCGCTTCCGACCTGTACTGGATGTCGCGCTACCTGGAACGCGCGGAGAACCTCGCCCGCATGCTCGACGTCAGCTACTCGCTGTCGCTGTTGCCGCAGGACCGCAACGGCGGCGGCCTGGACGAACTGGCCATGCCGCTGCTGATCACCGGCACCCTCGACGCCTACCTGGAGCGCCACGGCGAACTGGCCGCCGAGCGCCTGCTGAGTTTCTTCGCCCTCGACCCGGACAACCCGGCGAGCATCTACAGCTGCCTGGCTGCAGCGCGCGCCAGTGCCCATGCGGTACGCGGGCGGATCACCCTGGACATGTGGGAGAACATCAACGCCACCTGGCTGGAAATGCGCGGCATCGCCGCCGAGGGCATCCTGCGCTATGGCATCAGTCGTTTCTGCGAATGGGTGAAGGACCGCTCGCACCTGTTCCGCGGCGCGACCTTCGCCACCAGCATGCGCAACGATGCGTTCCGCTTCATCCGTCTCGGAACCTTCATCGAACGCGCCGACAATACCTTGCGCCTGCTCGATGCGCGCTACCAGACCCAGGGCGAAGCGGCGCTCGCCGGGGCGGACGAGGGCACCGCGCGCGGCTACTACCAGTGGAGCGCGCTGCTGCGGGCGCTATCCGCCTTCGAGGGCTACACCGAGCTGTACCGCGCCTCGCCCAACGCGCGCAACATCGCCGAATTGCTGCTGTTGCGCGAGGACGTGCCGCGTTCGCTGCTGTCCTGCATCGAGGAACTGAGCGAGATCCTTTCCGGCCTGCCCGGTGTCAACGGCCGGCCGGCGCAGCGCCTGGCCGCCGAGCTGGAGGCGCGGGTGCGCTACACCGGCATCGACGAGGTGCTGGAGCAGGGCCTGCATACCTGGATCACCGACTACATCCTGCTGGTTCGCCAGTTGGCCAACGCCATTCACAGCTCCTACCTGGAGGCCGCATGAGACTCTCGATCACCCACGACACCACCTATCGCTACGAAGACCGGGTGCGCGCCAGCATCCAGTACCTGCGCCTGACCCCGCAGGACAGCGAGCGCCAGCACGTGGTCGATTGGCGCCTGGACCTGCCGCGCCCGGCGCGGCCGCTGCGCGATCCGTACGGCAACATCCTGCACGTCCTGACCCTGGACGAACCGCATGAGTCGGTCCTGATCGCCGCCCACGGCCTGGTCGAGATCGATGAGGAGCGCGAGGTCGAGCACGATCGCCAGTCGCCGTTGCCGTTCCTGCGCAGCACCCGCCTGACCGGCGCCGATGCCGAGATACGCGCCTTCGCCGAACGCGCCATGGGCGGCCGCAAGGACCGCGGCGGCCTGCTCGACCTGATGCATGCGCTGCACGAGCATATCCTCTACCAGCCGGGGGCGACCCGCGTCGACAGCACCGCCATCGAGGCCTTCGGCGCACGCGCCGGGGTCTGCCAGGACCATGCCCATGCCTTCCTCGCCTGCATCCGCAGCCAGGGTGTGCCGGGGCGCTATGTCTCCGGCTACCTCTACACCGAGGACGACACGCACCTGGCCAGCCATGCCTGGGCCGAGGCCTGGCTCGGCGACGGCTGGTACAGCTTCGACGTGACCAACCGGCTCGGCCGTCCGGAGCGCCATCTCAAGCTGGCCGTCGGCCTCGACTACCTGGATGCCTGCCCGGTGCGCGGCTTGCGCCGTGGCGGCGGTTGCGAGCAGATGCATGCGCGGGTGCTGGTCAGCGCGCCGCTGCTGCAGGTGCAGCAACAGTGACGATCCATTGCGCGCCTGGCGTTATCGGCGATTGCCTTTACGCTTGAGGGGCGGGGACGGACGGAATAAGGAAGATTCGAGATGACCTACTGTGTCGCGATGCACCTGGCCGACGGCTTGGTGTTCGCCTCCGATTCGCGGACCAACGCCGGGATCGACCATATCGCCACCTTCCGCAAGCTGTTCACCTTCGGCACGCCCGGCGAGCGCCTGCTGGTGGTGCAGACGGCCGGCAACCTGGCGACCTCGCAATCGGTGATCAACCTGCTGCAGCAGCGCATCCGCCGGGACGGCGCCAGCCTGCTCAACGTGCCCTCGGTCTACGACGCCACGGCGCTGATCGCCGAGACCACCCGCGAGGTGATGGCCCGCGACGGCGGCAATCTGGCCGGCAATACCGACCTGAGCTGCTCCTTCCTGGTCGGCGGGCAGATCGCCGGCGGACCGCCGGCGCTGTACAGCATCTACCCCCAGGGCAACTTCATCCAGGCCACGCCGGACACGCCTTTCCTGCAACTGGGCGAAAGCAAGTACGGCAAGCCGATCCTCGACCGCAACCTGACTTTCGACACGCCGCTGGAGCAGGCCCTGCGCTGCGCGCTGGTGTCGTTCGACTCGACGATCCGCAGCAACCTCTCGGTGGGCATGCCGCTGGACCTGCTGGTCTACCACCGCGACAGCCTGATCCTGCCGGAGGGCTACCGGGTCACCGAGGACGACGCCTATTTCAGCGCCATCCGCCGCCAGTGGAGCGCCGGCCTGCACGACTTGCTGGAGCGCCTGCCGTCGCCGCCCTCGGCGTACAACATCTGACGCCGCTTCAGCCGGCCGCGCCCGCTTTGCGGCCGGCCATGTGGCGCAGGTAGCCGATCAGCTGGCGCAACTCCTGGTCGTCGATCACCCGTTCCGGGAACGCCGGCATTTTCGCCTGTGGCCATTGCCGCAGCGCCTGCGGGTCGCGGATGTAGCGGGAGAGGAATTGCGGCTGGAAGTACTCGGTGGGGTTGTACGGCAGGTTCAGGT
Organism: Pseudomonas sp. HMSC067G02; assembly: GCF_001813485.1. Lineage (NCBI taxonomy): Bacteria > Pseudomonadati > Pseudomonadota > Gammaproteobacteria > Pseudomonadales > Pseudomonadaceae > Pseudomonas > Pseudomonas sp. HMSC067G02. The sequence continues at coordinate 181,528 of NZ_KV812708.1, forward strand.
CCGGGCCGAACTGGGCGTCGCCGGCACCGTTGAGACGGTGGCAGGCCAGGCAGTTCTTCTGGAACACGGCGAAGCCGGCGCGCACTTCCGCGCTGGCGTCGGCGGCCGGCAGCAGGGCCGGGAAGCGTTCGGCCAGAGGGGGCTGATAGCGGATGCGGACGACCTGGAAGGGCCATTGCTCCGGACCGATGCGTTTTTCCTCGGGTTTGCTCCAGACCAGATAGAACGGCCCGGCGGACGGCTTGCCGGCGCCCAACGGCGGCCAGGGGCGCTGCGGATCCTCTATCGCCAGCCAGGCTTGCGAGCCCTGTTCGGCGAGCAGCGGGGCGGCCGGCAACTCGGCGGCGAAGCCATCGCTGGCCACGGCCTGCAAATGGTCTTCGGGATGCACGCCTTTCAACAAGGCCGCCAGTGGCACGGCGCGGTAGCGCATGTTCCGGCGGTAGGCGACGTCGGCCGGGATGTCCAGGTCGCGGGCCTGCGGATGCCTGAGCAGTTCTTCGCTGCTCCAGGTCTGCGTGCCCCCCGGCAGTTCCAGGCGGAGCTCGGCGGCCCAGGCGGCAGCCACAGGGAAGAGCAGGGCACCTAGCAACGCCAGGCGCGGGAGAGTGACAGGCATGCGGGTTCCTCGTGCATCCGCCGGTTATGACATGGAGCGAGAGATTGGCACGGAACGGGGGCCTCGCGGTAGCATGCGGGCCATTGCATAGCTGGCTAACCAAGGGGTTCCCGTGCTCGCCGAGTTGTTCGCCGTGATGGCGCCCGTGCTGTTCGGCGCCGGTGTCGGTTATGTCTGGGTCCGTCTCGGACACGCCTATCCGACCGAGTTCGTTTCGCGCATCGTGTTCAACATCGGTTCGCCATGCCTGATCCTCGCCACCCTGGCGCATACCCGGGTGGACCTGCATAGCTTCGGCCGGATGGCCCTGGCCAGCGCGCTGATCTGCGTCTGCATGGCTGCGCTGGGCTGGGCGGCGGCGCGCCTCGGGCGCCAGGAGTGGCAGGTGCTGGTGCCGGCCTACAGCTTCCCGAATGTCGGCAACATGGGCCTGCCGGTGTGCTTGTATGCGTTCGGCGAGGCGGGGATGACCCTGGCGGTGGCGTTCTACCTGATCATGTCGATCGGCAACTTCAGCCTCGGCGTGTTCTGGATGAGCGGCGAGCGCTCCTGGCGCTCGCTGCTGGGCAATCCGATCCTGCTCAGCGTGCTACTGGCCTTGTTGTTGATGGGGCTCGACCTGCAACTGCCGCGCTGGATGGCGAATACCGTCGACCTGATGGCCGGGCTGACCATTCCGCTGATGCTGATCACCCTCGGCGTGTCCCTGGCCAGCATCCGTCCGCGGCAACTGGGCAATGGCTTCTTCTATGGCGGCCTGCGTCTTCTGCTGGGGGCGCTGGTGGGCTGGTCGGTGGCGCTGGCGTTGCAATTGCCGCCGCTGGCGCAGGGAGTGCTGGTGGTGCAATCGTCGATGCCGGTGGCGGTGTTCAACTATCTCTACGCCTTGCGCGGCAATCGTTCGCCGGATCAGGTCGCCAGCCTGGTGCTGTGTTCGACCTTGCTGTCGTTCGCCTTCATTCCGCTGCTGCTGACCTGGTGGCTGCCTGCGCTGCGCTGACCGCGAGGCGGTGCGCAGCGTGCAGGCAGCAGGGTGCCCTAGCGGATCAGACTGTTAAGGTTGGGAAGGATCAGGATGACTGTGGTGGCGAAGACGATGAGACTCGCTTGCCGCCATCTTTTTGGCTGCTCGTTCAACATGGCCTGTCTGCCTTTCTTGTTGTCGGGTGGCTGCCTGCTCCGCGCTACGGCCCGGCGGAACGGCTTGCCACGCAGTGGCGTACTCTTCGGTCGGCCCGGCATCCCCGGCGTCGACCTCCCTTTCGAACGCTTGCATGAATCAGTCTAAGCCCCGGCCTGCGCGGGCTTAGACCACTTGGATACAAGCTGCTCCGGTCTAGACATATTCCCTCTATATGACAGCGTGGTGACGGCTCTGGCGTGCGTCTCGACCGTTCGTCCGGTGTCCGGGTTTCCGGTCGAAAGATGGCATGGTGCTATCTTCCCGGCGTTGCAGGCTGAGCTGGGCGGTCAATCAGCCTGAGCGGTTCGGTCATTGTCCCGCCGGCGAGCCTGTTTAAGGTAGGCGGAGGCCCGCTCGGCCGGACGAGAACAGGATAAGAGAGACCGCCATGACCGACGCATTCATTTACGACGCCGTGCGTACTCCCCGCGGCAAGGGCAAGAAGGATGGCGCGCTGCACAGCGTCAAGCCGGTGAACCTGATGGCCGGGTTGTTGCGCGCGGTCCAGCGGCGCAACGACCTGGATACCGCCCAGGTCGACGATATCGTGCTCGGCTGCGTGACGCCGGTGGGCGACCAGGGCGCCGATATCGCCAAGACCGCGGCGCTGGTGGCCGATTGGGACGAACAGGTTGCCGGCGTGCAGATCAACCGTTTCTGCGCCTCCGGCCTGGAGGCGGTGAACCTGGGGGCGATGAAGGTACGCTCCGGTTTCGAGGACCTGGTCCTGGTCGGCGGCGTCGAGTCCATGTCACGCGTGCCGATGGGCTCCGACGGCGGCGCCTGGGCACTGGATCCGGAAACCAACCTGCACACCAGCTTCGTCCCACAAGGGATCGGCGCCGACCTGATCGCCACCCTGGAAGGCTTCAGTCGCGCCGATGTCGATGCCTTCGCCCTGCGCTCCCAGCAGAAGGCCGCCAAGGCCCGCGCCGAAGGGCTGTTCGGCAAGTCGCTGGTGCCGGTCGCCGACCAGAACGGCATCGTCCTGCTCGACCACGATGAGTTCATTCGCGCCGACTCCACCCTGGAAGGGCTCGCCGCGCTCAAGCCGAGTTTCGAGATGATGGGGCAGATGGGCTTCGACGCCACCGCGCTGCGCAAGTACAGCCAGGTCGAGCGCATCGAGCACGTGCATACGCCGGGCAACAGCTCGGGGATCGTCGACGGCGCCAGCGCCATGCTCATCGGCTCCGAGGCCAAGGGCCGCGAACTGGGCCTGAAGGCGCGGGCGCGGATCGTCGCTACCGCGGTGACCTCCACCGACCCCACCATCATGCTTACCGGCCCCGCGCCGGCGACCCGCAAGGCCCTGGCCAAGGCCGGCCTGAAGGTGGAAGACATCGACCTGTTCGAAGTCAACGAGGCGTTCGCTTCGGTGGTGATGAAATTCATGAAGGACATGGGCGTGGCGGAAAGCAAGGTCAACGTCAACGGCGGCGCCATCGCCATGGGCCACCCGCTCGGCGCCACCGGCTGCATCATCCTCGGCACGCTGCTCGACGAACTGGAGCGGCGCAACCTGCGCTACGGCCTGGCCACCCTCTGCGTAGGTGGCGGCATGGGCATCGCCACCATCATCGAGCGCGTGTGAAGGGAGAACCGGAATGACTGACGCTATCCGTTACGAAAAAGGCCAGGACAACGTCGTCGTCCTGACCATGGACATGCCCGGGCAGAGCGCCAACACCATGAACGGTGTCTACCGCGAGGCGATGGCGAAGACCATCGCGCGGCTGGAGGCGGAGAAAGAGGGGATCGCCGGCGTGGTGCTGACCTCGGCGAAGAAGACCTTCTTCGCCGGCGGCGATCTCAACGAGCTGATCAAGGTCACCAAGGCCGACGCCCCGGCCTTCTACCAGGGCATCCTCGAACTCAAGGGCCAACTGCGGCGCCTGGAGACCCTCGGCAAGCCGGTGGTCGCCGCGATCAACGGCGCTGCGCTGGGCGGCGGCTGGGAGATCTGCCTGGCCTGCCACCACCGCATCGCCCTGGACAATCCCGGCGTGCAGCTCGGCCTGCCGGAGGTGACTCTCGGCCTGTTGCCGGGCGGCGGCGGGGTGGTACGTATGGTGCGCCTGCTTGGCCTGGAGAAAGCCCTGCCGTACCTCGCCGAAGGCAAGAAGGTGCGTCCGGCGGAAGCGCTCAAGGCCGGGCTGATCCACGAACTGGCCGACAGCCCCGAGGAAATGCTGGAGAAGGCCCGCGCCTGGATCCTCGCCAACCCGGCGGCGAAGCAGCCCTGGGACAGCGCCGGCTACAAGATTCCCGGCGGTACGCCTGCCAGTCCCAACGTGGCGCAGATGCTGGCCATCGCACCGTCGGTGCTGCGCGACAAGACCAAGGGTTGCTTCCCGGCGCCCGAGAAGATCATGTGCGCGGCGGTGGAGGGCGCCCAGGTCGATTTCGACACCGCGCAACTGATCGAGGCGCGCTATTTCACCGAGCTGACCACCGGCCAGGTGGCGAAGAACATGATCGGCACCTTCTGGTTCCAGCTCAACGAGATCAACGCCGGCAAGTCGCGGCCGCAGGGGTATCCGGTGCGGGCGACGAAAAAGGTCGGCGTGATCGGCGCCGGGATGATGGGCGCGGGCATCGCCTACGTATCGGCGGCGGCCGGCATCGAGGTGGTGCTCAAGGACGTCTCGCTGGAAGCGGCGGAGAAGGGCAAGGCTTATTCGGCCAGGCTGCTGGACAAGAAAGTTGCGCGCGGGCACCTGTCCGCCGAGAAGCGCGACGCCTTCCTCGCGCGGATCGTGCCGAGCGTCAGCGAAGCCGACTTCGAAGGCTGCGACCTGATCATCGAGGCGGTCTTCGAGGACCGCGCGCTGAAAGGCAAGGTCACCGCCGAGGCCGAGAAGCATGCCCTGGCCGATGCGGTGGTGGCGTCCAATACCTCGACCCTGCCGATCACCGGGCTGGCCCAGGCGGTGGCGCGGCCGGAGAAGTTCATCGGCCTGCACTTCTTCAGCCCGGTGGACAAGATGCCGCTGGTGGAGATCATCCGCGGCGAAAAGACCAGCGACGAAACCCTGGCACGCGGTTTCGACTACGTGCTGCAGATCAAGAAAACGCCGATCGTGGTCAACGACAGCCGCGGCTTCTTCACCTCGCGGGTATTCGGCACCTTCACCAACGAAGGCATCGCCATGCTCGGCGAAGGCGTGAGCGCCGCGATGATCGACAACCAGGCGCGCCAGGCCGGTATGCCGGTGGGGCCGCTGGCGATTTCCGACGAAGTCTCGCTGAGCCTGATGACCCACATCCGCAACCAGACCGCCCGTGACCTCGAGGCCGAGGGCAAGGCTCTGCCGACGCACCCCGCGTTCGCCGTGATCGACCTGATGGTCAATGAGTACAAGCGCCCGGGCAAGGCGGCCGGCGCCGGCTTCTACGACTACCCGGCGAACGGCAGGAAACATCTCTGGGCGGAACTCAAGAGCCGCTTCGAGAAGCCCGATGCGCAAATATCCGCCGAGGACGTACGCGACCGCCTGCTGTTCATCCAGGCCATCGAGACCGTGCGTTGCGTGGAGGAGGGGGTATTGCACTCCACCGCCGACGCGAACATCGGCTCGATCTTCGGTATCGGTTTCGCCGCCTGGAGCGGGGGCGCCTTGCAGTTCATCAACCAGTACGGCCTGAAGGACTTCATCGCCCGCGCCCAATACCTGGTCGAACAGTACGGCGAGCGCTTCGAGCCGCCGGCGCTGTTGCTGGAGAAGGCGGCGAAGGGCGAGCTGTTCTGAGTCCTGACGTCGCATGGAGAGCCGGCCTTCGGGCCGGCTTTCTCGTGGTCGCGTACCGCGGCGGATGACGCCACCCCGGTATCCCCTGGTTCTTGCCAGCCAGGCCGCCACGGGTAGGGCGAATAGCGCCATGGGCGCTATCCGCCGATATGCCGAGGTTTGGCGGATAACCGCGATGCGGTTATCCGCCCTACGCCGTGCGTCGGTACGGGCCAGCCTCCAGGCTGCCACGGGCGCTTCCGCCGATGTGCCTACGCGGGACCTGGGTGTTCCTCGCCGGGGTAGCGCAGCAGGTCGATCACGGCGCTCAACGCCGCCGGGTGGTTGCGGCGGTTTGGATAATAGAGATGGAAACCGGGAAAGGGGGCGCACCAATCCGCCAGGACCCGTTCCAGGCGGCCGGCGGCGAGGTGCTCGGCGACTTCCTCCTCGATGGCGAAGGCAATCCCGACATCGGCCAGCGCCGCCTGTAGCATCAGGCGCGGGTCGTCGAGGACCAGCGGTCCGCTCACGGCCACCGAAAGCGCTTTCGTGCCCTTGCTGAATTGCCATTTGTACAGCTCTCCGGAAGACACCTTGCGCCAGCCGATGCAACGGTGGCCGAGCAATTCCTCCGGGCTACCCGGCCTGCCTTGCCGTCGGAAGTAGGCCGGGGTCGCGACGATGGCCAAGCGCAGGTCCGGGCCGACCCGCACGGCGCGCATGCCGTGCTGGAGGTCTTCGCCGAGGCGGATGCCGGCGTCGAAACCGGCTTCGACGATATTGGCGAAACCCTCGTCCGCCACCACTTCCAAGGTGATGCCGGGATAGTCGCGGGCCAGTTCGCCGAAACGTGGCGCGAGGACGAGACCGATGGCGTTTCGCGGTGCGTTGATTCGTACCAGGCCGTGAGGCGTTTCGCGAAAGCGGTTAAGGCTGTCCAGCGCGGCGGCGATGTCTTCGAACGCCGGGTCCAGGTGTGCCAGCAGGTGCTCGCCGGCCTCGGTCGGCGAGACGTTGCGAGTGGTGCGGTTGAGCAGGCGGATGCCGAGCTGGGTTTCCAGTTCGCGCAGGGTGTGGCTGAGCGTCGGCGGGGTTACGCCGAGGGTGGCGGCGGCGCGGCGGAAACTGCGTTCGCGAGCGATGGCGACGAAGGCGGCGAGACCGGCGAGATCGGGCTTCTTCATTGGATTATTAAAATAACTCGATCAATGAAAGAGATTTTTCCAGGATAGTTAGCTATTCGGCAGCAATATAGCATCGTCGGGAAACCTGGCTCATGAACAGGGTGGGGCCGGGGAAACCGCTCTTTTCAGAGCCTTCCGACGAGGTCGTACGATGCAGCATGTCCGTCTTGGCAACAGCGGCCTGAAAGTCTCCCGACTCTGCCTGGGGTGCATGACCTATGGCGATCCGGTGTGGCGTCCGTGGGTGCTGGACGAGGAACGGGCGCGTCCGTTCATTCGCGAGGCGCTGGAAGCCGGGATCGACTTCTTCGACAGTGCCGATATCTATTCCACCGGCGAGAGCGAGCGGATCCTCGGGCGCGCGCTCAGGGACTTCGCGCAGCGCGAGGACCTGGTAATCGCCACCAAGGCGTTCTTTCCCATGAGCGACAGGCCCAACGCCTGCGGCTTGTCGCGCAAGCACCTGCTTGCCAGCGTGGATGCCTCGCTGCGGCGGTTGGGTACGGACTACCTGGATCTCTTCGTGATCCATCGCTTCGATCCGGACACCCCGATCGAGGAAACCTGCGAAACCCTCGACAGCCTGGTGCGCGTCGGCAAGGTCCGTTACCTCGGCGCCTCGTCGATGCCGGCCTGGCGCTTCATGAAGATGCTCGCCTTCCAGCGCCACCACGGCCTGGCGCAATTCATCTCGATGCAGAGCCAGTACAACCTGATCGTTCGCGAGGACGAGGAGGACCTCGTGCCGCTGTGCTGGGAAGAGGGGATCGCGTTGACGCCCTGGTCGCCGCTGGCGCGTGGGCTGCTGGCCGGAGCGCGAAGCGCCGGCACGCTGCGGACCCGGACGGACGAACAGGCCCCGCGCTGGTACGGCGGCAGGGAGGAAGTCGAGTCGACCCTCGGCGCGTTGGAGAAACTCGCCGCAGCCCGCGGGCTTCCACCGGCGCAACTCGCCCTGGCCTGGCTGCTTGGCCGGAACGGTGTCGCCGCGCCGATCGTCGGCCTGTCCAGGCCGCATCACCTCGAGGATGCCCTCGCGGCGCTGACGCTGGACCTCGCCGAAGAGGAGTGCGCCACGCTGGAGGCGCCGCTCACGGTGCGCGCCCGGACCCCGCGCTGGTAGGGCGCACATCGACGGAGAAAGCATGATGAGACGACAGGCTTCCGTGTTGCTGCTGGTATCCATGGTATCGGCGACCGTCTTGCCGGTTTTCGCCCGTGCGCCGGGCGAGCGCGAACCGTCCTGCGCCGCGACGAGCATCGTTCTGCCAGCGGGGGCCCGGTATCCCAACGGCATCGCCCATGCCGCCGATGGAACGCTGTACGTCGGCCTGGTCACCAGCGGGCGCATCCTGCGCAAGCCTCCCGGGGGCGAGTGGGAAACCTTCTTCGCCGGCAGCCCGGCGATCTTCGCTGCCACCGCGCTGCGGCTGGACGAGTCGCGTGGCCTGCTCTGGGGCAATTCGCCGGACTTCCTACCCGCTGGCCGGCGCCGGCCGCATGGGGTGTTCGCCCTGGATCTCGCGACCGGTGCCGTGCGCCGATATCTGACCCTGCCCGGCGACGGGATGGGTAACGATCTCGCGGTGGCGCCGGACGGAACGGTCTACCTGAGCGAAACCCGGGATGGCAGCCTGATGCGGCTGCGGCCCGGGGAACCGGCGTTCCAGGTGTTGCTGCGCGACAGCCGCCTGGCCGGCCCCGGCGGGCTGGGCGCGGCGGGCATCGTCCGGGTGGACGACGACACCCTGCTGGTCGGCAACTTCGGTAGCGGGGCGATCCATGTCGTCGAAGGGGTCGCCACGCGTCCGCGGCTGCGCGAGATGGAGCTGCCCCGAACGCTGGAGAATCCGGACGGCATGGCGCTGGCTCCGGACGGCTCGCTGATCGTGCTGGAGAACGCCATCCGCAGCGGCGCCGGCAAGGTGCTGCGGATCGCCGAGCCGCTCGCCGCCGGGCGGCGCGGCATCGAAGTGATACGCGAGGGCCTGGAGTCGCCGGTCAACCTGACCGTCACCGGACAGGGCTGCGCCTATGTCAGCGAGTCACGCATTCGCCACCGCCTGTTGCCGGGGCGCGAGGGCGAGGTGCCGGCGCATTTCCTGATCCATCGGCTGCCCCTGGATGCGGCCGGGGGCCGTTGATCGGCCGCTCAGGCGTTGGCGAAACGGCCTTCCAGATAGGCGATGATCTCGCTGGATTCGTACATCCAGCGCACCTGGCCGTTTTCCTCGATGCGCAGGCACGGCACCTTGACCTTGCCGCCGCCTTCCAGCAAAGCCTGGCGGGCCTGCGGATCGTTCATGGCGTCCTTGAGTTGCATCGGCAGGTTCAGCCGGTGCATGGCGCGGCGTGTCTTCACGCAGAACGGACAGGCGCGGAACTGGTAGAGCGACAGGTTCCGCAGCGCCCGCTCGACCTCGGCCTGGGCCTCGGCGCTGCGCTGCAGCTTGCGGGGGCGGCTGACGAAGTCGGCGAGGATAATCGCCTGACCCAGTCCGTTACGTACTGCCTTGAGCAACATGGCGCGTGCCTCGCGGGAAAACCGCCAGTTTACGTGGCGGTTCCGGGCATGGGGAGTCCTTCCGTCTCCTGTGCAGATTTCTTTACGGCTGGGCGTCTCGGGAATCTTTCTGCGGGCTGCTTGTTTTTTGGCGAATCGTCCGGATATTCCTTTCGAGGCCAGGGCGACGGTTCCCTTGCCCGCGCTCCTGTGTTAATTAAATCAAACGAAAACGACAATAACCCCACTTCTTCAGAGAGTCTTTATGTCGCTCCGCATCTGTATCCTGGAAACCGATATCCTTCGTCCCGAGCTGATCGAGCGCTACGAAGGCTACGGCCGGATGTTCCAGCAACTGTTCGCCAAGCAACCGATCGCCGCCGAATTCGTCATCTACAACGTGGTGGAGGGGCGCTATCCGGCGGACGACGAGCGCTTCGACGCCTACCTGGTGACCGGCAGCAAGGCCGACTCCTTCGGTCCCGACCCGTGGATCCAGACCCTGAAGACCTTCCTCCTGGACCGCTACGAGCGCGGCGACAAGCTCCTCGGCGTGTGTTTCGGCCACCAGTTGCTGGCCCTGCTGCTCGGTGGCAAGGCCGAGCGCGCCAGCCAGGGCTGGGGCATGGGCATCCACCAGTACCAGTTGAACGAACGGGCCGACTGGATGAGCCCGGCGCTGCCGGACCTGACCCTGTTGATCAGCCACCAGGACCAGGTCACCCGGCTGCCGGAAAACGCGCGGGTGATCGCTTCCAGCGACTTCTGTCCCTATGCCGCCTACGCCATCGGCGACCAGGTGCTGTGCTTCCAGGGGCATCCCGAGTTCGTCCACGACTATTCCCGCGAACTGCTCGAACTGCGCCAGCAGCACCTGGGCGAGGAACTCTATCGCAAGGGGGTCGATAGCCTGGCGAGGGATCACCAGGGCACCGTCGTCGCCGAATGGATGATGCGTTTCGTCGCGCGCCAGCCGACCGGCGCCTGAGCCGGCCCCGCGCCATGCGAGCGCCGCCAGCCTCCCGGGGTTGGCGGCGTTTTCGTTTCAGGCCGGGCAGTCGAGGATGAAGCGCTCCGGGATCCAGCGCTGCGGGCGTGCCGGCGGGGTGCCGCTCTGCAGCTTCAGCGCCAGGTTGGCCGCCAGCGCGCGGACCATCGCCTGGTTGCATTCGATGGTGCGCGCCAGTGCGCCTGCCGAGCCTTGGGCGAGGCCGAGTAGCGAGTAGCCATTGGTCAATATCGCCAGGGCGGCGACGATCCAGAATTTCCGTGTTTGCCTTCTCATGCTGTTTCCCGGGAAAGAAGCCGGCGTTCAACCGGCGCGTCGACTGTTCAACCCCGAGAGCAGGCCTGGCAGGGCCTGGCCGATCTGGTTGGAGAAGGTCGTGGCGGTGTCGTTGTCCGGTGTGGCGTTCCTGGCGCTTTCGGCGCCGGCGACGAGGCTCAGCACGACCAGCATGAGGATGGCGTACAGACCCAGGGTGGCCAGGGCGGTGTTGCGGGCGTAATGGCGTGGGCTGCGACGTTTCATGGCGGCTTCCGTGATCGATACCTCGGATGGGCATAGGATCGCGGAGAAGAATTCGATTGGATAACGAATTGTCGCGCTATTAACTATCGACAGAAATGATGCTTTGGGCGAACGACCGGTACGGGTTGCGGGGCCCGGGTTCGGGCCCGATGGATCAGGACGAAGTCGGCGTGAGCAGGCGATCGACCACCTGCCGGGCTCGCTCGAAGGAGGGGTAGCCGCTGCGCGCGACCGGCAGCTCGGCGTAGGCCTGGCGATAGGTCTCGGCCTTGGGAATGTCGGCGCGCGGCAACAGGAAGGGCTCGGCGTAGATCTTGTAGAGCATCGCGTTGGCCAGCGGGTAGCGTCGCTCGGCGGAACGTTCGAGGAGGCGGGTGATGCGCTCGCAATCGCTGGCCTGGCCGTCGCGGCGAGCGATCAGCACGGCCTGGTAGAAGTCCGCCTCGCCGCTGCGGTCGTCGCGCGCCGCGCGCTCCAGCAGGGCCTGGGCCAGCGGCAGGCGATCGCGGTCGTTGGCGACGATGATCAGTTTCGCCTGCAGCATGTCGTTCTCGTACAGCAGTTTTTCCCTGTCGCTGTCCTGGCGGCAGGTGGCGCAGCTTGCCAACAGCGGGATCAGGCAAAGTGCAATCCATTTCGGCATGGCGGTTGTTTCCTTGTCATGGATGAGACGGCACGAGGCTGGAATCCAATGGAGAGGCGAGGCGCCTCCAAGGTTCCCTCGCATGCAGTCTAGTCGGCCCGTAGCGGATGGGACCGGCCGTTCTTGATACGCATCAACTGGCGCCGGCGGGCAAGGCGTACGGTGAAAGATGCAGGGCGGCGCACGAAGCGCCTGTCCCGAAGCCAAGAAGGAAACGCTCATGATTCGTGAAGTTGAAGGTGACATTCTGCTTTCCGGGGCCCAGGTGATCGCCCACGGCATCGCGCCCCAGGACCATTTCGACAGCGGCCTGGCCCTCGCCTTGCGCGAACGCTGGCCGTCGATGGTTCGCGACTACCGGCATGCCGCCCATGCCAGGGCGCCCGAGCCGGGCGGCATCTGGGTCTGGGCCGGGGTCGACGAGCAGGGCAAGACCCAGTGCATCGTCAACCTGATCACCCAGGGCATGCTGCACAGCGGTCGTAGCGCCAAGCCGGGCAAGGCGAGCCTGGAGGATGTCGGCCATGCCCTGCGCGAGCTGGCCCGCTATGTGCGCAGCGAAGGGGTGAGCAGCCTGGCTCTGCCCTGCGTGGCGACGGGAGTGGGCGGGCTGGACTGGTCCGAGGTCAAGCCGCTGGTGGTTCGCCACCTGGGCGACCTGGAGATCCCGGTGATTCTCTACGAGGTCTATCGCAAGGGCGTGGCGGCCGAGGAAAAGCTGGCCTGAACGAAAAGCCCGGCGTGAGCCGGGCTTTTCAGGGTTGCGGGGAAAAGAAAAACGTTCCTGGCAGGCGGCGTTCAACCCTGCGCATCGGTGTCGCTCGCGGTTGGCGCCGTGGCCTGTTGCTGCTGGGCCTGCTCGATGGCGTGCTGGTTCAGTTGGACCATGCGGTTTTCCATCAGGCTGGATTCGTCGGCGAAGCTGGCTTGCACTGCGAGGGTGGTAGCCATGCCGAGGAGAATGGCGGCGAAGACGTTGCGTTTCATGATGACCTCCGGTTTTCCTTGGGAATGTCATCAGGATAATTCGTAATAATTTTTTAAAAATAGCAGCTCTGGAGAGTTACCTTTGCGTAATAAGTAATTATTGGGCGCAAAAAAAGCCCGGTATCAACCGGGCTTTCGCTGGAGCGGGCCTTAGCCCAGGTGCTTCTTGTCCAGCTCGATCGCCTGGTCGAGGGTTTCCAGCAGTGCCTTGCGCACCTTGAGCTTGGTATTGCGGTGCGCGGTCATGTTGAGTTTCTTCAACTGCTGGGCCGCTGCACGCGCGCTTTCCTGCAACTGGTCGGCGCTGACCAGGGTGTCGAGGAAGCCGGCATCCACCGCAGCGGCCGGACTGAACATCTCGGCATTGATGACCGAGCGGGTGAACGCCGACTTGCGCAGGCGATCGCGGGCCAGTTCGATGCCGACATGGTGCATGGTCATGCCGATGGCGACTTCGTTCAGGCCGATCTGGAACGGCCCGTCGACGCCGATCCGGTAGTCGGCCGAGAGCAGCAGGAAGGCGCCCTTGGCTACCGCGTGCCCGGGGCAGGCGACGATCACCGGGTAGGGATGGGAGAGCAGGCGGCGAGCCAGGGTCGAGCCGGCAGCGACCAGGTTGACGGCATTCTCCGGGCCGGAGGTCATGACCTTCAGGTCGTAGCCACCGGAGAGGATGCCCGGCTGGCCGGTGACGATGACCACGGCCTTGTCCTGCAAGGCCTGGTCGAGAGCCTGGTTGAAGGCGTCGATCACCGCCGGGGAGATGGCGTTCACCTTGCCGTTGTTGAGGGTCAGGGTGGCGATGCCGTCTTCGAACTGGTAGCTGATCAACTCGCTCATGGCAGGATTCCTTTTGGTGGAGTGGCGCAGACCTTACTGATGGCCGCCGTCGGCGTAAAGCGCTTTGGCTGACCCGCGGGTCATGCGCGATTGCGCTTGCGCGGCCTCCCGGCCAGGGCTCCAGCGACGCCTGCGCGTTCCTGCCAGAAGAAACGGTTGAGTCTGACCGGGGAAGACAGCAATATGGGCCCTATCGTTAGTCCGGCCTTGCATGCGGTGCAGGCCAGCCGTTTCGAGGATGTCCGCCAGGCGCGATCCGCCACCGGGACGAGAACGGACGAAGGTCTCCGGCGGTCCGCTGGAGGCCGGTACGCGGGGGCGTCCTCGCGAGGAACCTATCAATCAGGCGCGGGTCGGGTTACGAACCCGTTGAGGAGATCCAAAGTGAGCGAGTCCCTGTCCATCCATCATGACGTGGGCGGCCATCAATTCGAGACGACGGTGGATGGCCATCGTGCCTATCTGGCCTATATGGACCTGGGCAAGCAGACGCTGGATATCTACCGGACCTTCGTACCGGATTCGCTGCGTGGTCGCGGTATCGCCGCCGCGTTGACCGAGCACGCCCTGCAGTACGCCGACCGCATGGGCTACAGCGTGATCCCGTCCTGCTCCTACGTGGAGCGTTACATCGAGCGTCGTCAGCGTCAGGCCGATCCGGCCGCCTGAGCAGGCGTGCAATGAAAAACGCCGGGCATCAGCCCGGCGTTTTCGTTTCCGCCTCGCTCAGCCGCGCTGGCGTTTCGGCAGCACGTCCTTGAGCTTGGCGTGCATGCTGCGGATGCTCTTCTCGGTGGTCGCCCAGTCGATGCAGGCGTCGGTGATGGAGACGCCGTACTGAAGTTGGTCGAGATCCTTCGGAATCGGCTGGCTGCCCCAGCCCAGGTGGCTTTCCACCATCAGGCCGACGATCGAGTTGTTGCCTTCGACGATCTGGTTGCTGACGTTGTCCATCACCAGCGGTTGCAGGGCCGGGTCCTTGTTGGAGTTGGCGTGGCTGCAGTCGACCATGATGTTCAGCGGGATTTTCGCCTTGTTCAGGTCCTGCTCGCAGAGCGCGACGCTGACCGAATCGTAGTTCGGCTTGCCGTTGCCGCCGCGCAACACCACGTGACCGTAGCGGTTGCCCTTGGTGGTGACGATGGATACGCCGCCCTGCTGGTTGATGCCGAGGAAACGATGTGGGCTGGAGACCGACTGCAGGGCATTGATCGCCACGGTCAGGCTGCCATCGGTGCCGTTCTTGAAGCCGACCGCGGAAGACAGGCCGGAGGCCATCTCGCGGTGGGTCTGCGATTCGGTGGTACGGGCGCCGATCGCTGACCAACTGATCAGGTCCTGCAGGTACTGCGGGGAAATCGGGTCGAGCGCTTCGGTGGCGGTGGGCAAGCCTTTCTCGGCGAGGTCGCGGAGCAGTTGGCGGCCGATGTGCAGGCCATCCTGGATCTTGAACGAGTCGTCCAGGTACGGATCGTTGATCAGGCCTTTCCAGCCCACCGTGGTACGCGGCTTCTCGAAGTACACGCGCATCACCAGGAACAGCGTATCCGCCACTTCGGCCGCGAGCGCCTTGAGGCGGTCGGCGTATTCGTGGGCGGCCTTGATGTCGTGGATGGAGCAGGGGCCGATCACCACGAACAGACGGTGGTCCTTGCCATCCAGAATGTCGCGCACCACCTGGCGACCATGGGCCACGGTCTGCAGCGCCTTGTCGGTCAGGGGAATTTCACGCTTGAGCTGCTCCGGCGTGATCAGGGTCTCGTTGGAGGCAACGTTAAGGTCGTCGATCTGTAAATCAGCCATCGTGGTACTCAATCAGGTCACGGGCGCCGGCCGCCGGGAGGCCCCCTGCGAAAGGGCGCAGGCATGAAGTTCGCAAACGGGGAGACGAACCTTAACGTGTCGGGCCGGGCCTAGACAATGGGCGGGACGCGGTTCGCCGGTGTTTTCCCCGCTCTGCGCACGTTTTCTTCGTTGCTCCGGGCCAAGGCTGCCAGCGGAGTTGCAGGCGAGGCCGCCGCGGACGATATTGTGCAGGTGCTGCGGAGGGGCGCGCCTTGCGCGTATCCGCTGGCCGAGGAGGGCGCCAGCGCTATCGCAGGAGCCGAAGCATACGGATGATGGTCGGGCCCCATTTCTTCCTTTCTATCGAGGTCAGCAGCGTGCCGTCCCTGGAACTCACCGATCTGGACGCCGACCGGCAGTTGCTTGCCCTGGAAGGGGTTTCGCTGTTGGTATTCACCAGCGAAGGCTGCGCGTCGTGCCGCTGGGCCCGGCGCCATCTCCCCGCGATGGACCTGCCCATCGAGCGCCTGTGCTGGGTGGACGCCGGCCGCAATGGCGGCCTGGTGGAACGCTACGGCGTCTTTCACCTGCCGGCCCTGTTCATGGTCCGCGACGGCCGCTTCCATGGCGCACTGAACGTTCCGCTGCACCAGGAAGCCTTGCGGGGTGCGGTGCTGGCGGGGTCGACCGCTTTACCTGAGGAGTTGCCCTGATGGATTCAAAGCAGCAACGGATCGGCGTCATCGGTACGGGAGCCATCGGCGGCTTCTATGGATTGATGCTGGCGCATGCCGGTCACGACGTGCATTTTCTCCTGCGCAGCGAGTTCGAGGCGGTCAATCGCGCCGGACTCAGCCTGAATAGTGCGGTGCATGGCTCCCGGCGCCTGGCACCGGTCCAGGCCTACCATTCGGCGCAGGACATGCCGCCCTGCGACTGGTTGCTGGTGGGCGCCAAGACCACCGGCAATGACGAACTGGCACCCCTGATCCGCGCAGCGGCGGCGCCGGGAGCCAAGGTTCTGCTGCTGCAGAACGGTCTGGGCGTGGAGGAGCGGCTGCGGCCGCTGCTGCCGGAAAGCCTGCATCTGCTGGGCGGCCTCTGCTTCATCTGTGTGCATCGCGGCGAAGCGGGCGTGATCGAGCACCAGGCCTACGGCGGAGTGAATCTCGGCTATCATTCCGGACCGGCCGACGAGCGCCGCCGGCGCGAGATCGTCGAGGAGGGTGCCGCGCTGTTCCGCGAGTCCGGGCTGGAGTCCACGGCGATGCCCGACCTGGAGCAGGCGCGCTGGCAGAAGCTGGTCTGGAACATCCCCTACAACGGGCTGTCGGTATTGCTGAAGAGCAGCACCGCGCCGCTGATGGCCAACGCGGACAGTCGGTCGCTGATCGAGGCGATCATGGAGGAAGTCATCGGTGCTGCCGGCGCCTGCGGCTTCATCCTGCCTGAGGGCTATGCGGACCAACTGTTGGCGGCGACCGAGCGGATGCCCGACTATCGGCCGAGCATGTACCACGACTTCGCCCATGGGCGGCCACTGGAGCTGGCGGCGATCTATGCCGCGCCCCTGGCCCGCGCTGCTGCTGCGGGCTACCGGATGCCCAGGGTCGAGGCGCTGCACCAGGCGTTGCGCTTCCTCGAAGCGCAACCGCGCTGAAGGGCCGAGCGCGGCGACCAGCCGGCGCCGCGCTCGCAGGGAGAAAAGGGATTTACCCCAACGGGCCGGAAAAAGCCCGAAACAGCAGGGAACGCTAGGAGAATGGATGCTTGCTGCTAATCTGCTAATGAGGCCCGCCGCGCAGGCTGTCGAGGAGGCCGCATGATTCGTTCGATTCTCTATGCCACCGATCTGGGGCTCTATGCTCCCTATGTCCTGCAACACGCCCTGTCGCTGACCCGCGCCTACAACGCCGAGCTCTATGTCGTCCATGTGGTGGAGCCACTCGGGCTGTTCGCCGAGTCGGTCCTGCAGACCTACCTTGACACCGAGCGTCTCCAGGACCTGCGGGCGCAAGGGCTGGACAACGTCATGGAAAGCATCGAGAAGCGGGTCCTGGAAGGGTTTCGCGATGAACTCGGCGAGTTGCCCCAGGATGCGGCGCTGGTCAAGAGCGTGCGGGTGGTGCAGGGCGACCCGCCGCAGATGATCCTCGATGAGGCGGAAAAGCTGGCCGTGGACCTGATCGTCGCCGGCAGCCATAGCCACGGCACCCAGCTCGAGACGCCGCTGGGCCGGACTGCCGCGCGTCTGGTGCAACTGGCGGAGGTACCGGTGTACCTGGTGCCGATGTTGCAGCACCGTAGTCGCGACCTGTAGGCCAGCAGTCGGCTGGTGAAAAAGCGTGCAAAATCAAAAAAAACGTCTAATTTTATTCCTCAAACCATTAATATGGTTATATACCTTCGGTTCTTGATCGCCGGTCGCGACAACCTTTTCGAGGAATCTCCATGAAGCTTCAGCAATTGCGCTATATCTGGGAGGTTGCGCACCACGACCTCAACGTCTCCGCCACGGCGCAGAGCCTCTATACTTCGCAGCCGGGCATCAGCAAGCAGATCCGCCTGCTGGAGGACGAACTGGGCGTCGAGGTGTTCGCTCGCAGCGGCAAGCACCTGACCCGGGTGACGCCGGCGGGGGAGCGGATCATCCATACCGCCGGCGAGATCCTGCGCAAGGTCGAGAGCATCAAGCAGATCGCCCAGGAATTCTCCAACGAGAAGAAGGGCACGCTGTCCATCGCCACTACTCACACCCAGGCGCGCTATGCGCTGCCCAACGTGATCAGCGGCTTCATCAAGCAGTACCCGGACGTCTCCCTGCACATGCACCAGGGCACGCCGATGCAGATCGCCGAAATGGCGGCCGACGGCACCGTCGACTTCGCCATCGCCACCGAGGCGCTGGAGTTGTTCGGCGACCTGATCATGATGCCCTGCTACCGCTGGAATCGCTGCGTCATCGTGCCCCACGGGCATCCGCTGACCAAGCTGCCGAAACTGACCCTGGAAGCCCTGGCCGAGCAGCCGATCGTCACCTACGTGTTCGGCTTCACCGGCCGTTCCAAGCTCGACGAAGCCTTCAGCCAGCGCGGACTGGTGCCCAAGGTGGTATTCACCGCGGCCGATGCCGACGTGATCAAGACCTACGTGCGGTTGGGCCTGGGGGTCGGCATCGTGGCGCACATGGCGGTCGATCCGAAGCTCGACAACGACCTGGTGATCCTCGACGCCAGCCACCTGTTCGAGTCCAGCGTGACCAAGATCGGCTTCCGCCGCGGCACCTTCCTGCGCGGCTTCATGTGCGACTTCATCGAGAAATTCGCTCCGCACCTGACCCGCGAGCTGCTGGCCAAGGCCGTGCAATGCCACAACAAGGCCGAGCTGGACGAGTTGTTCGACGGCATCGAACTGCCGGTCTACTGATCGCCTCGGCCCATGAAAAAGCCCGGCCTGGTGCCGGGCTTTTTCATGGCTGGCCCTCAGAGCATGTCGAGATTGTCGCGTCCGGCCAGCCTGGCCAGCGCTTCGCGATCGGCGTCCGCGGCCTGCTCGGCTCGCGGTTCGAGGACTTCATGGAGGAAGCTCATGAACACGGTGTAGACCTGTTCGCGCCCGTCGTCGTGGCGAACCACGAAGAACGGCGCGGTCTCTACGCCATATTGGGCGGCGACCATCCAGCCTGCGCTGTTCGGGTCGCGTTCGTCGGCCACCAGGGTGCGATGGATGCGCGGCAGGTAGCCGCCTTGTTCCAGGCGTTGCCGGACTTCCTTGCACTTGCGGCAGTCCTCGCCGTTGGCGAGGACTTTCTTGACCATGGTGATGCGCATGCTGGGTCTCCGCTCGGGGTTCGACCCGCACTTTACCCCGATTGCATACGCTCTATCGACGGTTTCAGGCCTTGCTGATCAGGTTGCCGGCGTGCAGCCCGCACTCCTTGTGGGTGGCTTCCTCCCACCACCAGCGGCCCTCGCGCTCGTGCTGGTTGGGCAGCACCGGACGGGTGCAGGGTTCGCAGCCGATGCTGATATAGCCGCGTTCGTGCAGGCTGTTGTAGGGCAGTTCGAGCATGCGGATATAGCCCCAGACTTCCTCGCTGGTCATGGACGACAGCGGGTTGAACTTGTACAGCGGCTTTTCCGGCGTGGAAAAGGCACCGTCGATTTCCAGCACCGCCACCTGGCTGCGCGTGCCGGGGCTCTGGTCGCGGCGTTGGCCGGTGGCCCAGGCGCGCACACCGGCGAGCTTGCGCTTGAGCGGTTCGATCTTGCGGATGCCGCAGCACTCGCCGTGGCCGTCCCGGTAGAAGCTGAACAGGCCCTTTTCCTTCACCAGGGGTTCGAGCAGGCGCGGGTCGGGGGAAAGCACGTCGATGGCGATGCCGTAGTGTTCGCGGACCTGGTCGATGAAACGATAGGTTTCCGGGTGCAGGCGACCGGTGTCGAGGCTGAACACCTTCACGTTGCGGTTGAGCTTCCAGGCCATGTCTACCAGGACGACGTCCTCGGCGCCGCTGAAGGAGATCCACAGCTCGTCGCCGAAGTGCTCGAAGGCGGCTTTCAGGATGTCCTGGGGGGATTTGTCGGCAAGGCTGGAAGCGAGGGCGGGAAGGTCGAAAGGCTGGCTCATCGGGCTGGGGTCCTGGTGCTGGGCGGCGCTGTTGCGCTCTGTGGCGGGAATGGTAGCAAAGGGCAGCATATGGCCCTAAATAACCATTTACCCCTGTCGACCTTGATTCCAGGAATAAGCCGGCGTTGCCTTGCCCTCGGCGAGGGGCTAGAGTGCCGCGTCCGTCGTCACCCCATCGTTCAGAGAATTTCGAGGAGAGTCCTGTGGAAATTGCCTGTCTTGACCTGGAAGGCGTGCTGGTTCCGGAAATCTGGATCGCGTTCGCGGAAAAAACCGGTATCGACGCCTTGAAGGCGACCACCCGGGACATTCCGGACTACGACGTGCTGATGAAGCAGCGCCTGCGCATCCTCGACGAACATGGCCTGAAGCTGGGCGACATCCAGGAGGTGATCGCCACCCTGAAGCCGCTGGAGGGGGCGGTGGAATTCGTCGACTGGCTGCGCGAGCGCTTCCAGGTGGTGATCCTCTCCGACACCTTCTACGAGTTCTCCCAGCCGCTGATGCGCCAGTTGGGCTTCCCGACCCTGTTGTGCCACAAGCTGGAGATCGACGACAGCGACCGCGTGGTCGGCTATCAATTGCGCCAGAAGGATCCCAAACGGCAGTCGGTGATCGCCTTCAAGAGCCTCTACTACCGGGTGATCGCCGCAGGCGACTCCTACAACGACACCACCATGCTTTCCGAGGCCCACGCCGGCATCCTGTTCCATGCCCCGGAAAACGTGATCCGCGAGTTTCCCCAGTTCCCCGCGGTGCATACCTACGAAGACCTCAAGCGCGAGTTCCTCAAGGCTTCCAGCCGTTCGCTGAGCCTGTAGCCGCGCCGCCGATGAAAGAGCCCGCGGAACGCGGGCTCTTTTCTATTCCGGGGACGCTGTCCCGGCCATTCCTTCCAGGGTTTCCAGCAGCACCCGGACCTTGTCCAGGGTTTCCTGATACTCGTCCTCCCAGTGCGAGTCGGCGACGATGCCGCCGCCGCCCCAGCAACTGACCTGGCCGTTCCTGACCAGCAGGGTGCGGATGGCGATCGAGCTGTCCATCTCGCCGCGCACGTCGAGGTAGAACAGGCTGCCGCAGTAGATGCCGCGTCGGCTCGGTTCCAGTTCGTCGATGATCTGCATGGCGCGAATCTTCGGCGCGCCGGTGATCGAGCCGCCGGGGAAGCTGCCTTCCAGCAGGTCGAGGGCGTCCTTGCCCGGCGCCAGTTCGCCGGTGACGCTGCTCACCAGGTGATGCACGTTGGGATAGCTTTCCAGGGCGAACAGCTCCGGTACCCGTACGCTGCCAGGTTGGCAACTGCGTCCGATGTCGTTGCGCAGCAGGTCGACGATCATCAGGTTTTCCGCGCGGTCCTTGGGGCTGGCCAGCAGCGACGCCGCCAGCGCCATGTCCTCCTCGGGCGTCTTGCCGCGCGGGCGGGTGCCCTTGATCGGCCGGGTTTCCACCTTGCCCTTGCCGAGCTTGAGGAAGCGCTCCGGCGACAGGCTGAGGATCGCGCTGTCGGCCAGTCGCAGGTAGCCGGAGAACGGCGTCGGGCAGGCCTCGCGCAGGGCGCGATAGGCCGGCCACGGCGAGCCGCTGCAAGCGGCCTGGAAGCGCTGGCTATAGTTCACCTGGTAGCAGTCGCCTGCCTGGATGTAGTCCTGGATGCGGCGGATCGCCTGCCGATAGTCGGATGCGCTGATGCTCCGTCGGAATTTTCCCAGAAGCTTGAAGTTGCCGGCCGTGCCTTGCGGCTCCTCGCTGAACAGGGCGATCAGGCGCTGGCGTTCGCGCTCGTCCAATCGCGGGTGGAATACCAGTTGGCTGGTGCCGGCCTGGTGGTCGCTGATCAGCGCCCAGGCATACAGGCCGACGGAGGCCAGCGGCAGGCCCAGGTCATCGCGGGCGTGTTCGCCGATGCGCTCGATGCGCCGACCCAGGTCGTAGGATAAATAGCCCAGCAGACCGCCGGCGAAGGGCAGTTCGTACGGCGCTGGCAGCTGCGCGGGGCCCAGGCTTCCGGCCGCTTCGCGTAGGCGGGCGAAGAAGCGGTTGGCCGATTCGTCGGGCAGCGGCGCCAGTTCTGCCAATGGCCAGGCGCTCATAAGGTCATAGCGTCCACGGGTAGCGATGGGGCGACCCGAATCGAGCATCACCGCACCGGGCGCCTCATGGATGATGGCAAAGAGACAGCTTGGGTCGCTATGGTAGGGCAGGGGGTGAACATGACAACTGGGCATGGAAAGTGGGGGTAGTGGGACAGTCAGGAATTCTAGTTCGCCGGAATCGTCGATCCTAGAGCCATTTCTTCAGTTTACGTAAGAAGGGTGATCTGCTAATTATGGAAATATCCCACGGAGATTTGGCTCCGTACCACAATGATAATGACACAGGGATACAGGCCGTGGATGCAGTACAGGATCCAGCAGCCGGCAGCCTTTCGCGCTCCAGAATAGTGCCGCCTCAGGTGCCAGCCGAATATTCTCTTCGCCCCGCGATCCGCAACCTGCTGGATCGCAATCCCCATTCACGCGTTCTGATGTTTTCCGCACCTGCCGGCTTCGGCAAGACCTGCGCGCTCGCCGCCCTGGCCAGGGAGCGCACTGTAGCAGACCAGGCGGTGGCCTGGCTGTCGCTGGCCGAAGAAGACGACGACCCCGCCCGTTTCTGCCGGCAGCTCATCGAGGCGCTGGGCGAAGCCGTGCCGCAGCTTGGCGACGACGCCCAGACCTACCTGCAGAACACCATGCGGGTCCCGGTGGTGGCGGTGATCGAAAGCCTGCTCGGCGATCTCGATCGCTATGCGCGGCCGTTGCTGCTGGTGCTGGACGACCTGCACCTGGTTAGCAACCCGGACATCTTCACCGGCCTCAACCGCCTGGTGCAGTACGCACCCCCCGGGCTGGTCCTGGCCCTGGGCACGCGTTCGCAGCCGGCGCTGAGCCTGGCTACCTGGCGGGCCAAGGGGCTGTTGCTGGAAATCGGTCTCGAGGAGCTGCGCCTCGGCTTCGAGGAAACCCGCGAATACCTCGAGCGTAGCGGTCTCTATCTGGACGAGCCCTGCCTGAAGGCGCTCTATGGCCAGACCGAAGGCTGGGTGGTGGGCGTGCATCTCGTCAGCCTGTGGCTGCGCCAGCAACCGCAGGTGCAGGAAATGGCCCTGCTCGACGGCGACAAGCAGGCGGTCAGCGCCTATCTGCTGGCGGCGGTCTTCGAACGCTTGCCTGGCGATCTGCAGGAAGCGCTGCTGGCCCTTGGCGTTGCCAGCCAATTGAGCGGCGACCTGGCCAACGCCCTGACCGGGCGCCAGGACGGCCAGGCGCTGCTGGAGCGCCTGGAGTCCATGCAATTGTTCCTCCTGCCGCTGGATCGCGAACGCCAGTGGTATCGCTTCCACCTGCTGTTCGCCGACTTCCTCCGCAACCGCCTGCGCGACTCCGATCCGGACCGTTTCAAGCAACTGCATTTCAACGCCAGCCTGTGGTTCACCAACCACCACATGCCGACGTTCGCCATCGAGCATGCCTGTGCGGCGGAAGACCCGGAGATGATCGCCGCGCTGGTCGACGGATGCGGACTGGAGCTGATCAACCGCGGCCAGCTCAGCCTGATCTACCGTTGGCGCAAGCATGTGCCGGACGAAATCGCCGAGCGCTATCCGATCCTGGTCCTTACCGATGTCTGGTCGCGGGCCAGCGACCTCAGCCTGGGCGAGGCCAACCGGATCATCGACGAACTGCTGGCGCGCTGGGGGGAGAGCCGCGGCGATGGGCCGATGGGCGACCAGTACCTCTCCGCGCTGGCGGTGAAGGCGGTGGTGGCGTTGCAGAAGGACGATCTGGAACTGTGCATCGCCCTGGCTCGCCGGGTCGAGGTCCAGCTCGGGCAGAACGCTGCCTTCCTCGAAGTGGCGGTGTTGATCACCGCCGCGCTGGCCCAGGTGGTCCGTGGCCAGGGCGACCAGGCGCGGCGCCTGCTGGGACTGGCGCAGCAGCGCAATCATTTCCTCGAAGGGCGCTACCTGGACATGCAACTGGCCAACGTCGAGGTGATCCTCGCACTCGAGCAGGGCCAGGTGAAGCAGGCGCAACTGCTCATCGAGCGGCTCCGCCAGCGTGCCCGGCCGCTGTTCGAGAAGTCCAGGAGCGCGCTGGCGCTGCCGACCATCACCGAGGCCCTGACCGCCTACTACAGGATCGAGCTGGACGGGCTGGAAGAGCGCCTGGGCTGGGCGCTCGGGCATGTGGATGTGATCAATCCGATCGATTTCTATGCCCAGGGGCAGATCTGCCTGGCGCGCACCCAGCGCCTGCTGGGACGGCCGAAGGAGGCGCTGGCCAGCCTGGCGGCGATGCAGGCCCTGGCCTCGCGCAATCAGTCGTGGCGCTTCTTCGCCCAGGCCATGGCCGAAGAGATCAACCTGATCCTCCAGGACAGCGGCCCCGACCGCCTGAAGCGCGCCGAGCAGCGGTTGAAGAGCGTGGACTGGAACAAGATGGCGGCACACTACCGCAACATGGCCTTCAACCCGGTCAACTGGTCGCTGGGCGTGAGCCGCGTGCGCCTGTTGCAGGGGCGAGGACATTTCAGCGAGGCGCTGCACGAGATCACTCAGTTGCGCGGCACCTTGCAGCCCGGTTGGCACGGCCTGCAGCGCCTGCGCCTGGATATCCTGGCGGCGCTCAGCTATCAGCGCCTGGGCTACCAGGAACGGGCCAACAGCCTGCTCGGCGAATGCCTGATCAATGCCGAACGGGAAGGGGTGCGCAGCCTCTTCATCGAGGAAGGCGACGGCATTCGCCAGTTGCTCCAGCAACTCGAATCCACCGAGCGCCAGCCGGCGCTACAGACCTTCATTCGCGGCCTGCTCGGCATCTGGCCCGGGCAGGGCGTGCGCAAGCCCCAGGATGCGCTCGAGGAAGGCCTGACGGAGCGCGAGCGCGAAGTGGTCTGCCTGGCCGCACAGGGCCTATCCAACGAAGAAATCGGCCAGCGCCTGTCGCTGGCCCTGGGGACCGTCAAATGGCATCTGCACAACATCTACGAAAAGCTCAAGGTGCGCAATCGCACCCAGGCGATCCGGCGAGCCCGCGAGCTGAGCCTTCTCTGACCATGGGCCATCGCGACGGTGTTCCCGCCAGCACCATCCCGCTGTTGCAGACCAAGCTGTTCCCGCCAGGCGCCGGAGGGCTGCCGCTGCTGCCCCGCCAGGCGCTGATCGACCGCCTGTACGAGGCCCGCGGGCGACGCGCGATGGTGCTCAGCGCGCCGGCCGGCTTCGGCAAGAGCACCATCCTCTGCCAGTTGCGCCTGCGCCTGCTGGAGCAGGGCGCGGCGGTGGCATGGCTGTCCTGCGACGAGACCGACAGCGAACCGCAGCGTCTGATCCAGTACCTGCTGGCGAGCATCCAGCGAGTGGTCCCGGCATTCGGCGGCAATACCGCCAATCTGCTCGGCACCGACGTCGCGGTGCCGCTGGAGGGTATCCTGGATGCCTTCCTCGCCGACCTGCGTCGCCTGGAAGGCCCCTTGTACCTGTTCCTCGACGATTTCCACCGCATCCGCCACGCCGCCTTGCCGCATGGGGTTCGCTACCTGATCGAGAACCTGCCCGATCACGTGCGGGTGGTGGCCTCGACCCGCTTCCGCCCGCGCTTCCTGGTCGACGAGCCGACCCTCAAGCCCTGGACCTTCTGCCTGAGCGCGGAAGACCTGCGACTTTCGCGCGAGGAGAGCGATGCGTTTCTCCTCGATCTCAAGGGGCTGGAGCTGGGCGAGCGTGAGCTGAAGCTGCTGTTCAAGCGCACCGAAGGCTGGATCACGGCGTTGCACCTGGCGGCCCTGGCCCTCAGTCGCAATACCGACCGGGAAGGTTTCCTCCGCGGGCTCTCCGGGACCGAACGGAACATCGCCGACTACCTGGCGGAAGACGTGCTGGCCAGCCTGCCCGCCGACCTGCAGCTGTTCCTCGACCAGACCTCGGTGCTCGACGAGTTCAATGCGGAACTGTGCAATGCGCTGACCGGACGTCGCGACGGCCTGGACATGCTCATGCGCCTGCAGAACGAGCAGTTGTTCGTCATCGCCCTGGACGACCAGCGCGAATGGTTCCGCTACCACCATCTGTTCGCCGAGTTCCTCCAGGGGCGGCTGTCCCGGCATGCCGATCCGACCCCGTTGCTGCATGCGGCGGCGCGCTGGTGCGAGGGGCGCGACCTGGCCGACCGGGCGATCAAGTACGCCCTTCGCGCCCGCGACTACCTGTTCGCCGCCGAGTTGCTGGAGCGCCAGGGCGCGCGCCTGATCGCCGGTAACCGGGTGTACGGCATCCTCGGCATGCTCAACGGCATTCCCGCCGAGGTGATCCGCGAGCATCCGGTGTTCCAGATCTTCTACGCCTGGCAACTGGCGTTCGAGCAACGCTTCGCCGAGGCCGAGGCGTTGATCGAGGAGGTCAGCCACCGCCTCTTGCAGGGGCGCGGCAAGGTCATGCACTTCGGGCTCGGCGAGTTGCTCGCCGCCGCCCAGGTGCTCAAGGCCCTGGTGTTGCTCTACCAGGACAAGCTCGAAGCCTGCCTGAAGGTCGCCCGTCACTGGCTGTCCATGGTTCCGAGCAACCAGCCGGTGTTCCGCGCCAGCCTGCTCTGCGTGCAGGCTTCGGCGCATGCGCTGCTCGGCGACTACGCCGAGGCCGCCGGCGCCATCGGTTCCGCGCGGGAGGACCTGAAAGTCGCCGACAGCGAGTACCTGCAGGTGGTGACCAGCCTGATCGAATCCCTGATCTGCAAGGAGAGTGGCGATCTGGAGCGGGGCAGGGCGATCGCCGAGTCGGCGCGCAACCGGGTCGAGCAGGTATTCGGCCGGCGCAGCCGGGTCGGCGGCCCCTTGTCGCTGGCCTATGCCGACCTGCTCTACGAGCAGGACCGGCATGCCGGCGTGCTCGCCGAACTACCGCTGGCGACGGTCTGGCGGGATGTCGCGACGCCGGTGGAACTGCTCAGTCGCGGCCAGTTGGTCATGGCCAAGGCGCGCTTCTTCTCCGGCGCCGCCGAGCAGGGGCTGGCGCAACTCGACGAATGGCTGAGCGGTCTGCTCTCGCCCGGCTACGAGCGTGTCTATGCTCACGCCATGAGCTGCAAGGTGCAGTTCCTGCTGTGGCTGCGCCGTCCGAACGAGGCCGAACGGGTCTGCCTGCAACTGGAGCGGCATCTTGCCGGGCTCTCCGGCGAGCGGCACGCCGACGCACAGACCGCCCTGGTCCTGGCGGAGGCTCGGCTGGCATTGTCCGAGCGTCACGCGGAACGCGCGCAGAGCAAGCTGGAAAGCTGTCTGGCCGGCTACTCTTCCGCTTACCAGAGGGATCGGCGGCTGCGTTTGTCCTTGTTACTTTCTGTGGCGTATTGGCAGAAAGGTAACAGCGAAAAAGCCATCGGCCTGTTCCTCGCCACGCTCGAGGAAGCCTGGAATCTCGGCTATCGCCGGCTGTTCCAGGACGACGCGTTGTGGCTGTTGCCGATGTGGGAAAGCTGGAGGGAAGCGGAGCCCAAGCGTGCCGCGGCCTGGCAGGGGCTGGCCGACCTGCTCCGCGAGCAGTGCCGGAAGCTCTCCGTGGACCCGGAAAGTTTCGATGAAAATCAGGATGTTAGCCATCGCGAACGGGAAATCCTGCGGCTGGTGGCGGCGGGCTTGTCGAACCGCGATATCGCGCAGGCGGTGCACCTGTCGGAAGCCACCATCAAGTGGCACCTGCACAACCTGTTCGCCAAGCTGGGTGTGAAGAGCAGAACGCAAGCCGTACTAAAGGGTAAAAGCCTGGGACTGCTGAGCGAGGCGTGAGCGGCAGCCGCCATCGCTCCATCCCTTGGATGGGCTGGCGGCGGAAGGGGTGGCCCAGTAGCTTGGAATCCAGGACGAGAGAGCATGAGGCTCTACCGAATCCATGTCCGGGACACCTAGGGAAGCAGTACCGGACCTGGAGACCGGCGAGATGCCGGTCGATCTGCCGGGGACAGGATGCAAACGGCAGTGCCCTGGGGCAAACCACACCTGAACACTGGAGAAATAACAATGAAAAAGCACCTGTTCCTTGCAACTGCTGTTCTGGCTGCTCCCTTGCTGGCGCATGCCGACCTGAAAGCCATGGACGATGGCGCGCTGTCCGACGTGACCGGCCAGGCAGGCATCAGCATTTCCGGTACTTTCCAGGGCTCCGTCGGGGCCGTGACCTACACCGATACCGACACCAACGGCGGCTCCCTGCGGCTGGAGAACATCAGCCTGCCGGCGCTGACCATCGACGATACCAAGCCGCTGACCATCGACGTCGTCACCACCGACATCGGCGGCAAGTCGACCCAGCAACTGGCCATCGGCCTGCCGGCCATCACCGGCGACGTGACCGTGGGCGCCATCAAGGTGGGCGACACCAGCGCCGCCAGCATCGGCTCGCTGACCGTCTCCGGGCTGAACATGGCCGGTTCCACCATCAAGGTCTGGGGTCACTGATCCAGGAACCGAGTCGAGACGCGAAGACCTCGCCGAGGCATCGGCGGGGTCTTTCTCCGAAAGAGGTACGACGGGGCGATGTTCGAGATTTTGCTGGGAAGTCTGATCGGACTGTTCGGGTTCACCCAGACGGTCGATACCAAGCCGCAACCGCAGGGCACGGTCAACCTCAGCCAGCCTCTGACCCCCAATGGACCCTACCGCGAATCGGTGCAACTGGAGCCGATGAGCCAGTTGCAGTTCCGCAACGTCATCCGCCAGGCCTATGACTACAGCTGCGGCTCGGCGGCGCTTACCACGCTGCTGGACTACTACCTCGGGCGCAACCTCGAGGAACGCCAGGTCATGGAAGGGCTGCTGCGCTATGGCGAGGCCGATAAGATCGTGCAGCGCCGCGGTTTCTCGCTGCTCGACATGAAGCGCTACGCCGCTGCGCTGGGCTACAAGAGCGGTGGTTTTCGCGCCGAGTTCAGCGACCTGGACGCTCTCGAGCATCCGGCGCTGGTCCCCATCCACTATGCCGGCTTCAAGCATTTCGTGGTGGTGCGCGATGTCTACAACGATCACGTCTTCGTCGCCGATCCGGCCTTGGGCAACATCAGCTTCACCCGGACGCGCTTCGAGGAAATCTGGGACCAGAACGTCCTGTTCGTGATCTTCCCGAGTGGGCAGGAGCCCCGCAACGCGCTGGCGCTGAACGATCGCGACATGCGCCTGGTGGACGACCGCACCGTCAGCCTGCTGGCGTTCCGCGAGTTTCCGCAGATCAACAAGATCACTGAAAACCAGGTCCGTGAGCTGGGCACTGGTGGCGACGTCATACACCTGCGCACCAAGTAGCAGATACCCAAAAACAAGAACAATCTCTGGGGATAGCGCCATGAGAATCAGGGGGTACACATGCGCGGCGGCGCTGATGCTGTCTATCAGCGGTTTGTCCGTTGCCGAGGAAGCCTCGGTCGACCAGGCCCGTGACGCGCTGGCCAAGAAGAATGACGATGCCGACAGCGCCAAGGCGCTGGAGGAAGTCTTCCAGGCCGCCGAGAAGAGCTACACCTTGCTGAAGAAGGGCGAGCGGACCCTGACCTACGGTTTCGACTACGCGCTGGTGCGCGACCAGCGGCTGACCCTGGTGCCGCTGACCAAGACCAGCGGCGGCACGCAGATCTACGGCCTCGCCGGCCGGCAGAGCCAGTCCCAGCACACCTTCACCAACTCCTTCACCTTCGACTACGGGATCTGGGACAACCTCACCTTCAGTTTCCGCCTGCCGCTGGTAGCCAAGTACGACACCGAGATGGATACCCACGCCTACAGCCTCGGCGACGTTTCCGCGACCTTGCGCTGGCAGCCCTGGGCGGCGGTGCGCGGGCGGCCGGTCACCACGCTGTATACCACCATCGGCCTGCCGACCGGCGACAGTCCCTACAAGACCAACCTGGACAAGGACATCTCCACCGGCAACGGCTACTACAGCCTGGGCTTCGGCGCGAACATGTCCTATGTGATCGACCCGGTGGTCCTCTACGGCTCGCTCGGCTACACCTGGAACCTGCCGGTGGACGACGTGCACCAGACCCTGGCCGACAACTCCCAGCTGGAGAAGGTCTCGCCCGGCAACACGATCAACTTCAACATGGGCATGGCCTACGCGCTGTCCTACGACGTCTCGCTGGCGACTTCGTACCAGATGGCCTACACGCTGAAGAACCGCTACCACACCACTGCCGGTACGTTCGAGTCGTCCGAACAGACCAGTAGCATCATGAACTTCTCGCTCGGCTTGCGGACGTCACCGGACTACATCGTCAACGTCAACGCCGGTTTCGGCCTCACGGAAGACTCGCCGGATGTACTGCTGGGGTTATCCGTACCCCTCGATATCAAAGGGCTGAAGGCCCAGTAACCCGCGAGCGAGGCCTGTTATGAAGATGCGCATTGCGCCGCTCTGGCTGGCGCTGGCAGGGGTGTGCCTGGCCTGGATTCCGCCGGCCGGCGCGCAGATGGCCAACGACCTGACCATCGGCAACCCGAAAGCCATGGCCCTCGGCAACGCCGTGACCGCCGACGAGACCGGCATCGATTCGGTGCACTACAACCCGGCGGCGCTGACCAAGATGAAGGGCCGCCAGGCGACCGTGAAGCTGCTCACCGGGGTAATGGACATCCGCGCCGGCTTCAAGGCGCCGCCGAACTACGGCGAAGGCACCTTCGGCCTGCGCGACGACCCGGTCGCCAACAGCCACAGCCGGACCCTGACCCCGACCATGTACCTGCCCGGCCTCGGCGGCATGACCGACGTGCCGTTGCTGGTGGCGCCGCTGGCCGGGATCTCGATCAACCCGCCGGGTTCCAAGTTCACCTTCGCCACCAACGTCTACACCCCGCAAGCGCTGGGCTACAGCCGCGATTCCGATAGCGATCCGGCGCGCTACCAGGGACGCGAGGTGTCGTTGCAGCGGCTCACCTACTTCTCGCCGACCCTGGCCTACCAGGTCAACGACGAGCTGTCGGTCGGCCTGTCGGTGGGTTTTTCCCACCAGGCAGTAGCGTTGAACGAGGATTTCCGGGCGCCGAACCAGTTGCTCGGGCTGTTGCAGCAGACCAAGGAGATCGGTTGCCTGCCGGGAATGCAGGAGATCCTCGAGGTGTTCTTCAACGTCTGCGGCGGCAACATCGGTCCGTTCCAGAACCTGGCCAATATCGACCTGGACATGCAGCAGTCGCTGTCGCCCAGCTTCAACCTCGGCGTGCTCTGGGAGCCCACCGACTGGTTCGCCTGGGGCGCGACCTACCAGAGCGAGTCGCGGATGAGGCTCAAGGGCAAGTACCGGGTCGACTACGGCCAAGGCTGGCAGGGTTTCTGGACCGGGGTGCACAAGTCGCTCGGTGGTGCGATCCTCGGCCAGATGTTCCCCTACGGGAACGTCGATGAAGAGCATGGCAACGCCACGATGAACATGGTCTACCCGGATGCCTTCTCCACCGGCGTGAAGCTGCGCCCGTTCAAGAAGTGGCAATTCAACTTCGACCTGAAATGGAACGGCTACAGCGACTGGAACGAGTTCAAGATCGAGTTCGACCGCGAGCTTGACCTGCTGCGCATCGCCAAGTACCTCGACTCGAAGGACGCCACCAGCCACAGCATCACCCTCGACCGCGGCTACCGCGATACCTGGAGCTGGGCCATGGGCGTGCAGTACGACGTCAACGACCGTTTGCAGCTGCGCGCCGGCTACGAATACCGGCCTTCGGCGATCCCCAAGGGCCAGGCGGACATCCTGGTGCCGATCGGCGATGCCAATCTCTACGGCCTGGGGCTGGGCTACCAGTGGGACAAGGACACGGTGATCGATGTCGGTTTCAACTACTTCGTCACCAAGCAGAGCGTCAAGGCCGATACCAGCTGCAACCTGAACTGCACCGGGCTCGACAACCTGGTGTACAACCCCTACGCGGGACTGGACGTGGACACCACGGTGAAGGCCTATATTTTCGCCATGACCTACCGTACGACCTTCTGAGGGCTGGAGCATGATGCGCGCATCCATCGTACTTTGCGTCTTCTCCCTGGCGCTGCCGGCATCTTCGCCGGGCTGGGCCTCCGGCGGGCGCTACCTGACCTGGGTGGACGACAATGGCGGGGTGCACAACACCTTCGTCGACGGCCAGTTCGACCGCCAGCAGCGCCAGGCGCGGCAGCGCATCGGCCAGAGCGACCAGGCGCGGGTGCTGAACAAGGCGGACAACGCCACGCAGTGGCCGGGGAACAGCAGCGGAGGGGAGAGCAAGCGTCGCTACTACACCTGGATCGATGCCAACGGCAACGTGCAGAACAGCTTCTATGCCGGCGCCCAGGTCGCCGGCCAGCGCGCCGACTACGTCCTGCCCAACGGCGAGCACTCCGCCGAATACATCGATGCCGAGGCCTTCGAGGGCAAGGGTTTCGTTCGCAGCGAGAACGGCAGTCCCTACTACACCTGGGTGGACGAGAAGGGCCGCATGCACAACTCGCAGATCCCGCCCGAGGAGCGCGCGGCGCGCTTCAAGCGGGAGGCCGCGCCTTCGTCGCAGATCGCCTTCACCGAGGGCCGGCAGATCGAGTTCAAGCAACGTCCGACGGCGTTGCCCGGGCTGGATGGCGCCGGCCAGCAGAGCGATGCGCTGAAGGCTTTGCTCAAGGGCACCGAGATGACCATCGACGATCTCTACCAGGACCTGCAACGGCGCTGCTGCGAGCAGATCGCCGAGAGCGACTTCACCGAACTGGATGCCGACGAGCCGCGCTACGAGGAGTTGAACCGCTTCTCGCCGAGCTTCGACTTTCCCATGGGCAGGAGCTTCTACGCGGCGATCCGGCTGCCGCGCTCCCAGGGGGTCTACGGCCTGCGCATCCGCAGTTTCGCCAATCGCCAGGTGGTCTACCCGTCGCTGCTGTTCCTCGACGAGCACAAGCGGCCAACCCGGCTGGTCAGCGACGCGGTGTACAAGCTGAACCCGGAAACCTGGTATCGCTACGCTTTCATCGAGGGTACGGTGCCGGTGCGGGCCAATCGCGGCGAGCGCTACGTGCTGCTGCTGACCACCGACGAGGACCGCTCGCTGCAAACCCTCGACAACAAGCCGTTCAAGCGTCCGCTACAGGGCCTGGCGGTGAACGAGGCGGGCATGCAGGTGCATGAGCACGCCCGGCAGGGCGGCTTCGAGCTGGCCGTGGTGCGTTGAAATCCGAGACATGAAAAAGCCCGGCCGGAGCCGGGCTTTTTCATACCGGAAGCACGTCAGCCCTGGTGCTGCTGGACGTGGCCGAACAACTGCTGGGAGAAGCGTACGCGCTCTTCCGCGGACTCTTCGATGCCTTTCGCCTTGAGTTCTTCCAGTCGCGCCTCGACGGCGTGGCAGCGGTGCACCAGGCCGCTGTCGTTGGCGATCTGGATGTTCAGGCCCGGGCGGGCGTTGAGTTCGAGGATCAGCGGGCCTTTCTCCTGGTCGAGAACCATGTCCACGCCGATGTAGCCGAGGCCCGACAACTCGTAGCAACCGGCCGCCAGCTTCATGAAGCCGTCCCAGTTCGGCAGTTGCACGCCGTCCACCGCGTTGGTGGTGTCCGGGTGCTTGGCGATCTTGTTGTTCAGCCAGGTGCCGCGCAGGGTGACGCCGGTGGCCAGGTCGACGCCCACGCCGATGGCGCCCTGGTGCAGGTTGGCCTTGCCGCCCGACTGCCGGGTCGGCAGGCGCAGCATGGCCATCACCGGGTAGCCCATCAGTACGATGATGCGGATGTCCGGGACACCTTCGTAGCTGATGCTCTTGAAGATCTGGTCGGGGGTCACCCGGTACTCGATCAGTACGCGGTCGCGATGGCCGCCGAGGGAGTAGAGGCCGGAGAGGATGCTCGAGATGTGGTGCTCGATCTCCTCGTGGCTGACGATCTTCCCCGACACGGTCTTGTAGCGGCCCTCGAAGCGGTCGGCGATCACCATGATGCCGTCGCCGCCGGCGCCCTGCGCCGGCTTGATGACGAAATCGTTGTGCTCGCCGATGATCTCGTTGAGCTTGTCGATGCCTTTCTCGGTCTCGATGATGCCGTACATCTCCGGCACGTGGATGCCGGCCTCGAGCGCGCGTTCCTTGGTGATGATCTTGTCGTCCACCACCGGATACAGGTGCCGCTTGTTGTACTTCAGGACGTAATCGGCATTGCGTCGGTTGATGCCCATCACGCCTTTCGCGGTCAGGTCTTTCCAGGTCTTCCAGATCGACATGGTTCAGTCCTTGAGCAGGGCCTTGAAGCGGAACAGCTCGGTCAGGCGGTAGCCGCGGTAGCGGCCCATGGCGAGCATGAAGGCGACCAGGATCAGCAGCACGGCCGGGAAGGTGAAGATGAAGTACACCAGTTCCGGGATGCGCATGAGGATGTGCGCCAGCGATGCCGCGAACAGGGTGCCGATGGCCACCTTCATCGCATGGCCGCCGCCGCGCTCTTCCCAGGTGATCGACAGGCGTTCGATGGTCATGGTCAGGATCACCATCGGGAACAGGGCGATCGACAGGCCGCTCTCGAAGCCGAGCTTGTGGCTGAACAGGCTGATCACCGCGATCATCACCACCACGAAGGTCAGCACCACCGAGAGGCGCGGCAGCATCTGCAGCTTCAGGTGCTCGAGATAGGAGCGCAGCGACAGGCCCAGGGCGGTGATCACGGTGAACAGGGCGATACCCCATTGCAGGCCGGTCTCGCGGAAGGCCAGGGCGATCAGCACCGGGGTGAAGGTGCCGAGGGTCTGCAGGCCGATCAGGTTGCGCAGGATCAGGATCACCAGCACGCCGATCGGGATCATGATCATGATCTGGAAGGTCTGCTGGGTGGACAGCGGCAGGCCGTACAGGGAGTACTCGAGGAAGGCCGCCTCGGTGTTCTCGTCGGACAGCTTGGCCAGGCGGATGGCGTTCATCTCGCTGCTGTTCAGGCTGAAGCTGACTTGGGCCTTCTTGCCGCCGTCGATGGTCATCAGCGGCTCATCGCCAAGCCACCAGATCAGGCGATCGGAGGGCAGGCCCTGTTCGCCGGTGACCACGTTGAAGTACAGCCAGTTCTCGCCGTTGAAGCTGCGCAGCCACAGTTCCGGGCTCTGTTGCAGGTCGGCGACCAGGCGGATGGTGTGGACCCGCTCCATCGGCACATGGGCGATGGACAGCAGGGTCTCGACGATATGCGCTTTCTTTTCCAGGCTGGTGTCGCCGGCCATCAGCAGCTTGACGTTGTCGTCGTTGCCGTTGTTGGCGCGCTTGATGGCTTCGCTGACGAAGGTCTCGACGTCGGCCGAGTGCTGGCGAATGGGGGCCAGCAGGGCTTCTGCGGCGATCTTCTCCGGGCCTTCCAGGGGCAGGCTGTCGCGGAAGATCGGGCCTTTCTCCTTGGTCTTCTCGCCGGTGTAGCGCTTGGTCAGCACCAGGCGGTAGTACAGGGTCTGCTTGCCGTTGGCGCGGCGGGCGGACCAGGTCACCTTGCGATTGCCGTCGGCGCGATTGATGCTGACGCCGTAATTGTTGGAGACGAAGCTTTCGTTGAGGCTGACGTAGTCCTGGCTCAACGGCGGAACGAACATCTGCACCTTGACCGGGGTTTTCGGCGTGGCGACGAAGTCGACCTTGGCATCGATGTTCCAGAGGTCATCGGTTTCGGCTTCGGTAACGGGAATACCCTGGACGAAAATCTGATAGGCGGTGATCGCCACACCCAGGGTCAGCAGGATGGCGATCAGGACTTTCAGATGCAGGTTGAGAGAGCGCATGTCGTTTACTCAGCAGGTTTTGCATCAGGTTTGCAGCCGGGTTTCCCGGCCGAGTATTTCAAACTCGGATCGACCAGTGCGTCGAATTTCTTCAAGGCCTCCGAGCCGATCAAAAGCGGGTATTGGAATGCACTTCGGTCGGTCAGGTTCACTTCGATGGTGCGAATCGCCTTGCCCATGCAGACCTGCAGCTCGATCACCGGACGGGCGGTATAGGCCTTGCCCTCGTCGGGGTTGAAGTCGCCGTGGCGGCGCTTGATCTTGCTGATCCGCGCCAGGGGCTTCTCGATCGGGGTGTCGTCGGCGTTGTCGGTGGCCAGGTAGAAGCGCACCCAGGTTTCGCCGTCGCGCTTGAAACGCTTGATGTCGCGGGCGCTGAGGGAGGCGGTCTTGGCGCCGGTGTCGAGCTTGGCGGCCAGTTGGATGTCCGGGTCGTTGATGCGCGCGTATTCGTTCAGGCCGTAGACCGTCTTTTCGGCGGCTACGCTCAGGCCTGGTACGGCGATGAATAGGCAGAGCAGGGGAGCTAAGGGCTTGAGTTTCATAAGTCCTGGTTGGTGTCGCGTTCGGCGGGTCGATCTTGCGATCGCTGTCCAGTCCGTGACGGAAAACCCTGCGTCATCGACCTGCGCTCGGCAGGCCGGGCATGCCGGGCGCCCCGCCAGGCGCATGCGGGCCGCATTCTATCACGCGGTTTTTCGGCAGCGACAGCCGCTTATACCACTTGGTCGGGGTTTTGCTCCTGGGATGAAACGAAATTCCATCCAGGGGCTCGAAGCGTTACCGGAAGCGGGCAAGGGACCTTGGCGGTGCCGAGCCGCTGGCCCCGGAGCGGTTATTTGAAGCGCCGTTCCACGCCTTTTTCGACGAGGATCTTTGCGGAAATCTCCTCCACCGAGAAATGCGTGGAGTTGATGTAGGCGATGTTTTCGCGGCGGAACAGGCTTTCGACCTCGCGTACCTCGAATTCGCACTGGGCGAAGCTGGCGTAGCGACTGTTGGGCTTGCGTTCGTTGCGGATCGCGGTGAGGCGGTCGGGGTCGATGGTCAGGCCGAACAGCTTGTGCTTGTACTGCTTGAGGGCGTTCGGCAGTTGCAGGCGCTCCATGTCCTCTTCCGTCAACGGGTAGTTGGCGGCGCGGATGCCATACTGCAGGGCCATGTACAGGCAGGTGGGCGTCTTGCCGCAGCGCGAGACGCCGACCAGGATCAGGTCGGCCTTGTCGTAGTAGTGGGTGCGGGCGCCGTCGTCGTTGTCGAGGGCGAAGTTCACCGCCTCGATGCGATCCATGTAGTTGGAGTTGTGGCCGATGGAGTGGGACTTGCCGACCGAATAGGACGAGTCGGCCGAAAGCTCCTGTTCCAGAGGCGAAAGAAAGGTGGCGAAGATATCGATCATGAAACCGTTGGATTGCGCCAGGACCGCCCGGATGTCGCGGTTCACGATGGTATCGAAGATGATCGGGCGGGCCCCGTCCGACTCGGCAGCATTATTGATTTGCTGTACCATGGCGCGCGCTTTTTCTTCGGTATCGATGTACGGTCTCGTCAGTTTGACGAAGCTGATGTTCTCGAACTGTGCCAGAAGGCTTTGGCCCAGGGTTTCGGCGGTGATACCGGTGCCGTCCGAGATGAAGAATGCGGTTCGTTTCATTTGCACCGAAAGCCTTAAGGTAGGAACGATTCTTGGCTATGATAGGCCGCGCGTTGTCAGAGGCCTTTCTGTCGCAGCATTGTCACTTATTTCTAAGGGCCAGGCCAGAATCCAGCGGAGCTGCTCCTGGCCCCGCTTGAGCTTTTCCAATTCAATAGTGGAGAGATCACCTTGGTAGAGTACGTAGTTTCCCTCGATAAGCTCGGCGTCCATGATGTAGAGCATGTGGGGGGCAAGAACGCATCCCTCGGCGAGATGATCAGCAACCTGGCCGGTGCCGGCGTTTCCGTACCCGGCGGATTTGCCACCACCGCCCAGGCCTACCGTGACTTCCTCGAGCAGAGTGGCCTCAACGACCGTATCCACGCGGCCCTGGACGCCCTGGACGTCGACGACGTCAACGCCCTGGCCAAGACCGGCGCGCAGATCCGCCAGTGGGTGATGGAAGCCGAGTTCCCGGCCCGTCTCGACAGCGAGATCCGCCAGGCCTTCGCCGCCCTGGCCAACGGCAACGACAACCTCGCCGTGGCAGTGCGTTCCTCCGCTACCGCCGAAGACCTTCCGGACGCCTCGTTCGCCGGCCAGCAGGAAACCTTCCTCAATATCCGCGGCGTGGACAATGTGATCCGCGCAGCAAAAGAGGTCTTCGCCTCCCTGTTCAACGACCGCGCCATCGCCTACCGCGTGCACCAGGGCTTCGATCACAAGCTGGTCGCCTTGTCCGCCGGCGTGCAGCGCATGGTCCGCTCGGAAACCGGCACCGCCGGGGTGATGTTCACCCTGGACACCGAATCCGGCTTCCGCGACGTGGTCTTCATCACCGGTGCCTACGGCCTGGGCGAGACCGTGGTTCAGGGCGCGGTGAACCCCGACGAGTTCTACGTCCACAAGCCGACCCTGGAAGCCGGGCGTCCGGCCATCCTGCGCCGCAACCTGGGTAGCAAGGCGATCAAGATGATCTACGGCGACGAGGCCAAGGCCGGTCGCTCGGTCAAGGTAGTGGACGTCGATCGCGCCGATCGCGCCCGCTTCGCCCTGAGCGACGCCGAGGTCACCGAGCTGGCCAAGCAGGCCATGATCATCGAGAAGCACTATGGCCGCCCGATGGACATCGAATGGGCCAAGGACGGTGACGACGGCAAGCTGTACATCGTCCAGGCACGCCCGGAAACCGTGAAGAGCCGCGCCAGCGCCACGGTCATGGAGCGCTACCTGCTGAAAGAGAAGGGGACCGTCCTGGTGGAAGGACGTGCCATTGGCCAGCGCATCGGTGCCGGTCCGGTCAAGGTGATCAACGACGTGTCGGAAATGGACAAGGTCCAACCGGGTGACGTCCTGGTCTCCGACATGACCGACCCGGACTGGGAGCCGGTGATGAAGCGCGCCAGCGCCATCGTCACCAACCGCGGCGGGCGCACCTGCCACGCGGCGATCATCGCTCGCGAACTGGGCATCCCGGCGGTGGTCGGTTGCGGCAATGCCACCCAGATCCTGCAGGATGGCCAGGGGGTGACCGTTTCCTGTGCCGAAGGCGATACCGGCTTCATCTTCGAAGGCGAACTCGGTTTCGATGTGCGCAAGAACTCGGTCGACGCCATGCCCGACCTTCCGTTCAAGATCATGATGAACGTCGGCAATCCCGATCGCGCTTTCGATTTCGCCCAGTTGCCGAACGAAGGCGTGGGCCTGGCCCGCCTCGAATTCATCATCAACCGCATGATCGGCGTGCACCCCAAGGCGTTGCTGAACTTCGCCGGCCTGCCGGCGGACATCAAGGAAAGCGTGGAGAAGCGCATCGCCGGCTATCCCGATCCGGTCGGCTTCTACGTCGAGAAGCTGGTGGAGGGCATCAGCACCCTGGCCGCGGCGTTCTGGCCGAAGAAGGTCATCGTGCGCCTGTCCGACTTCAAGTCCAATGAGTACGCCAACCTGATCGGCGGCAAGCTATACGAGCCGGAAGAAGAGAACCCGATGCTCGGCTTCCGTGGCGCCTCGCGCTACATCAGCGAGTCGTTCCGCGACTGCTTCGAGCTGGAGTGTCGTGCGCTGAAGAAGGTCCGCAACGAAATGGGCCTGACCAACGTCGAGATCATGGTGCCCTTCGTGCGCACCCTGGGCGAGGCGAGCCAGGTGGTCGAGCTGCTGGCCGGGAACGGCCTGAAGCGCGGCGAGAACGGACTGAAGGTCATCATGATGTGCGAACTGCCGTCGAACGCCCTGCTGGCCGACGAGTTCCTCGAGTTCTTCGATGGCTTCTCCATCGGTTCCAACGACCTGACCCAACTGACCCTGGGCCTGGATCGCGATTCCGGCATCGTTGCCCACCTGTTCGACGAGCGCAATCCGGCGGTGAAGAAGCTGCTGGCCAACGCCATCGCTGCCTGCAACAAGGCCGGCAAGTACATCGGCATCTGCGGCCAGGGTCCGTCGGACCACCCGGACCTGGCCCGCTGGCTGATGGAGCAGGGCATCGAGAGCGTCTCGTTGAACCCCGACTCGGTGCTGGATACCTGGTTCTTCCTCGCCGAGGGGCAAGACCAGGCCTGATCGGTCCTCGCTGTATCCGGAAAGGGCGGGTAACACCGCCCTTTTTCGTGCCTCCTGTACAAGACAAGCATGCAAAGCAGTAGTCGCCTCTTTCCTGTCGCCCTGGTCAGCGCCGAATTGCGCGCCGATCTTACCGAAGACATCTACCGCCTGAAGCCCGGCAACAGCCCTGATGCCAGCGTCGAGCTGGTCGTAACCCGGCTCGGACAGCAGGCCGCCGGCGAGCGGCGCGGACCGCCTGTGATCCTCCTGCACGGGAGTTTTTCCAACCGCCGCTTCTGGTACTCGCCGCGTGCGCTCGGATTAGGTCCTTACCTGGCGCGGGCGGGGTTCGATGTCTGGCTGCCGGAAATGCGCGGCCATGGCCTGTCGATTCGCAACGATGGTTACCGGGACAACCGGGTCGCCGACTACGCGCGCTACGACCTGCCGGCGCTGGCCTCCTTCATCCACGAGCAGTGCGGGCAGCCGGCGCACTGGATTGGCCACTCCCTCGGTGGGGTGGTGCTGGCGGCGGGACTGGGCGGGGGCTACCTGGACCAGGCACGGATCGCTTCCGTGGCGTTGTTCGGTAGCCAGGTCAGCACCGCGCACTGGCTGTTCAGGTTGCCCATGGCAGGCATCCTCGCGCGCCTGCTGCTGCGCCGCGTCGACGCGCTATCCGGAAGCCGTTGGCGGCAGGGCCCGGAAGACGAGCCGGTCGGCGTGGCGCTGGAGGTCCTGCGTTGGCATGGGCTGTTCGGCCGCTTCGGCGAGCCGGGCAACGACTGGTGGAAGGGGCTCGCCGCAGTCGACGTGCCGCTATTGGCGGTCGCCGGGGCTGGGGACCGGCAGGACCCGTCCTGGGCCTGTCGCAAGTTGTTCGAGCAGTTCGCCTCGTCCGAGCGCGAATACCTGTTGCTCGGACGCGAGGCTGGCTACGCCGAGGACTACGGGCATATCGAGATGCTGATCGGCAAGGCGGCCCAGCTAGAGGTCTGGCCCTTGGTGGAGCGCTGGCTGCGCCAGTGATCGCCGGTGCGCGACGAATCCGCGTGGGGCGAGGCGCTAGACGTATCGGAAGCCGGAATCAGCGGCTAACATGTGACGCAAATGGCGGCTCCGGTCACGCCGGCGCCGCCGGGGCGGGCGGCCGATGATCCTCCGGAGCTGCCCGAGCCGATCCCTTCACCCACAGGAGCTTCCCATGCATTACGTCACTCCCGATCTGTGCGATGCCTATCCTGAGCTGGTCCAGGTCGTCGAACCCATGTTCAGCAACTTCGGCGGCCGCGACTCCTTCGGTGGCGAGATCGTCACCATCAAGTGCTTCGAAGACAATTCGCTGGTCAAGGAGCAGGTCGACAAGGACGGCAAGGGCAAGGTCCTGGTCGTCGATGGCGGTGGTTCGCTGCGCCGCGCCCTGCTGGGCGACATGCTGGCCGAGAAAGCGGCGAAGAACGGCTGGGAAGGGATCGTCGTGTATGGCTGCATCCGTGACGTCGACGTGATCGCCCAGACCGACCTCGGCGTCCAGGCCCTGGCCAGTCATCCGCTGAAGACCGACAAGCGCGGCATCGGCGATCTGAACGTCGCCGTGACCTTCGGCGGCGTCACCTTCCGCCCCGGCGAGTTCGTGTATGCCGACAACAACGGCATCATCGTTTCTCCGCAGGCCTTGAAGATGCCCGAATAGGGCTTTTTAACAGCCGTTCCGGCCCCGGTGACGCAGGCAGCGTCCCGGGGCTTTTTGCTGGAATGAACCCGAGGCGCGCATATGGGTCTCAGGACTGGCTTTAAGGTTGTGCCGCAAGTCCATGAATTGACTGGTGCCGGACTTGTGTTTTTACTGTCGAAATGGTCGTTTTACCAAGGGAAGCGCAATGCAAGCGTACGAGTCGGGTGACGAGCGCGGCTTGATCTATGGTTACGTCCTCAACGGGCGCGGCGGCGGACGCCGTGTCGGACGCAACCAGATAGCGGTGCTCGACCTGCTGCCGGAGGAGAGCCTTTGGCTGCACTGGGACCGCGGCGTACCGGAAGCGCAGGCCTGGCTGCGGGATTCCGCGGGGCTCAGCGAGTTCGCCTGCGATCTGCTGCTGGAGGAGGCGACCCGCCCCCGTTTGCTCGATCTCGGGGCCGAAAGCCTGCTGGTGTTCCTCCGTGGAGTGAACCTGAATCCGGGCGCGGAGCCGGAAGACATGGTTTCGCTGCGGGTATTCGCCGACGCGCGCCGGGTGATCTCGCTGCGCCTGCGGCCGCTGAAGGCGGTGGCCGATCTGCTCGAGGACCTGGAGGCGGGGAAAGGGCCGAAGACGGCATCCGAGGTCGTGTACTACCTCGCGCACTACCTGACCGATCGCGTCGACACGCTGATCAGCGGGATAGCCGACCAGCTCGATGCTGTCGAGGAGCTGGTCGAGGCGGACGAGCGCGCCAGTCCCGACCAGCACCAGTTGCGTACCCTGCGCCGCCGGTCGGCGGGGTTGCGGCGCTACCTGGCGCCGCAGCGGGACATCTACTCGCAACTGGCGCGCTACAAGCTGTCCTGGTTCGTCGAGGACGACGCCGATTACTGGAACGAGCTGAACAACCGGCTGACGCGGAATCTCGAAGAACTCGAGTTGATACGGGAGCGCATCAGCGTCCTGCAGGAAGCCGAGTCGCGGCGAATTACCGAACGGATGAACCGCACCATGTATCTCCTTGGTATAATCACCGGCTTTTTCCTGCCGATGAGCTTCGTCACCGGCCTGCTGGGAATCAATGTCGGCGGCATTCCAGGGGCGGATGCACCGCATGGGTTCTGGCTGGCCTGCCTGCTGATCGGCGGGGTCGCCACCTTCCAGTGGTGGGTATTTCGTCGGCTGCGCTGGCTCTGACGTGACCTGGGGTGAGGAGAGTGCGTCACTCCCTCGTACAGACATGAGGTGCGCATGCACGATCCGTTCGAAGAGTCCCTGCGGGACCTGCTCAAGGCTTCGGCTCCCCAGCCGGACGACGACGCGCGTCTGGGACGGGTGCTGAAGACCGCCAATCGCCAGGTCGGCGCCGGTGACCTGTTCAGCCTCATGGGGCACTGGCTGCAGGCGCTGATGATCGGCATCAACAACGGTTCGCCGCATCTGGCGCCGGTTTCCCGTATTTCCGCGAAAAACGCATCTTCTGCTGACAAGGCTGAGTGAACATGCAATTCGATATCTGGACCCAGAGCTTGCTGACCGCGATGAACACCCTGTGGGGCAAGCTGGCAGGCTTCATTCCCAACCTGCTCGGCGCCCTGGTGGTCGTTCTGCTCGGCTTCGTCATCGCCAAGCTGCTCGATGCGCTGCTTTCCAAGCTGCTGGCCAAGCTGGGCCTGGACCGGCTGATGGGTGGCACCGGCCTGACCAAGCTGCTGGCCCGGGTCGGTATCCAGGTTCCGGTCTCGACGCTGGTCGGCAAGATCGTCTACTGGTTCGTGCTGCTCGTCTTCCTCGTATCCGCCGCCGAGTCGCTCGGCCTGCAGCGGGTATCCGCCACGCTGGACGTCCTCGCCCTGTACCTGCCCAAGGTGTTCGGCGCGGCCCTGGTGCTGATCGTCGGCGTGCTCCTGGCGCAACTGGTGAACAGCGTCGTGCGCGGCGCAGCGGACGGCGTCGGCCTCGAATACGCGAACGGCCTGGGGCGGATCGCCCAGTGGCTGGTCATCATCATCAGCATCTCGGTGGCGGTGGGGCAGCTCGAGGTCAAGACCGACCTGCTCAACTACATCATCGCCATCGTCCTGATCACCGTCGGCCTGGCCGCTGCGCTGGCCCTGGGCCTGGGCAGCCGCGAGGTCGCCGGGCAGATCATTGCAGGAATCTACGTCCGCGAGCTGTATCAGGTCGGACAACAGGTGAAAGTGGGTGACGTTGAAGGCACTATTGAAGAGATAGGTACGGTCAAGACCATCCTGCTGACGGAAGAGGGAGAGCTTGTGTCGCTGGCCAACCGTCTACTGCTCGATCAGCGAGTTACCAGCCGCTGATCCGGGAGAGATAATGGACGTGGCTGCTCTGCAGGGCGGCCCGGCTTACGATATGACTGGCCTGATCTCACTTGAATAAGCCTCACCCCCTGTCACAGCGGTATGACCCACGCCAGCTTTCCGATGAAGAGCTGGTCGAGCGTGCGCACTCGGAGCTGTTCCACGTGACGCGCGCCTATGAAGAACTGATGCGGCGTTACCAGCGCACGCTGTTCAACGTCTGTGCCCGCTACCTGGGCAACGACCGCGACGCGGACGACGTGTGCCAGGAGGTGATGCTGAAAGTTTTGTACGGGTTGAAGAACTTTGAGGGCAAGTCGAAGTTCAAAACGTGGCTATATAGCATCACGTACAACGAGTGCATCACGCAGTACCGCAAGGAGCGCCGCAAGCGCCGATTGATGGATGCGCTCAGCCTCGACCCGCTGGAGGAGGCTTCCGAGGAGAAGTCGCCGAAGGTTGAGGAGCGGGGCGGATTGGATCGTTGGCTCGTCCATGTCAATCCGATAGATCGGGAGATTCTGGTTCTTCGCTTCGTCGCGGAACTGGAGTTTCAGGAGATAGCGGATATCATGCACATGGGTCTGAGTGCGACGAAAATGCGCTACAAGCGGGCACTGGACCGCCTGCGCGAAAAGTTTTCAGATGCGACCGAAACATAGTTGGGTAAATATTGTCTCTCTATGCGGGAAGTTCTGATAAACTTGCCACCCAAGTTGTGCGGCTGATTGTTGGACAACTAACTGACCATCAAGATGGGGATTTAACGGATGAAACTGAAGAACACCTTAGGCGTTGTCATCGGCTCGCTGGTTGCCGCTTCGGCAATG
The DNA here is from genome assembly GCF_001813485.1 of Pseudomonas sp. HMSC067G02. Classification (NCBI taxonomy): domain Bacteria; kingdom Pseudomonadati; phylum Pseudomonadota; class Gammaproteobacteria; order Pseudomonadales; family Pseudomonadaceae; genus Pseudomonas; species Pseudomonas sp. HMSC067G02. The sequence continues at coordinate 225,973 of NZ_KV812708.1, forward strand.
AACGCCTTTGCCCAGGGCCAGAACTCGGTAGAGATCGAAGCCTTCGGCAAGCGCTACTTCACCGACAGCGTTCGCAACATGAAGAACGCGGACCTGTACGGCGGCTCGATCGGTTACTTCCTGACCGACGACGTCGAGCTGGCGCTGTCCTACGGTGAGTACCATGACGTTCGTGGCACCTACGAAACCGGCAACAAGAAGGTCCACGGCAACCTGACCTCTCTGGACGCCATCTACCACTTCGGTACCCCGGGCGTAGGTCTGCGTCCGTACGTGTCGGCTGGTCTGGCTCACCAGAACATCACCAACATCAACAGCGACAGCCAAGGCCGTCAGCAGATGACCATGGCCAACATCGGCGCTGGTCTGAAGTACTACTTCACCGAGAACTTCTTCGCCAAGGCCAGCCTCGACGGCCAGTACGGTCTGGAGAAGCGTGACAACGGTCACCAGGGCGAGTGGATGGCTGGCCTGGGCGTCGGCTTCAACTTCGGTGGTTCGAAAGCCGCTCCGGCTCCGGAACCGGTTGCCGACGTTTGCTCCGACTCCGACAACGACGGCGTTTGCGACAACGTCGACAAGTGCCCGGATACCCCGGCCAACGTCACCGTTGACGCCAACGGCTGCCCGGCTGTCGCCGAAGTCGTACGCGTACAGCTGGACGTGAAGTTCGACTTCGACAAGTCCAAGGTCAAAGAGAACAGCTACGCTGACATCAAGAACCTGGCTGACTTCATGAAGCAGTACCCGTCCACTTCCACCACCGTTGAAGGTCACACCGACTCCGTCGGCACCGACGCTTACAACCAGAAGCTGTCCGAGCGTCGTGCCAACGCCGTTCGTGACGTACTGGTCAACGAGTACGGCGTAGAAGGTGGTCGCGTGAACGCTGTTGGTTACGGCGAGTCCCGCCCGGTTGCCGACAACGCCACCGCTGAAGGCCGCGCTATCAACCGTCGCGTTGAAGCCGAAGTAGAAGCTGAAGCCAAGTAATCGGCTGAGCCTCTAAGGAAAAACCCGGCTCAGGCCGGGTTTTTCTTTGCCTGGAAAAAGACCGCTCGTCAGGCGCTCAGGGAAATCGGTTGCGACACGATGTCGCGGGTTACTTCGCCGATCACCAGGATCGCCGGGCTTTTCAAGGCGAAACGTCCGGCGTCCCGCAGTAGCTCGCCGAGGTTGCTGCGGCATTCGCGCTGGTTGCCCAAGGTGGCGTTCTCGATCATCGCCAGCGGCGTATCCTCGGCCATGCCTCCAGCCAGCAGCCCGGCCTGGATCTCCGCGAGTCGGGCGACGCCCATGTAGACCACCAGCGTGGTACCGCTGCGTGCCAGGGCTTCCCAGGCCAGCGGGCTGTCGTCCTGGGTATGCGCGGTCACCAGGGTCACGCCGCGGCTGATGCCGCGGTAGGTCAGCGGTATGCCGCAGGCAGTGGCGCCAGCCAGCCCGGCGGTGATGCCGTTCACTATCTCGCTGTCTATCCCGTGCCGGGCCAGCCATTCGGCTTCTTCGCCGGCGCGGCCGAAGATGCATGGATCGCCGCCTTTCAGGCGCACCACGCTGCGTCCCTGGCGGGCATGCCGCAGCATCAGGCGCTGGATGAAGTCCTGCGGTGTGGAGCGGCAGCCGCCGCGTTTGCCGACCCGGACCAGCCGGGCGGACGGACAGTGCTCCAGTATGCTCGGGTTGACCAGATCGTCGACCATCACCACATCCGCGTCCTGCAGGGCGCGAACTGCCTTCAGGGTCAACAGTTCCGGATCGCCGGGACCCGCACCCACCAGCCAGACCTTACCGCTCATCGTCGTTCTCCTCAGGCATTCGCCGCCATGGGCCGGGGGGCCGCCAGCAGTCTCTTGATTTCCGGTACGCAGGAGCCGCAGCCGGTGCCGCAGCCGAACTCGCGCTTCAATCCGTCCAGGTCCAATCCGCGGGCGATGCCGCCGAGCACCGTTTGCTGGCTGACGTTCTGGCAACTGCACAGGGTCTTGCCGCCCGCACCCTGGCTGGGTCGTCCCGGTGCCGCGCCGAGTGGGGCGAGCAGCCAGCGGCGTAGCTCGCTATCGGCCCGGCCGGTAAGCCAGAGCTCTTTCAACCAGTCGCGGGCGAGGGTTTCGCCGGCGAGCCGGACGGCGACGATGCGCCCGTCTTCGAGGCGCACGCGCTTGCCGATGGCGCGCCGGGGGTCGTCGTAGGCGAGGATCGGCCCGTCGAGCAATTCGAGTTGGCGATCTATCCGCTCCAGCAGGTCTGCGCCAGGTGCCTCATGGTGTGCGGCGCTGACCAGCAGGGCGGGGCGCTCGCGTCCGGCGAGACTGAAGCTGGCGTGGTCGAAGACTTCGCACAGCGCACGGAGGGCCTCGAAACGCGCCTGGATATCGGTTTCCACCAGCGCGAACAGGCGCCAGGGCAGTTCGACGGATTCGACCTGAACCCCGGCGTGCTTGAGTTCGGGTTGTTTCGACAGGGGGTCGAACGCCGGCAGGGTCAGGACATTGCAGCCCAGGCCCTTGAGGAAGCGATCGCCCCAGTGCATCGGCAGGAAGGCCTGGCCGGGGCGCACCGAGTCGTCTGCGCTCACCGGCAGGACCAGGGCGCCACGCCGGCTCTTCAGGCGCACGAGCTGCCCGTCCCGCAGTTGGCGGCGGCGCAGTTCCTCGGGATGCAGGTGCACCAGGGCCTCCTCTTCATGGCCGAACAGGCGTGCGCAGGTGCCGGTCCGGCTCATGCCGTGCCACTGGTCGCGCAAGCGTCCGGTATTGAGGGTCAGCGGGTAGCGCGCGTCGCGTTTTTCCTGGGCGGCGCGGTAGGGTTCGGCGACCAGTTGCGCGCGTCCCGAGGCGGTAGGGAAGCGGCCGTCTGCATAGAGCCGTGCGGTGCCTTGCTCCGCGCCAGTGGGAAATGGCCACTGCTGCGGCCCCAGGCGGTCGAGCAGTGCGTAGCTGAGGCCGGAAAGATCGAGGTCGCGGCCGGCGGTAAGCAGCTTGTATTCGTCGAACAGGCTGCGGCTGTCGGCAAAGGCGAACAGGCCGGGTTTAGCGGGTCGCAGGTGCCCTTCCAGGCGGCGCGCGAAGTCGCAGACGATGTTCCAGTCCTGGCGTGCTTCCCCGGGGGGCGGAACGGCCCGACGGACATGACTGACCCGCCGTTCCGAATTGGTCACGGAGCCTTCCTTTTCTCCCCAGGATGCGGCTGGAAGCAAAAGGTCGGCGTATTGGCAGGTTTCCGTGCCGGCGAAGGCTTCCTGGACCACCACGAAGGGACAGCGGGCAAGGGCCTCGTGGATCTTGCGCTGGTCCGGCAGCGATTGCGCGGGGTTGGTACAGGCGATCCAGAGCGCCTTGATCCGGCCGTCGTGGACCGCATCGAACAGCTCGATGGCGCTGAGACCGGGGGACGTGGGCAACTGTTCCACGCCCCAGTAGTGCGCCACCTCGGCGCGATGGCCGGGATCGGCGGCTTCGCGGTGGCCGGGCAGCAGGTTGGCCAGGCTGCCGGTCTCGCGACCGCCCATGGCGTTCGGCTGGCCGGTGAGGGAAAACGGCCCGCATCCGGCGCGGCCGATCTTGCCGGTGGCCAGGTGCAGGTTGATCAGTGCGCTGTTCTTGGCGCTGCCGGCGCTGGACTGGTTGAGCCCCATGCACCAGAGCGAAAGGAAGCGCGGCGAACGGCCGATCCATTCGGCGCAGCGCTGCAGGTCGGCGCGGTCGATGCCGCAGATGTCGGCGACGGCGGCCGGGGTGTAGTCGCGCACCAGTTCCTTCAGGTCGGCGAAACCCTCGGTATGCTCGGCGATGAACGAACGGTCGATCCAGTCCTCCCAGAGCAGGATATGCAGGATGCCGTGGAACAGTGCGACGTCGGTACCGGGCAGCAGCGCCAGGTGCAGGTCGGCCAGCTCGCAGGTGTCGGTGCGCCGCGGGTCGATCACCACGATGCGCATCTCCGGCCGAGCGGCCTTGGCGGCTTCCAGGCGACGGAACAGGACCGGGTGGGCGAAGGCCATGTTGCTGCCGGCGATCAGCACGCAATCGGCGCAGTCGAGGTCTTCGTAGCTGCACGGCGGTGCGTCGGCGCCCAGGCTGCGCTTGTAGCCGACCACCGCCGAGGACATGCACAGGCGCGAATTGCTGTCGATGTTGTTGGTGCCGACCAGGGCCCGCGCCAGCTTGTTGAAGGCGTAGTAGTCCTCGGTCAGCAACTGGCCGGAAATATAGAAGGCCACGCTGTCCGGCCCGTGTTCGCGAATGGTCTCGGCGAAACGCCCGGCGGCATGTTCCAGGGCACTCTCCCAGTCGCTGCGAGCCCGCGCCAGTTGCTTGCCTAGGCGCAGTTGGGGGTACAGCGCGCGGGCCTGGAGGTCGCCGGTCAGGTGCAGACTGGCGCCTTTGCTGCAGAGTCTGCCGAAGTTGGCCGGGTGCCGAGGATCGCCTTGCACGCCGAGGATGCGTTCGCCGTCGTGTTCGATCAGGACGCCACAACCCACGCCGCAGTAGCAGCAGGTCGAAGCGGTGGTGCGCAGCGGGGAATCTGTCGACATGCTCGGCTCCTGTTATCGGCGAGAGATCAGGCGCACAGCGCCACGCTGTCCAGGCCGAGCAGCACCCGTCCGTTCTCCACCCGCACCGGGTGGCGATGGGCGCAGCCCTGGTCCGGGGCCACGGCTTCGCCGCTCTCCAGTTCGATCTGCCAGTTGTGCAACGGACAGGCCACTCGCTTGCCGTAGATCAGGCCCTGGGACAGCGGGCCGCCCTTGTGCGGGCAGCGGTCATCGAGGGCGAAGACCTGGTCGTCGGAGGCGCGGAAGATGGCGATGTCGCCTTTCGGGCCGGCGACCACGCGCGAGCCCAGCGGGTTGATTTCATCGAGGGCGCAGATATCCAGCCAGTTCATCGGTTCACTCCGGTAGGGGGAGGGCCGCCGTGGGACGGCCCGGACAAGGGATTCAGACGTTTTCCAGTTGCTTGAGCGGAATCCGTTCGAACTCCTTCTTCAATTGCGGCTGTTCGATGCGCTGCTTCCATGGGTCCTGCTCGAAGGACAGGGCGAATTGCAGGCGGTCGTTGAGCGCCTTGCGGTTTTCCGCGTCCTCGACCACCGCCTTGCGGATGTGCTCCATGCCGACCCGCTGCAGGTAATGCACCGTGCGCTCCAGGTAGAAGGCTTCCTCGCGGTAGAGCTGGAGGAAGGCGCCGTTGTATTCGCGCACTTCTTCGGCGGTCTTGAGCTTGACGAAGAACTCCGCGACCTCGGTCTTGATCCCGCCGTTGCCGCCGATGTACATCTCCCAGCCGGAGTCCACGCCGATGATGCCGACGTCCTTGATCCCGGCCTCGGCGCAGTTGCGCGGGCAGCCGGAGACCGCCAGCTTGACCTTGTGCGGCGACCACATGTTGAACAGGTCGTGTTCCAGATCGATGCCCAGCTGCGTCGAGTTTTGCGTGCCGAAGCGGCAGAACTCGCTGCCGACGCAGGTCTTCACGGTGCGGATGGATTTGCCGTAGGCATGTCCGGAGGGCATGTCGAGGTCTTTCCAGATGGCCGGCAGGTCGTCCTTCTTCACCCCCAGCAGGTCGATGCGCTGGCCACCGGTGACCTTGACCATCGGCACCTGGTATTTGTCGGCGACGTCGGCGATGCGCCGCAACTCGGCGGCGTTGGTCACGCCGCCCCACATCCGCGGTACCACCGAGTAGGTGCCGTCCTTCTGGATGTTGGCGTGGGCGCGTTCGTTGATCAGGCGCGACTGCGGATCGTCCTTGGCTTCTCCCGGCCAGGTCGAGATCAGGTAATAGTTCAGGGCCGGGCGGCAGGTGGCACAGCCGTTCGGGGTCTTCCAGTCCATGAAGCGCATGACGGCGTCGAGACTGGTCAGCCGGTGTTCGCGAATGGCCTTGCGGATCTGCCCGTGGTTGAGGTCGCTGCAGCCGCAGATGGCCTTCTCGCTCTTCGGCTTGACGTCGGCGGCGCCGCCGACGGTGCTGATCAGGATCTGTTCCACCAATCCCGCGCAGGAGCCGCAGGAGCTGGCGGCCTTGGTGTGTTTCTTGACTTCGTCGACGCTGAACAGGCCGTGTTCTTGTATCGCCTTGACGATGGTGCCCTTGCAGACGCCGTTGCAGCCGCATACTTCGGCCGTGTCGGGCATGCTCGCGGCGCTGTTCTGGCCCTGGTGGCCGACATCGCCGAGGGCGTTCTCGCCGAACATCAGGTGGTCGCGGATCTGCGCGACGTTGTGGTTCTCGCGGATCTGCCGGAAGTACCAGCCGCCGTCGGCGGTGTCGCCGTAGAGACAGGCGCCGACCAGTACATCGTCCTTGATCACCAGTTTCTTGTAGACGCCGCCGATGGGGTCGGAAAGGGTGATGGTCTCGCTGCCTTCGCCGCCGATGAAGTCGCCGGCGGAGAACAGGTCGATACCGGTCACCTTGAGCTTGGTCGAGGTCACCGAGCCCTGGTAGCGGGCGTAGCCGAGATGAGCCAGGTGGTTGGCGCAGACCTTGGCCTGCTCGAACAGCGGCGCAACCAGGCCGTAGGCGATGCCACGGTGGTTGGCGCATTCGCCGACCGCATAGATGCGTGGGTCGTAGGTCTGCAGGGTGTCGTTGACCAGGATGCCGCGGTTGCAGGGGATGCCTGCGCTTTCGGCCAGCTCGGTGTTGGGGCGGATACCGGCGGCCATTACCACCAGGTCGGCGGGAATCACGTCGCCGTCGTTGAACTGCACGGCACAGACCCGGCCGCTGCCGTTGTCCATCAGTTCCTGGGTCTGGGTGTTCAGGCGGAAGCGGATGCCGCGGGCTTCCAGCGCGCCTTGCAGGAGTTTGCCGGCGGTGCGGTCCAGTTGGCGTTCAAGCAGCCAGTCGGAGAGGTGCACGACGGTCACGTCCATGCCGCGTTGCTTGAGGCCGTTGGCCGCCTCCAGGCCGAGCAGGCCGCCGCCGATCACCACCGCGTGGCTGTGGGTCCGGGCGCAGTCGATCATGGCCTGGGTGTCGGCGATGTCGCGGTAGCCGATCACGCCCTGCAGCCGATTGCCGGGTATCGGCAGGATGAAGGGGACCGAGCCGGTGGCCAGCAGCAGGCGGTCGTACTCGGCCTCGCTGCCGTCCGCGGCGACCACCCTGCGGCGGACCCGGTCGATCTGCACCACCTTGCGGTCGAGGAGGAGCTTGATGCCGTTTTCCGCATACCAGTTGAGGTCGTTGAGGACGATTTCCTCGAAGGTCTGCTCGCCGGCCAGTACCGGGGACAGCAGGATGCGGTTGTAGTTGGGATGGGGCTCGGCGCCGAACACCGTGATGTCGTAGAAGTCCGAGTTGAGCTTGAGCAGTTCTTCCAGGGTACGGACCCCGGCCATGCCGTTGCCGACCATCACCAGCTTGATCTTCTTCATGCGGAGTAGCTCCTGCATAAGGTTGGCGCAAACAAAAAAGGCGTCCCGCTGTTGCCAGCAGGACGCCTTTGTCCAGGTCCCGTTCGGTCGGGAAACGCCGCCTCGTCGTTGAGGCAGGCGCTTTGTTGTCGATTGTCGGGAGAACCCAAGCAGGCGCCGTGCCAACTTGCGCTATTGCCTATCTCCATGGCCTTGCAGGGATAACGCGGGGCCTCACCGCGGTCTTTCTGCTCCGTGCCGGGGCGTATCGCACCGGGCTGGTGCCACTCAGCCCTTCAGCCAGACCAGGAGTAGCGCCAGGTTGGCGGCCAGGGACAGCAGGGCGATGGCGCGCCAGGTCTGCAGCGGTTCGCGCTCCAGCAATGGGCGGGGTGCCGCGACCGGCAACGCTTCTCCCTGTTGCAGCGAGAGCAGCCATTCCTCGGCGGTCTCGAAGCGCTGTGCGGGGTCGCAGGCGACGGCGCGCAGCAGCAGGTCGTCGATCCAGGCCGGCAGGTCGGGGCGATAGCGGCTGGGCGGGGCGGGGCGACCGAAGCGCGGGTGCTGGAAGGCTTCGATCTCGCCATAGGGATAGCGCCCGGTCAGCGCCTGGTAGAGGCAGACGCCGGTGGCGTAGAGATCCTGGCGCACCGAGGGCGAGGTGCCGGAGAAGCACTCCGGCGCCAGGTAGCTGGGCGTACCCGGTAGCAGATGGGGGTCTTCGCGCGACAATCCCGGACACCAGGCCAGGCCGAAATCCAGCAGGCGCAGCTCGCCGTCGCGGCCGAGGTGGAGATTTTCCGGCTTGAGGTCGCGGTGCAGCAGGTTGCGTCGATGCAACTGGCCAAGCCCGCGCAGCAGCTGGTTGGCCAGCCCCAGCCACTCCGGCAGCGACAGCGGGCCATGGTTGCGCAAGCGCTCGGCGAGAGTCTCTCCGGGGTGCTCGCGCATCAGGTAATACAGATGCTGGCGTTGCGCCAATCCGTGCAGCTCGGGGAAATGCCGGCCCTGGACGCGGCGCAGGAACCATTCCTCGAGCAGCAGGGCCTGGGTTGCCAGCGGATCGTCGGCACGTGCGGCGGGAAGGGTCTTCAGCAGCCAGGGTTGGCCCTGGCCATCTTCGACCCGGTAGAGCAGGGACTGGCGGGATTCGCCGAGCAACTGCCGGACCCGCCAGCCTTCGAAGAGCTGGTCGGGCTTCAGCGGTGGCGGCAGTGGCCAGTGGCCCAGTTGCGCGAGGGCGTCGCCGAGGCTGCCTGCGGGCACGGCTTCCACGCGCACCAGCAGGGCGCTGGCGTTGTCCTGGCTGCCTGCCAGGTGGGCGGCGCGAACCAGAGCCTCGGCGCTGCGCTGCGGCTCTTCGGCGTTGCGCAGGATGCTGCGGATGCCGCTGTCGCCCAGCGTCGCCCAGACGCCGTCGCTGACCAGTAACCACTGGCTGCCGGGCTCCAGATCGCCTTCCAGATAGTCGACCACCAGATGCTGGTCCAGTCCCAGGGCGCGGGTCAGCACGTGTTGCATGTGCGGCTGTTCCCAGACGTGGTCGCTGGTCTGCCGGAGCAACTCGCCGTCGCGCCACAGGTAGGCCCGGCAATCGCCGACATGGGCCAGGGTGTAGCGGGTGCCGCGCAGCACCAGGGCGGTGAGGGTGGTGAGCAGCGGCTGGCCGCCGCCGTTGGCCTGTAGCCAGCGGTTCTGCGCCAGCAGCAGGCGGTCCAGGGACTGCACGATGGCCCAGGTTTCCGGAGTCGCATAGTAATCCAGGGCCAGCGCTTGCAGGCTGCTGCGCGCCGCCAGGCCGCCATCGGCGCACTGGCTGACACCGTCGGCGATGGCCAGCAGGTGTCCCTTGCTGGCGGCCAGGGCCGGCGCCGGGGTGACCACCCGCAGCGCGTCCTGGTTTTCCGTGCGAGGCCCGCAGGCGCTGGCCTCGCCGATGCTCAGTCGCAGCCCCACGCTCAGACCCGCGCGGCGGTAACCGCGGCCGAGCCCCAGGTGGTGCGCCAGCGCCGCTTCACCCCGTGGAGGCCGAACCAGGCCAGCACGCCGAGACTGGCGAACAGCCACAGGCCGAGCTGGTAGTCGCCGGTGCTTTGCTTGATGGCGCCGATGCCGGCAGTCAGGCAGAAGCCGCCGATGCCGCCGGCCATGCCGATCAGCCCGGTCATCACGCCGATTTCCTTGTGGAAGCGCTGCGGTACCAACTGGAACACCGCGCCATTGCCGGCACCGAGACTGAGCATGGCGACCACGAACAGGCCGAGGGCGGCCATCGCGCTGGACAAGTGGAAACCGACCGCGGCGATGCAGATGGCGGCCAGGGTGTACACCATCAGCAGGCTGCGGATGCCGCCGATGCGATCGGCGAGGGCGCCACCGAGCGGGCGCATCAGGCTGCCGGCGAAGACGCAGGCGGCGGTGTAGTAGCCGGCGGTCACCGGGTTCAGGCCGTACTGGTCGTGGAAATAGCCGGGCAGGGTGCTGGCCAGGCCGAGGAAGCCGCCGAAGGTGACGCTGTAGAAGAACATGAACCACCAGCTGTCGCGGTCGCCGAGGGCTTTCAGGTAATCGCCCATGGCCTTGGGCGCCGGCCGCTGCGGGGCGTTGCGCGCGACCATGGCGAACACCAGGAGGGTCAGGACGAGCGGCAGCAGGGCGAAGCCGAACACGTTGTTCCAGCCGAACGCGGCGGCCAGGCCGGGGGCGAAGAGGGCGGCGAGCACGGTGCCGGAGTTGCCCGCGCCGGCGATGCCCATGGCCTTGCCCTGGTGTTGCGGCGGGTACCATTGCGATGCGAGCGGCAGGGCCACGGCGAAGGATGCCCCGGCGAAGCCGAGGAACAACCCCAGCAGCAGTGCCTGCGCATAGCTGTTCACGCCCAGCAGCCAGGCGGCCGCCAGGGCGGCGATGACGATGACCTGGGCGAGGATGCCGGCGCTCTTCGGCGACCAGCGATCGGCCAGCAGGCCGAGCAGGAAGCGCAATACGGCGCCGGCGAGGATCGGCGTGGCGACCATCATCGCGCGCTGCTGGGTGCTCAGTTGCAGATCGCCGGCAATCTGCACCCCCAGCGGGCCGAGCACGTACCAGACCATGAAGCTCAGGTCGAAATAGAGAAACGCCGCGAACAGGGTCGGCGCATGGCCGGCCTTCCAGAAGCTGTTGTTCATCGAACACCTCGTATCCAGCGGAATCGGGGCGGAACGGCCGCCCGGCGGAAGTTGCATCGCTACAAGGTGAGCGTCCGACAGCGGACCACCCACCCGCCCCGACGCTGGGGCGAAACGACGAAGACGCCACGGGCCTCTGCCGGGAAGGAGAGGCCGCGCGACGTCTTTGTCGGGGATGGGTAACCGCCGTTGGCTACCGTCAGGCAGGACGTAGCAAGCTCTTTGCCAAGTTGTCGAAAGCGCGGCGTAGAGCGATTGCAGGGACAACCATGGCGTCGGGCGTGCACGCCGCGGTGGCAGGCGTCGGGGGCTTGCACAGGGCTGGGGCGGCGCGTCCTTGCGCCGTCGGCGGTTCAGCGATGGGCGGTGTTCAGGTGGTAGATGGTCACGCGGCTGCCTTCGCCGCTGTCGCCGGCGTTGTCGTTCACGTAGGCGCCGGCCTTGAAATAGAGCAACTGGTCGTTCCAGGCGCTGCCGAGGGTCTGGTAGTAAGCGTCCTCTTCGCCGTCCTGGCTGCGTGCGCGCACCGCCAACTCGCCGCTGGAGGTGACGCGCAGGCTGTAGTTGAAGCGCTCGCCCAGGCGTACCTGCTCGAGGATCGACACGTTGCGGCTATAGGAATCGTCCGGGTGGTTGCGTACCAGCGCCTCGACCCGGCCGAGGCCTTCCTCGGGCTTGTAGTAGTACTGCAGCTTCACCAGAGGTTCGCCGTCGTCGGTCTGTGGCGACTTGCTGTGGATCTGGCCGATGATCACCTTGTTCTTCGAGGGGACCTCCTCGACGCTCATGGTCACCCGCAGTTCGTTGTCGGCCTGCCAGTAGTACCAGTTGTCGAGACTGCCGTCGGCCTGGGTTTCGCGCAGTTCGGTGCGGGGATAGGTGCTGTCCTCGGTGTGCGAGCCGTCGATGGGCACCCAGAAGACCAGGCCGCCATCGTTGCCTTGCTGGAAGTACCGGCTCTGGTAGCCGTTGTTGAGTTGCTGGGTGGTGATCACCTGCGGGGTGGGTTCGGTGGGAATGGTAAGGTTCCAGGTGCTGAGATCGATCATGCTGAGCATCTCCTGACCGCTGAGTCGGCGGTGCGGTTCGGGCGGACGCCTGCGGCTCCTAGCCCTGGGCGTCCACTGCGGGCCTCCCTGGTCATGCTAGTCGAGGGTGGCGAGAGGGTAGCTCCCAGAACGGATAGGGCCGTTCCGGGCGCACGAGCATAGCCGCGCCGCTCTGCGCCGGGGGCCAGCAGGGTGGCTGGCGATATGATCGCCAGCTGCCCAGCCGGATTCAGCCGCCGAGCATGTCGTGCATGGCGATGATCTGCTCGGCGACCTGGATCAGCTTCTGCTGGCGGCTCATGGCCTGGCGCCGCATCAGCGTGTAGGCCTCCTCCTCGCCGCAATGCTTCATCTTCATCAGCAGGCCCTTGGCCAGCTCGATGCGCTTGCGCTCGGCCAGCTGCGCCTCGCGCGCCTGCAGTTGAGCGCGCAGCGCCTGGTCGCTCTCGAAGCGCGCCATGGCGACGTCGAGGATCGGTTGCAGGCGGCTGGCCTGGATGCCTTCGACTATGTAGGCGCTGACCCCGGACTGGATGGCGCGGCGCATCACTCCCGGATCGTGCTCGTCGGTGAACATCACGATCGGGCGCGGCTGGTCGCGGCTGACCAGGCAGACCTGCTCCATCACGTCGCGGCCGGGAGACTCCGTGTCGATCAGGATCACGTCGGGACGTAGCGCTTCGACGCGCGCCGGCAGGTCGATGGTCAGCCCCGACTCGTCCACCACTTCGAAACCGCTCTCGAGCAGGGCGGCCCTGAGGCGTCCGACTTTCTTCGGCGTGTCGTCGATCAGCAGGATACGCAGCATGGCGGGCGCACCAGGGTCAGGGGGCGATACCCTGGCCGGTTTCGGCCAGGGCGTGGATCGGGAAGCTGCGGGCGTAGCCGGCGGGGTCGCTGCCGTCCCAGGTGCGCCCGTCGATCAGTGTCGAGCGGCGCATGTCGGCGCCGTCCAGGCACAGGCCAAGGGCCGTCGCGGCATCGCGGTACAGCGCGGTCTGCTGGACCCTGCGGGCGATGCCCAGGTAGTCCGGGTCTTCGCGCAGCAGGCCCCAGCGGCGGAATTGGGTCATGAACCACATGCCATCCGAGAGCCAGGGCCGGTTGACTTCGCCGTCGGCGTAGAAACGCAGCGGATGCGGGTCCTGCCAGGCGTTGCCGAGGCCGTCCTGGTAGCGGCCGAAGAAGCGCGGCTGGATCGCGCCGAGCGGAGCGTCGACATAGTCGCGGCCGCTGATCAGTTGCGCGGTGCCCAGGCGGTTCTCGGCGTTCTGTTCGATGAAGCGGCTGGCGTCGAGGACCGCCATGACCAGCGCGCGGGCGGTGTTCGGGTAGGCGTCGACGAAGGCGCGGGTAGTGCCGAGGACCTTTTCCGGGTGGTCCGGCCAGATCGCCTGGCTGGTGGCGATGGTGAAGCCCTGGCCCTGGTCCACGGCCAGGGCGCCCCAGGGGCCGCCGGCGCAGAACCCGTCGATGCGCCCGGCCTGGAGATGGCCGACCATCTGCGCCGGTGGAACCACCACGCTGTGCACGTCGTGCAGCGGATGCAGACCGATGCTCGCCAGCCAGTAGTTCAGCCAGAGCGCGTGGGTACCGGTGGGAAAGGTCTGCGCCAGGGTCAGGCGTGCACCATTCTGGCGCCGATGCCGGAGCAGTGCCTCCGCACTGGTCACGCCAGCCTGCTTCAGCGGTTCGGAAAGATTGATCGCCTGGCCGTTCTGGCACAGTCCCATGAGCACCGCCATCTCGCTTGCCGCGCTGCCGCCGAGGCCGAGCTGGACGCCGTAGACCAGCCCGTACAGGCACTGCGCGGCATCCAGCTCGCCGCTGAGCAGCTTGTCGCGCAAGGCGGCCCAGGACGGTTGGCGCCTGAGATTGAGCGTGAGGCCGTAGGGCTGGGCGAAGCCCTGGGTGGCGGCCACGATCAGCGAGGCCGAATCGGTCAGCGCCATGAAACCGATGTCCAGGGCGCTCTTTTCCGGTGCGTCGGAACCGCCGGCCCAGGCCTGGCTGCGTATCGCTCTGTCTGTCATCACCACCTCGAGTGCGGGAGGGCGGCGCGGGCCGTCCCGTTTTCCAGTGCGCCGGCGCCGTCGTCGGCGCGCTTTTCCATAGCTGCCACAGCAAGCGCTATGCCAGGCGGCGCGGGGGTTTTCGCCGGGCAAGAAAAAGCCCCGCACGGGGCGGGGCTTGTTCGACGCGTCGCTGGATCAGGCCTGGACGACCGGGATCTTGGCGTTCGCAGCCGCTTCGCGGAACTCGGCGATCTGGTCGAAGCTGAGGTAGCGGTAGACGTCGGCAGCCATGCTGTCGATGTCCTTCGCGTAGGCCATGTACTCCTCCACGGTCGGCAGTTTGCCGAGGATCGAGGAGACCGCCGCCAGCTCGGCCGATGCCAGGAACACATCGGTGGCATCGCCCAGACGGTTCGGGAAGTTACGGGTCGAAGTGGAGACCACGGTGGAACCGGTCTGGACGCGAGCCTGGTTGCCCATGCACAGCGAGCAGCCCGGCATTTCCATGCGCGCGCCAGCCTTGCCGTAGATGCCGTAGTAGCCTTCCTCGGTCAGCTGGTGGGCGTCCATCTTGGTCGGCGGAGCCAGCCACAGACGGGTCGGGATGCCGCCCTTGACCTTGTCCAGCAGCTTGCCGGCTGCGCGGAAGTGACCGATGTTGGTCATGCAGGAGCCGATGAACACTTCATCGATCTTGCGGCCCTGTACGCTCGACAGCAGACGCGCGTCGTCCGGATCGTTCGGCGCGCAGAGCACCGGCTCCTTGACGTCGGCCAGGTCGATCTCGATCACCGCGGCGTACTCGGCGTCCTTGTCGGCTTCCAGCAGCTCCGGCTTGGCCAGCCAGGCTTCCATCGCCTGGGCGCGACGCTCCAGGGTGCGCGGGTCGCCGTAGCCTTCGCCGATCATCCAGCGCAGCAGGGTGATGTTGGACTTCAGGTACTCGGCGATCGCCTGTTCCGGCAGCTTGATGGTGCAGCCGGCGGCGGAACGCTCGGCCGAGGCGTCGGACAGCTCGAAGGCCTGCTCCACGGTCAGGTCGTTGAGGCCTTCGATCTCGAGGATGCGGCCGGAGAAGATGTTCTTCTTGCCCTTCTTCTCGACGGTCAGCAGGCCCTGCTGGATCGCGTAGTAAGGGATCGCATGGACCAGGTCACGCAGGGTGATGCCCGGTTGCAGCTTGCCCTTGAAGCGCACCAGCACCGACTCCGGCATGTCCAGCGGCATCACGCCGGTGGCGGCGGCGAAGGCCACCAGGCCGGAGCCGGCCGGGAACGAGATGCCGATCGGGAAGCGGGTGTGCGAGTCGCCGCCGGTACCAACGGTATCGGGCAGCAGCATGCGGTTCAGCCAGCTGTGGATGATGCCGTCGCCCGGGCGCAGCGACACGCCGCCACGGGTCATGATGAAGTCGGGCAGGGTGTGGTGGGTCTTGACGTCGATCGGCTTCGGATAGGCCGCGGTGTGGCAGAAGGACTGCATCACCAGGTCGGCGGAGAAGCCGAGGCAGGCGAGGTCCTTCAGTTCGTCGCGGGTCATCGGGCCGGTGGTGTCCTGGGAACCGACGGTGGTCATCTTCGGTTCGCAGTAGGTGCCCGGGCGCACGCCCTGGCCTTCCGGCAGACCGCAGGCGCGGCCGACCATTTTCTGCGCCAGGGTGAAGCCCTTGCCGCTATCGGCCGGTGCTTCCGGCTTGCGGAACAGGTCGGAGGCGCCCAGGCCCAGCTCGGCGCGGGCCTTCTCGGTCAGGCCACGGCCGACGATCAGCGGGATACGGCCGCCGGCGCGGACTTCGTCGAGCAGGACCGGGGTCTTCAGCTCGAAGGTGGTGACCACTTCGCCGCTGTCGTGGCGAACGACCTTGCCTTCATAGGGGTATACGTCGATGACGTCGCCCATGGCCAGGTTGGTGCAGTCGAACTCGATCGGCAGGGCGCCGGCATCTTCCATGGTGTTGTAGAAGATCGGCGCGATCTTGGTGCCGAAGCAGAAGCCGCCGGCACGCTTGTTCGGCACGAACGGAATGTCGTCGCCGAAGAACCACAGCACCGAGTTGGTGGCGGATTTGCGCGAGGAACCGGTGCCGACCACGTCGCCGACGTAGGCGACCGGGAAGCCCTTGGCCTTGACCGCTTCGATCTGCTTCAGCGGACCGACCGAACCCGGCTGGACCGGCTCGATGCCGTCGCGGGCCATCTTCAGCATGGCCAGGGCGTGCAGCGGGATGTCCGGGCGCGACCAGGCGTCGGGGGCCGGGGAGAGGTCGTCGGTGTTGGTTTCGCCGGGGACCTTGAATACGGTGAGCGTCAGCTTTTCCGGGACTTCCGGCTTGGCCTTGAACCACTCGCCATCGGCCCAGGATTGCAGCACGGACTTGGCCGCGGCATTGCCCTTCTTGGCGCGCTCGGCGACGTCGTGGAAGGCGTCGAACATCAGCAGGGTGTGCTTCAGCTGTTCGGCGGCGGTGTTGGCCAGTTCGGCGTCGTCCAGCAGCTCGACCAGGGTGGCGATGTTGTAGCCGCCCTGCATGGTGCCCAGCAGCTCGGCGGCACGTTGCTTGTCGATAAGGGGGGAGGTGGCTTCGCCCTTGACGATGGCGGAAAGGAAACCGGCCTTGACGTAGGCGGCTTCGTCGACGCCCGGCGGTACGCGGTTGGTGATCAGGTCAAGGAGGAATTCTTCTTCGCCGGCCGGCGGGTTCTTCAGCAGCTCGACCAGGCCTGCGGTCTGTTCGGCGTTCAGCGGTTGGGGCACGACACCCTGGGCGGCACGCTCTTCTACGTGTTTGCGGTAGGCTTCAAGCACAGTATTTCCCTCATCAGTGGTCCCGGGGGACACGTATCCAGGAACCGACGCAGATCCGCTCGTCAGGCCCAGGTGGACGGTAATCCACCAACCTACGAGGGCATCGGCAGGTTCCAGACAGAAGCTGTTTTCAAAGTTTTACGCCGGCGGGCTGGGGTGGGGCTGGCGAGACGCTTGAGGGAGGCGCCGTCGCCAGCGTACCTGCCGGAAACTGTGCTCGTGACGCTTTGAAAACAGCTTCTAACGGACATTGGCGCCTAAAAAGGCGGGCCAATGTTACTGGAAACTCGACGCAAAGTTAAGTCGGAAACCCTAGGAACCACGGGGTGAACTTGATTAGACAAAGGGCTAAGATGCCGCTTTGTTTTCGTTGTCCCGGCCATGTCTTCGCAAAGAATCAAAACCCCCTGCGTAGGGCTTTGCTCCACGGTATACGGCGACCTGGTATGCCGTGGCTGCAAGCGTTTCCACCATGAGGTGGTCAACTGGAACCTCTACGACGCCGAGGAAAAGCGGGCTGTCTGGAGTCGCCTTGAGCAGTTGCTGGCCCAGGTGATGGCCGCCAAGCTGGAAGTCTTCGACGCCGCGCGCCTGCGCCTGCAACTGGAGCAGCGGCAGATCCGCTTCGTCCCCGAGCAGTCTCCCTATTGCTGGGCCTACCAGTTGATCGCCCGCGGTTCCCGGCTGATCAACCAGATCGAAGCCTACGGCGTGGCACTGCTGCCGGAATTCCGCGACTGGAGCCTGCCGGACCTGCGCGATGCCATCGACCGGGAATTCTTCCTGCTGTCGGAAGCGCATTACCAGCGCTACATCGCGCCCTCGTTCCTGCAGGCGATCGACAGATAGGCGGTGTCTCCAGCGAAAAAGCCGCCCTTGGGCGGCTTTTTCGTCCGACCAGCGGTCACTCCTTGCTGGCCAGTTCCTCCAGGTGGGCGATGATGTCGTCCGGCTTCAACACCAGCACGTCGCTTTCCAGGGTATCCAGCACCACTTCCGCGGTATTGCCGATCAGCGCGCCGGACAACCCGGTGCGCGCCACGGTGCCGATCACGGTGACCACCGCGTCGAGCTTCTGCGCGGTGCGCGGGATCAGCACGTCGGCCGGACCTTCCTCGATGTGCAATTGTTCGTCGCTGAAACCGTACTCGGCCTGGAAGGTGCGGCAGGCCTCGCGATAGCGGGCCTCGATGGTTTCGCTGAGCTGGAAGGTCGGGTCGGCGGAGGAGAGCATCGGCGAGGGGTGGGCGCTGATCACGTGCAGCGTGGCCTTGGCCAGGCCGGCGATGTCGTAGGCATGGCTGATGATCCCGGCGTGCAGGGAGCGGTGCTCGCCGTCGTTGTTGCCGACGTCGACCGCGGCGAGGATCTTTCCGCCCGTCCAGGGCCGGGCGGTCTTGGTCATCAGTACCGGGCAGGGCGCGAAGCGCAGCAGTTTCCAGTCGTCCGGGGTGAGGATGGCCTTTTTCAGCGGGTTGTCGGGAAAGTGCTGCTTGATGATCAGCCCGCAGCCTTCGGCCTGTTGCTCGGCGATGATGGTCTGGTGCAGGGAGTCCTTCCAGGCCTGGTTGGTCGAGACGCTGTAGCCTTCCTCGCGCAGTTCCTGGGCCAGGTCGTTGAGGGCGGCGCTGTGGTCGCGGCGCTTCTCGCAGACCAGCAGGTGCAGGTGCGACTGGGTCACGCCGGCGATCAGTTGTGCCCGTTTCAGGGCGAGACCTTCCAACTGGTCCGGTTCAATCACCACGAGGATGCTGCGAATGGCTTGCATGATCGTCTCCCTGAGTGCTTGTGGTTATCGCTGAAACAACTCTAGACGCAATCCAGCCGCTGCTCTTGATGCATATCAAACGGGTCGGCCTGCCCGACCACCGCAGCTTCCGTATAATGCTCCGCCTTTCCTGCCCCGACCAGCGTCGTGGCAGACCCTTTCCAGAATGAGTGACCTGCACCATGTTGCCCGAGATCGACCAATTCCTCGCCTGTTCCACTCCCGCCGCCTGGGTCGAGGCGGCCCTGGAGCGCCAGGACGTCATGCTGCTGGACCACAAGGCCTGCGAGATGAAGGCCGCGGCGACGGCGATGCAACTGATCGGCAAGTACTCCGGCCGCCTGGACCTGGTGAACAAGATGAGCCGCCTGGCGCGCGAGGAGCTGCGCCACTTCGAGCAGGTGCTGGCGATCCTGAAGAAACGCGGTATCCCGGTGGTCAATGTCAGCGCCTCCCGCTACGCCTCGGCGCTGCGCGACCTGGTGCGCAAGCAGGAGCCGCAGCGGCTGACCGATACGCTGGTGGTCGGCGCCTTCATCGAGGCGCGTTCCTGCGAGCGCTTCGCCGCCCTGGTGCCGCACCTGGACGCGGAGCTGGCGAAATTCTACGGCGGTTTGCTGAAGTCCGAGTCGCGGCATTTCCAGGACTACCTGAAGCTGGCCTACCAGTACGGCGACGAGGCCGACGTGGAGCGGACGATCGAGGTGGTGCGGGCCAAGGAGGCCGAGCTGATCAGCAGTCCGGACAACGAATTCCGCTTCCACAGCGGCCACCCGGTGGACCTGGTGGCCTGAGCCGGAAACAAGAAAGCGCCCCGCGGGGCGCTTTTTTTGCTGCCTGAATCAGTCCTTGACCTTGAGGTCGAGGGCCAGGTCGCGGGCGGCCTTGGTCGCCAGAACGCCCATCAGCTGGCCGATCTCGTCCTGGCGGCTTGCCGCGCCGTTGGCGCCGGCGCCCATCATTACGCTGGGGACGGGGGCCTGGGCGGCGGCTTCGGCCCAGACCTTGTTGATCGCGATCAGCGCGTCGAGCTTCGGCTGCAACGCGCCGTCCGCCTTGATCACCGCTTCGCGGGCGTAGGCCTCGGCGTCGGCGGTGATCTTGGTGGCCTGGGCGGTCACCGTGGCCTTGTCGCGCAGCAGTTCGGCGGTCTGCTTCTCGATCTCGGCGCGCTGCTTCTCGCGCTCGGCGTTGATCACCGCCAATTGCTTGTCGGTTTCCGCCTGGGTGGTGCGTTCGATCTGGTCGCGCAGGGTTTCCTGGCGCTTGGCCTCGACTTCCTTCTCGCCGCGGGCGGTGACCAGCAGCTTTTCCTCTTCTTCCTTCAGGCGGTTCTGCCGCGCCACCGCCAGCTCGGCGAGCGCCTGCTGGACCTTGACCATGCGCTGCTTGTACTGCGGGTTGGGATCGACGTTGGTGATCCGCGCTTCCACCACCTCGACGCCGAACTTGCGGAACTGCTGTTGCTTGCGTACCGGGATGCCCTTGGCATCGGTGACCTTCTCGGTGACGAACTGGCTGGCGTTGTTGTCGCCGAACGCTCCCTGCTCAGTGCCGGCCTGGAGGATCGCGGTCTGGTGCGGAATGGCGCCGCGCGGCCCGCGGACTTCCTTGCGCTTGATCAGGTACAGGCCGTCGTTGAGCTGGTTCTCGAACTCGGCGGCGAATTCGCTGCGGGCTCCGGCGTAGTAGTCGTCGGCGCTCATCAGCGAAGCGGTGGCCTGGAGGGTTTCCTTGATCGCCGGCACCAGTGCGGTGCGGATGAAATTGTCCGGGTTGCGGTATTCCTGGGCCATCTTCAGGAACGGCTCGCCGCCGGGCAGGCGAAAGCGCGCGGAAGATTCGACCTTGGCGTCGACGTTGCCGAGGAACACGATCGGGAAAGCCTCGATGGTGGCGCCGAGGCCGTCGTTGTCCGGATTGGTGTCGTTATCGTCCATGACCAGCACGGACTGCACGCTGATGGCCTTCTTCCAGGTGGTGGCGCGACCGAACCACTTGGTCGCGTAGCCGACGTCATCGACGATCTTCTCGTCGCCGAAGATGGTCCTTACGTGGGTCATGAAGCCGGCTTCGTTATAGAAGAACACGCCGTTGAACAGGCCGAAGCCGAGGGCGAGCACGCCGAGGGGGGCGGCGACGAACTTGATCAGGTTTCCCTTCGAGATGATCACGATCATTCCTTGATGCGGGGTGGGGGAGCGCGATCCTGCTGAAAGGTGGCCCGCGACGTCAAGATGGACGGCGGAAAAAATGCGAATCGCATAATGCTTCGCTGAAAGGCCCGCATGGCGGGCCTGGGGTGGGTCAGAGCGGGAAGGGCGCCTGGCGATGGCCGTTGGCGTCGATCTCCAGGGCCCAGCCCTGGCGGTCCCAGTCGCCGAGCACGATGCGCCGGGCGGGCTGGCCGTCGATGTCCAGCGGGTGTTCGGCCGGCCGATGAGTGTGGCCATGGATCAGGGTACGCACGCCATGCCCGCGCATGACCCGGGGCACTTCTTCGGGCGTGACATCGATGATGTCGACGGCTTTCATGCGGGTCTGCGCGCGGCTTTCCTTGCGCAGCTTGCGTGCCAGCTTGTGCCGGGTGGCCAGCGGCAGGTGGCGCAGTACCCAGAGCGTGAGCGGGTTGCGCAGCCAGCGGCGCAGGCGCATGTAAGCCTCGTCTCGGGTGCACAGGCTGTCCCCGTGCATCAGCAATACCGGCTCGCCGTACAGGTCGATCACGCTCGGGTCGGGCAGCAGCGTGCATCCGGCCTCGCGGCAGAACGCCTTGCCAATGAGGAAGTCGCGATTGCCGTGCATCAGGTAGATGCGCGTACCGTCGTCGGCCACCTGGCGCAGGGACTGGGCGATGGAGCGCTGGAAGGCGTCCATGCCGTCGTCGCCGATCCAGGCTTCGAAGAAGTCGCCGAGGATGTACAGGGCCTCGGCCCGACGGGCGCGCTCATCGAGGAAAGACAGAAACGCCCGGGTGATGTCCGGGCGTTCCGCTTCGAGATGCAGGTCCGAGATGAACAGGACGCTCATCGCTTCATTCTTCGACGATTTCGGCCTTCTCGATGATCACGTCCTCGGCCGGCACGTCCTGGTGGCCGCTGCGCATGGTGGTGGCCACGCCCTTGATCTTGTTGACCACGTCCATGCCCTCGACCACTTCGCCGAAGACGGCATAGCCCCAGCCCTGGGTGGTGGGGGCGGTATGGTTGAGGAAATCGTTGTCGGCGACGTTGATGAAGAACTGCGCGCTGGCCGAATGCGGGTCCATGGTACGAGCCATGGCGATGCTGCCGACCTTGTTGGTCAGGCCGTTGTTGGCTTCGTTCTTGATCGGTGCGCGAGTGGGCTTCTGCTTCATGCCCGGCTCGAAACCGCCGCCCTGGATCATGAAGTTGTTGATCACGCGGTGGAAGACGGTGTTGTCGTAGTGGCCGCTTTTCACGTACTCCTTGAAGTTCGCCGCGGTTTCCGGGGCTTTCTCTTCATCGAGCTTCAGGGTGATGACGCCATGGTTGGTATGCAGCTTGATCATGTGGGTAATCCGCTTTGTCGTGAAAATCGAAGGCCTGTCAGGGGGTTGACAGCTTCGGCTATGATAAGCGCTTTGATTTGCCCGGCCTACCCTGGTCGGGCGAGAGCATGACCAAGGATCCCATGAGCAAGCCAGAGACCACCGCCGCCCCGAACTTCCTGCGCCAGATCGTTCAAGCCGACCTGGATGCCGGCAAGCACGCGAAGATCGTCACCCGTTTCCCCCCGGAGCCCAACGGTTACCTGCACATCGGCCACGCCAAGTCGATCTGCCTGAACTTCGGCCTGGCCCAGGAATTCGCTGGCGATTGCCATCTGCGCTTCGATGACACCAACCCGGCCAAGGAAGACCAGGAGTACATCGATGCCATCGAGGCCGACATCAAGTGGCTGGGCTTCCAGTGGTCCGGCGAGGTCTGCTATGCCTCCAACTATTTCGACCAGTTGCATGCCTGGGCCATCGAGCTGATCAAGGCCGGCAAGGCGTTCGTCTGCGACCTCGGTCCCGAGGAAATGCGCGAATACCGCGGCACCCTCACCGAGCCGGGCCGCAACAGCCCTTACCGTGACCGTTCGGTGGAGGAGAACCTCGACCTGTTCGCCCGCATGAAGGCCGGTGAGTTCCCCGACGGCGCCCGTTCGCTGCGGGCGAAGATCGACATGGGTTCGCCGAACATGAACCTGCGCGATCCGATCCTGTACCGCATCCGCCATGCGCATCACCACCAGACCGGCGACAAGTGGTGCATCTACCCGAGCTACGACTTCACCCACGGTCAGTCGGACGCCATCGAGGGCATCACCCATTCGATCTGCACCCTGGAATTCGAAGACCATCGTCCGCTCTACGAGTGGTTCCTGGCCAACCTGCCGGTACCTGCGCAACCGCGCCAGTACGAATTCTCCCGGCTCAACCTGAACTACACCGTGACCAGCAAGCGCAAGCTCAAGCAACTGGTCGACGAAGGCCATGTCAGCGGCTGGGACGATCCGCGGATGTCGACCCTGTCCGGCTATCGCCGCCGCGGCTACACCCCGGAGTCGATCCGCAACTTCTGCGAGATGATCGGAGTGAACCGTGCCAGCGGCGTGGTCGACATCGGCATGCTCGAGTTCAGCATCCGCGACCACCTGGACGCCACCGCGCCGCGTGCCATGTGCGTGCTGAAACCGCTCAAGGTGGTGATCACCAACTACCCCGAAGGGCAGGTGGAGAACCTCGAGTTGCCGCGTCATCCGAAGGAAGACATGGGAGTGCGCGTACTGCCGTTCGGTCGCGAGCTGTTCATCGATGCCGGTGACTTCGAGGAAGTCCCGCCGGCCGGCTACAAGCGCCTGATCCCCGGTGGCGAGGTGCGTCTGCGCGGCAGCTACGTGATCCGTGCCGACGAAGCGATCAAGGATGCCGACGGCAATATCGTCGAACTGCGCTGCAGCTACGATCCGGACACCCTGGGCAAGAACCCGGAAGGCCGCAAGGTCAAGGGCGTGATCCACTGGGTGCCGGCCGAGGGCAGCGTCGAGTGCGAAGTGCGCCTGTACGATCGGCTGTTCCGCTCGGCCAATCCGGAGAAGGCGGAAGAGGGCGGCAGCTTCCTCGACAACATCAACGCCGACTCCCTGCAGGTACTGACCGGCTGTCGCGCCGAGCCGTCGCTGGGCCAGGCGAACCCGGAGGATCGCTTCCAGTTCGAGCGCGAAGGCTATTTCGTCGCCGACCTGAAGGACTCCAGGCCGGGCAAGCCGGTGTTCAACCGTACCGTCACCCTGCGTGACTCCTGGGGACAGGGCTGAGGAAAGACCGTGCTGCAGATCTACAACACGCTGAGCAAGACCAAAGAAGTCTTCACGCCGCTGGTCGGCAACCAGGTGCGCATGTACGTGTGTGGCATGACCGTGTACGACTACTGCCATCTGGGCCACGGCCGCAGCATGGTGGCGTTCGACGTGATCACCCGCTGGTTGCGCCACCGTGGCTACGACCTGACGTACGTACGCAACATCACCGATATCGATGACAAGATCATCAATCGCGCCAACGAGAACGGCGAGCCGTTCGATGTGCTGACCGAGCGCATGATCGCGGCGATGCACGAGGACGAGGCCCGGCTGAACATCCTCAAGCCGGACCAGGAGCCGCGCGCCACCGATCACATCGCCGGCATGCACGCGATGATCCAGACCCTGATCGACAAGGGCTATGCCTACGCGCCGGGCAACGGTGACGTGTACTACCGGGTCGGCAAGTTCGCTGGCTACGGCAAGTTGTCGCGGCGGCGGGTCGAGGACCTGCGCATCGGTGCGCGGATCGAGCCGGGCGAAGCGAAGGAGGATCCGCTCGATTTCGTGCTCTGGAAGGGCGCCAAGCCGGGCGAACCGAGCTGGTCGTCGCCCTGGGGCGAGGGGCGCCCGGGCTGGCACATCGAATGCTCGGTGATGTCCACCTGCTGCCTGGGCGATTCCTTCGACATCCATGGCGGTGGCAACGACCTGGAGTTCCCTCATCACGAGAACGAGATCGCCCAGAGCGAGGCCGCGACCGGCAAGCCCTACGCCAAGTCCTGGCTGCACTGCGGGATGATCACCATCAACGGCGAGAAGATGTCCAAGTCGCTGGGCAATTTCTTCACCATCCGCGAAGTGCTGGAGAAATATCACCCCGAAGTGGTGCGTTACCTGCTGATCGCCAGCCATTACCGCAGTCCGATCAACTACTCGGAGGAGAACCTGCGCGAGGCCAAGGCGGCCCTGGACCGTTTCTACAACGCGCTCAAGGGGCTGCCCGAGGCGGCGCCGGCGGAAGCGGCGGAGTATGTCGAGCGCTTCGCCGCGGCGATGGACGACGACTTCAATACCGCGGGTGCCTGCTCGGTGCTGTTCGAGCTGGCGCGGGAGGTCAATCGTCTGCGCGAAAGCGACCTGTCGGCGGCGGCCGCGCTGGCCGCGCGCCTGAAGCAGTTGGCTGGCCTGCTGGGGGTGCTGCAACTGGAGCCGGAAGCCTTCCTGCAGGCGGGCGCCGAGGGCAAGGTCGATGCGGCCGAGGTCGAGGCGCTGATCCAGGCGCGCCTGGAGGCGCGGGCGGCGAAGAACTGGGCGGAGTCCGACCGGATTCGCGATCGGCTCACCGCCATGGGCGTGGTGCTGGAGGATGGCAAGGGCGGCACTACCTGGCGCCTGGCCGACTGAACCCGCAGCGATAAATGAAAAGCCCCGCGAACGCGGGGCTTTTCATTACCGGCGACCTCAGTCGTGCAGGTGTTCGGCGGCGTGCAGGGTATTTTCCAGCAGGCAGGCGCGGGTCATCGGCCCGACGCCGCCCGGCACCGGGGTGATCCAGCTGGCGCGTTGCGCTGCCACTTCGTATTCCACGTCGCCGACCAGTCGGCCGTCGGCCTGGCGGTTGATGCCGACGTCGATGACGATGGCGCCTTCCTTGATCCACTCGCCCTTGACCAGTCCCGGCTTGCCGGCAGCGACCACCACCAGGTCGGCGCGCGACACATGGTCGGCCAGGTCGCGGGTGAAGCGGTGGGTCACGGTGACGGTGCAGCCACCCAGCAGCAACTCCAGAGCCATGGGCCGGCCGACGATGTTCGAGGCGCCGACCACGACCGCATCCATGCCGTACAGGTCGGCGCCGGTGCTGGCGAGCAGGGTCATGATGCCTTTCGGGGTGCAGGGGCGCAGGAGGGGCATGCGCTGGGCCAGGCGGCCGATGTTGTAGGGATGGAAACCGTCCACGTCCTTGTCCGGGTGGATGCGCTCCAGCAGCAGGGAGGCGTCCAGGTGGGCGGGCAGGGGTAGCTGGACCAGGATGCCGTCGATGGCGGGGTCGTCGTTCAGGCGGTCGATCAGGGCCAGCAGGTCGTCCTGGCTGGTTTCGGCGGGAAGATCGTAGGCCTGGGAGAGAAAGCCGACTTCCTCGCAGTCCTTGCGCTTGTGCGCCACATAGACCTGAGAGGCCGGATCGGTGCCGACCAGGATCACCGCCAGGCCGGGAACGCGCAGGCCTTGCTGGCGGCGCTCGGTCACGCGTTGGGCTATCTGCTGGCGAAGGTTGGCGGCGATCGCTTTGCCGTCGATCAGTTGTGCGGTCATGTCGGAAGGGTAACCATCGAATCGGGTGGAAAAAGGACGCGCATTTTCGCATGGACGCCGCCCGGGGCAAAGGAGGCGACCCGTGGATTTGCCGTAACTCCTTTATATAGCTGAATTTTTTTAAAAAACCCGTTGACGGCCTTTCGCCCCCTGTATAACATGCGCCCCGCTTGCCGAGCACAGCCGGACGCAGGGTAAGAGGTAAAGCAAGTCGGTTGCTGACTTTGTGATTGCCAGAGCTTAAAGTTTGCGCTCAGCATTGAATGCAGATGAATAAAGCGCCCGTAGCTCAGCTGGATAGAGCATCCGCCTTCTAAGCGGATGGTCGCAGGTTCGAGTCCTGCCGGGTGCGCCATTCGGCGAATCGGCAAGAAGCAGGCGATGTTTTACCGCAAGTCGTAATATGGTGGGCGTAGCTCAGTTGGTAGAGCACAGGATTGTGGCTCCTGGTGTCGTGGGTTCGATTCCCATCGTCCACCCCATATTCCGAAGCGCCAGGCCCGGGGCCTGGCGTTTTCATTTCCAAGCAGTGTCCCGCGGACGTGGTGGAATTGGTAGACACACTGGATTTAGGTTCCAGCGCCGCAAGGCGTGAGAGTTCGAGTCTCTCCGTCCGCACCACCTTCAGGCTCGGCTTGTCCGGCCGCTGCGGTTGAAGCCGGAACGTCCGGCACGATTCACGATATGGTGGGCGTAGCTCAGTTGGTAGAGCACAGGATTGTGGCTCCTGGTGTCGTGGGTTCGATTCCCATCGTCCACCCCATATTTCGAAGCGCCAGGCCTTGTGCCTGGCGTTTTCGTTTGCGCTTCACGATCTCTTCTCCGCTTGCCTTTCCGGTACCCAATCCGCCCTCATGGGCGCGACGGCAGGTTGAACTTGTTCCGGGTCCGGCGCTCTTAAGCGAGCCTGTCGTTCCTGGCGGGTCCGTATATGCAGTCTGGGTGAAGCGACATGTCGATGAAATGGACCGAGCAGCGCTTGCGCAAGGCTCTCAAGCAGATGGCGAACAATCATGAATCGGCTGCGGTCGAGGTCATGCGCGCCGTCGAGCGGGCGAACGATCCGAAGCTGGCGCAGCGCCTGCTCGAGGTGATCGAGCAGATGCACCAGGATGCCGATGCGCTGCGCTCCATCGACGACGAAATCGCCAGCGGCGTGATCCGTTGCCAATGAGGCCGTAGACGCTCCGCAGTTCAGGACTTCCCGGCGGAAGCCGGCGCATCCGGCCGGTTCGCCAGTTTCGGGCGCAAGGTCGCGCCCTGGGCTGTGTTCCGGCGAACGGTATAAGGTTGGCGGCCGCGGAAGGCGAAGGCGGTGAACATGTTCGTATTCTCTCTCGGTGCGTTTCAGAAACGGTGTTCCACCAGGACGCCCAGGCCGATGCTGTCATGCCACTCTTCGGCGACAGCGGCGGAGCAGAGGCTGGCGAGCGTGCCGGCGAGGCACAGGGAGGGGCTTCTCATGGGGACTCCTTCCGTTGCGGCCAGGGACGTGCCTTGGTGTCTTGCTGGGCGAAGCGGTAGCCGAGCGCGTTCAGACCGTCGAAGTCGCGACTGAAGGTGTCTCCCAGGCCCTGGCCGCTGCCGGCCAGGACGGCGTGTGCGCTGTCGATGGGTTGCAGGATGAACTCGCCGGAGCGGGTTCCTCCGGCTTGCCCGCGCACCAGCAGGAAGCCGTCTTCGATCCTGATGCTCAGGCCGTTCAGGTAGCTGTGCCGGCCCGTGCTGGCGACGCGGTAGGTGCCGACGGCTTCGGTCCAGGCCTGGGGCAGGGGGGGCGGCTCGATGCGCTCGCCGAGGTAGGCGGCCTGGCCGTGGCGGCGGGACACCAGGATTCGGCGTTGGCCGTAGCTGACCACGTCCAGTTGCAACTGTCCGGCGCTGTCCATGCCGACGGGCCAGAACCCCAGCAGTCTTTTTCTCATCTGCAGCCAGCCCGAGGTGTCGCGCAACAGTTCCACGCGTTGTTCGCCGAAATCCGCGTACAGGCGACCCCTGCGCTCGTGCAGGCGAACCTGGCCTTGGCGGGTTGCGTAGCGACCGTATAGCTGTCGCCGGTCCTCCGGGCTCGGCACCTTCAGTGCGGGGGCCCGCGCGGGGGGGGGCTGTACGGCGGGGCGACGAGCGCCCTGCCTGACCTGCAGCATGAGCGACGCCGCTTGCCGGGCCAGGGAGGCGGTGAGCGAACCGCGGTCATCGGCGTTGCTCATGACAATGGCGGCGAGGCGCTGTTCCGGCAGCAGAACCAGGTGGGCGCTGAATCCTGGGGTGGCGCTGGCGTACTCATAGTGACGGATGCCCCCTTCCAGCGGCGCGGAGCCGCACGGGCTGAGGAACCAGGCCAGGCCCACCTGGCAGTCGAAGTCCAGGGCATTGCCGGCGTTCTGCTGGCGGAACATCTCCTCGACGGAGTGTTTCCTGAGAAGCTGGCGCTCCTTGTGGCGCCCGTTGGCGAACAGCATGCGGACGAAGCGGCTGAGGTCGACCGGGCTGCTCCACAGATCGTTGACCGGGAGGTCGCTGGCGGAGCCGGGGCGACCGCCGCCGCTGTAGCCGTGGGCGCGTTGCGCCTGGGGCAGGGCGTTCCTGGCGAAGCTGGAGCGAGTCATCTGCAAAGGGTCCAGCAGGTGCTCCCGCATGTGCTGCTCGAAGTGCTTTCCGGTGTTGCGCTCGATGGCCGCGCCGACCAGTTCGTAGCCAAGGTTGGAATGGGCGACCTGGGTTCCCGGCGGATTGCTCAGCCAGACACCGGATACTTTCGCCGGCAGTTGGCCGAGTGAGTTCGGGCGTTCGCCGAACAGGGGCGGCAGGTGTTCGCCAGGAAGGCCGGACTGATGGCTGAGCAGCCGGCGGAAAGTGATCGCGCGATCCGCCTCGCTCTGGTCGGCATGGAAGCGTGAGCGTACGTAGAACTCGCGCAAGGTGTCCTGGAGCGGAGCGTCGAGAGAGAGTTGGCCGCGTTCGGCCAGTTGCAGGGTCGCGCTGGCGATCAGTAGCTTGGACAGGTCGCCGGCGTGGAATGCGGTGTGCTCGCTGGCGTTGATCCTGTGCTGTCGGTCGGCATAGCCGAAACCGCGAGCCCAGACCAGTTGCTGGTCGTCGACCAATGCCAGTGCCAGGCCGGGCACGTCCTGCCTTTCCATTTCCCGGCGGATGTGGCGTTGCAGATAGTCGATGACCTCGCCGTAGTTGCCCACGGCGGCGCTCGGCGCTGGCGGGGCGGGTGGCAGGCCGTGGCAGCCGCTGGTGCCGAGCAGGCAGCCGAGAAGGGGAAGGTGCATGGCGCGAAACATGGAATACCTGGCGGAAAG
Source organism: Pseudomonas sp. HMSC067G02 (assembly GCF_001813485.1). Taxonomy (NCBI): domain Bacteria; kingdom Pseudomonadati; phylum Pseudomonadota; class Gammaproteobacteria; order Pseudomonadales; family Pseudomonadaceae; genus Pseudomonas; species Pseudomonas sp. HMSC067G02. The sequence continues at coordinate 255,092 of NZ_KV812708.1, forward strand.
GCGAGGTGTCCCATGCTAGGGCGGGCCTGGCTGGCAATCCTTACGGCTTTGTCAGCAATCTGTGAAAGATTGTTAAGCCTCCGCTGTCAACGGGGCCGCTCCCAGGTCAGGCGGAAGGAGGCGCCTCCCTGCGGCGTTTCCAGCGCTTCCGCATAGCCGCCGTGCCATTGCGCGACCCGGCGGACGATCGCCAGGCCCAGGCCGAAGCCGCCGGTGCTGCGATCGCGGCTGTCGTCCAGGCGCGAAAAGGGTTCGAAGATCTTCTGCCGGGCGTCCGCCGGTATCCCGGGGCCGTCGTCGTTGACCCGTATCTGACAGCTGTCGCCTTGATCGAGGAGGGCGATTTCGACGCGCGAGTGTGCGTGGCGAATGGCGTTGCGCAGCAGGTTGATCACGGCGCGCGCCATGAAGCGAGGCTCGATGCGGATCTGTTCGACCTGGCAGGCGCTGATCTCGCAGGTGACTCCGGCGGCTTCGGCTTCCAGGGCGACGTCGGCGACGACGCTATCCAGCCAGCTCGCGGCGTCGACGATTTCCCGGTGGCTCCCGACGTTGCCGTGCTCCAGGCGGGCGTAGGTCAGCAGTTCGGAGACCATTTCCTCCAGTTCGCCGAGGTCGGCGCGCATGTCCTCTATCAGGTCGTGGCGTACTTCGGCGTCGACCTGCTTGTTCAATTGCTCGAGTTCGAAGGACAGGCGGGAGATCGGCGTGCGCAATTCGTGGGATACCGCGTTGGTCAGTTCGCGCTGGTTGCTGATCAGGCTTTCGATGCGGTCGGCCATCTGGTTGAAGTGCTGGGCCAGGGTGCGGATATCGGAGCGTCGGAAAATGCGCGTGCGCGATGACAGGTCGCCATCGCCGAAGCGTTGCGCGGCCAGGCGCAGGGTCTCGAGGTCGCGCCAGTGCGGGCGGACCCATACCAGCAGGGCGATGCCGACCAGCACGCCGAGCAGGATGTAGGCCAGCACGGTGAACAGTGGGGTCAGCGAGGGTTCCGGCGGCAGCTTGATGTCGAGCAGCTGCGGACCCGCGTCGATGCGGCTGATGAATTCCGTAAAGTCCTCGCGTACCACCAGCAGGTTCTTGTCGAGGAGGGCCTGCTCTTCCTGCGTCAGCTTCGCCTGCCTGGCATCCGTCAGGCTCAGCTCGAGCCCGTAGTGGGGGCGCCAGTCTTCGAGCTGTCGCTGGCGTCCGGCCTGGTCCAGCGGGGCCAGCTTTTCCACCAGCGAATAGGCCTGGCCGCGAACGGCGTCGCGGTGATAGTTCTCGACGATGCTGTCGTAGAACGCGTCGATGACATGGTCGACCACGAAGATCGCGGCAGCGAACCCCAGGGCCAGCAGCAGGTAGAGGCGCAGGAACAGGCGCAGCATTCAGAGTTCCCAGCCCAGCGGGTTGAACAGGTAGCCCTTGCCCCAGACGGTCTTGATCCGGACCGGCTCGCGCGGATTGTCCTTCAGTTTATTGCGCAGCTTGCTGATGCAGACGTCGACGCTGCGGTTCAGGCCGTCGAAGCCGATGCCGCGGATCTGGTTGAGGATCTCGTCGCGGGAAAGTATTTCCCCTGCCTGGTTGGCCAGCAGCCAGAGCAGCTCGAACTCCATCGTGGTCAGTTCTATGCCGCGGCCTTCGAGTTCCGCTTCGCGCCGCCGTCGGTCGATGTTCAGCTTGCCGAATGTCAGGCTTTCCGGGGAGGCGGGAAGGGGCGCGTGCCGGCGCATCAGGGCGCGCAGGCGGGCGAGCAGTACCGGTGGCTCGATCGGCTTGATCACGTAGTCGTCGGCGCCGGACTCCAGGCCGAGGATGTGATCGAGATCGTCCTCCTGGGCGGTGAGTATGAGGATCGGCAGGTTCGCGACCCGGCGGATCTCCCGGCACACCTGCAGACCATTCTGTCCGGGGAGCATGAGGTCGAGAACCACCACTTGCGGCTTGAAGTCGAGGAAAGCGGCGAACGCGGCATCACCGCGATGCACCTGGCGCACTTCGAAACCATGCTGGGAAAGGAAGCTGGCGATCAGGCGGGCGAGCTTCTGGTCGTCTTCGACGAGCAATACCTTGCTGAGGGTAGGGCAGTCCATAGGGTTTCATCGGTCGGAGCGGAATCGGCTGGCATTATATGCACCCGCTTCCGGCGAAGCTCCAGCGACTCGTTCGAGACCGGGCTGCGATCGGCGGAAGCGGCCGGAAACACCCCGGGGATCCGCCTGCACCCTGGCGGGGTGACTTCTGCTTTTCCCTCTACTAGAATGCATGCCCTTGATTCTGGGAGCCGGAAGGACCGGCTTACGTCTGTGCAACGAGGAATATCCATGCAAGTTTCTGTTGAAAGCACTTCCGCTCTTGAGCGCCGCATGACCGTTGGTGTGCCTGCCGAGCGTATCGAGACCGAAGTCAACAAGCGTCTGCAGCAGACCGCCCGTCGTGCCAAGATTCCAGGTTTCCGCCCCGGCAAGGTGCCGATGAGTGTCATTCGTCAGCGCTACGAAGCTTCCGCGCGCCAGGAAGCCATGGGCGATCTGATTCAGGAAACCTTCTACGAAGCCGTGGTCGAGCAGAAGCTGAATCCGGCCGGTTCGCCGTCGGTAGAGCCCAAGTCCTTCGAGAAAGGCAAGGACTTGGAATACATCGCAACCTTCGAAGTCTTCCCGGAATTTACCGTTTCCGGCCTGGAAGACATCAAGGTCGAGCGCCTGCAGGCCGAAGTTTCCGATGCTGATGTCGACAACATGCTCGATGTCCTGCGCAAGCAGAACACCCGTTTCGAAGTGGTCGAGCGTGCCGCCCAGAACGATGACCAGTTGAACATCGACTTCGTCGGCAAGATCGACGGCGAAGCCTTCGCCGGCGGTTCCGCCAAGGGCACCCTGCTGGTGCTGGGCTCCGGTCGCATGATCGCCGGCTTCGAAGAAGGGCTGGTGGGGGCGAAGGCCGGTGAAGAGCGCGTGCTCAACCTGACCTTCCCCGAGGACTACCAGAACCTGGACCTGGCCAACAAGGCTGCCGAGTTCACCGTTACCGTCAATAGCGTAGCCGAGCCCAAGCTGCCGGAACTGAACGAAGAGTTCTTCGCTCTGTTCGGCGTGAAGGAAACCGGTCTCGATGGCTTCCGCGCCGAAGTGCAGAAGAACATGGAGCGCGAGTTGCGCCAGGCGATCAAGTCCAAGGTCAAGAACCAGGTCATGGAAGGTCTGCTGCAGGCCAACCCGATCGAAGTGCCCAAGGCCCTGATCGGCAACGAAGTGAACCGTCTGCGCGTGCAGGCCGTCCAGCAGTTCGGTGGCAACATCAAGCCTGACCAACTGCCGGCCGAGCTGTTCGAAGAGCAGGCCAAGCGCCGTGTGGTGCTGGGCCTGATCGTCGCCGAAGTGGTCAAGCAGCACGAGCTGAAGGCCGACGAAGGTCGCGTTCGCGAAATGATCGAGGAAATGGCCTCGGCCTACCAGGAGCCCGAGCAGGTCGTCGCCTGGTACTTCAAGAACGAGCCCCAGCTGAACGAAGTCCGTTCTGTTGTACTGGAAGAACAAGTCGTAGATACTGTCCTGCAAAAGGCCACTGTGACCGATAAGCAGGTATCCTACGAAGAAGCGGTCAAGCCGGCCGAAGCTCCGCAAGCGGCCTGATTCGTTCCTCTCGTTCGAATCCCACAAGCCAGCCTTAGTGCTGGCTTGTGCGTCTTTGAGGCTTCACTATCTGTTAGGGAGTGATCGCAAGACATGTCTCGCAACTCTTTTATTCCGCACGTTCCCGATATCCAGGCCGCCGGTGGCCTGGTGCCCATGGTGGTGGAGCAGTCCGCCCGCGGCGAGCGCGCCTACGACATCTATTCGCGCCTGCTGAAGGAGCGGATCATCTTCCTGGTCGGCCAGGTCGAGGACTACATGGCCAACCTGGTGGTTGCCCAGTTGCTGTTCCTGGAGGCTGAAAATCCCGAGAAGGACATTCATCTCTACATCAACTCGCCGGGTGGCTCGGTGACTGCCGGGATGTCCATCTACGACACCATGCAGTTCATCAAGCCCAACGTCTCGACCACCTGTATCGGTCAGGCGTGCAGCATGGGTGCCCTGCTGCTTGCGGGCGGTGCCGCCGGCAAGCGCTACTGCCTGCCGCATTCGCGGATGATGATCCACCAGCCGCTGGGCGGTTTCCAGGGCCAGGCCTCGGATATCGAGATCCATGCCAAGGAAATCCTCTTCATCAAGGAGCGTCTGAACCAGATCCTGGCGCACCACACCGGCCAGCCCCTGGACGTCATTGCCCGCGATACCGATCGTGACCGCTTCATGAGCGGTGACGAAGCCGTCAAGTATGGCCTGATCGACAAGGTCATGACCCAGCGCGACCTGGCCGTCTAAGGCTCCGCAATACTGGCGGTCGAGACATTCGGCCGCCTCGTGGGCTTGAAAATGCCCACAATTGCCTTCATCTTGTGTTTGAAGCTACCCATTGGATCGATCGAATGACTGATACCCGCAACGGCGAGGACAACGGCAAGCTGCTGTATTGCTCCTTCTGCGGCAAGAGCCAGCACGAAGTGCGCAAGTTGATTGCCGGCCCCTCGGTCTTTATCTGCGACGAGTGTGTCGACCTGTGCAATGACATCATCCGCGAGGAGGTGCAGGAAGCGCAGGCGGAAAGTAGTGGGCACAAACTTCCGGCGCCGAAAGAGATCCGCACCATCCTCGATCAGTACGTGATCGGGCAGGAGCGGGCCAAGAAGGTTCTGGCGGTAGCGGTATACAACCACTACAAGCGCCTCAACCAGCGTGACAAGAAGGACGATATCGAGCTCGGCAAGAGCAACATTCTGATGATCGGCCCAACCGGCTCGGGCAAGACCCTGCTGGCCGAGACCCTCGCACGTCTGCTGAACGTGCCGTTCACCATCGCCGATGCGACCACGCTGACGGAAGCGGGCTACGTGGGCGAGGATGTCGAGAACATCATCCAGAAACTCTTGCAGAAGTGCGATTACGATGTGGAGAAGGCCCAGATGGGCATCGTCTACATCGACGAGATCGACAAGATTTCCCGGAAATCGGACAACCCCTCCATCACTCGCGACGTCTCCGGCGAGGGTGTGCAGCAGGCCCTGCTGAAGCTCATCGAGGGCACCGTTGCCTCGGTACCGCCGCAGGGCGGTCGCAAGCATCCGCAGCAGGAGTTCCTGCAGGTCGATACGCGCAACATCCTGTTCATCTGCGGCGGCGCTTTCGCCGGTCTGGAGCGGGTCATCCAGAACCGTTCCGCGCGCGGCGGCATCGGTTTCAATGCCGAAGTGCGCAGTCAGGAGATGGGCAAGAAGGTCGGCGAGGCGTTCAAGGAAGTCGAGCCGGAAGATCTCGTCAAGTTCGGTCTCATTCCCGAGTTTGTAGGGCGTTTGCCGGTGATCGCGACTCTTGATGAACTCGACGAGGCTGCGCTCATGCAGATCCTGACCGAGCCGAAGAACGCTCTCACCAAGCAGTACGCCAAGCTGTTCGAGATGGAAGGCGTCGACCTCGAATTCCGTCCGGACGCCCTCAAGGCGGTTGCCCGCAAGGCGCTCGAACGCAAGACCGGTGCACGTGGCTTGCGTTCAATTCTCGAAGGTATCCTTCTCGATACCATGTACGAGATTCCCTCCCAGCAGGATGTCAGCAAGGTGGTCATCGATGAGAGTGTCATCGATGGCTCGTCGCAACCCCTGATGATCTACGAGAACAGCGAAAAGCCAGCCAAGGCTGCGCCTGAGGCATGAAAGAGCAGGGGCCTTCGGGCCCCTTTTCTTTTCCGACTGGCACGCTTGTTTTTTCCCGGGCCTAACCCCATCTTAGGCTGAAAGGTCTTCCTATCTGTTTCGTGGCCAAGTGCCGCTGTAGAGCCGACATTATGAAAACACTCGTCGAATTGCCCTTGCTGCCGCTACGTGACGTGGTGGTGTACCCGCACATGGTCATCCCGTTGTTCGTCGGTCGGGAAAAGTCCATCGAGGCCCTGGAGGCAGCGATGACCGGCGACAAGCAAATCCTCCTGCTGGCGCAGAAAAACCCCGCGGACGACGATCCGGGCGAAGATGGCCTGTACCGCATGGGTACGGTCGCTACCGTGCTGCAGTTGCTCAAGCTGCCGGATGGCACCGTCAAGGTGCTGGTCGAAGGCGAGCAGCGCGGCCAGGTCGAGCGCTTCATCGAGGAGGAAGGGCACATTCGTGCCGCGGTCCAGGCCATCGATGACGCCAATGTCGGCGAGCGCGAGGCCGAGGTCTTCACTCGCAGCCTGCTGAGCCAGTTCGAGCAATACGTCCAGTTGGGCAAGAAAGTCCCCGCCGAGGTGCTTTCTTCGCTGAACAGCATCGACGAGCCGAGCAGGCTGGTCGATACCATGGCCGCGCACATGGCGCTGAAGATCGAGCAGAAGCAGGACATCCTGGAGATCACCGACCTGTCGTCGCGGGTCGAGCATGTCCTGGCGCTGCTGGATGCCGAGATCGACCTGCTGCAGGTGGAAAAGCGTATCCGCGGCCGGGTCAAGAAGCAGATGGAGCGCAGCCAGCGCGAGTACTACCTGAATGAGCAGATGAAGGCCATTCAGAAGGAACTCGGCGATATCGACGAAGGGCACAACGAAGTCGAGGAGCTGAAGAAGCGCATCGACGCCGCCGGCCTGACCAAGGAGGCGCACACCAAGGCCACTGCCGAGCTGAACAAGCTCAAGCAGATGTCGCCGATGTCGGCGGAAGCCACCGTGGTGCGTTCCTACATAGACTGGCTGCTGAACGTGCCGTGGAAGGCCGAGAGCAAGGTGCGCCATGATCTCGCCAAGGCGGAAGACATCCTCGATGCCGACCATTACGGCCTGGAAGAGGTCAAGGAGCGCATTCTCGAGTATCTCGCCGTGCAAAAGCGGGTGAAGAAGCTCAAGGGCCCGGTCCTTTGCCTGGTGGGGCCGCCCGGCGTGGGCAAGACCTCCCTGGCCGAATCCATCGCCCGCGCCACCAATCGCAAGTTCGTGCGCATGGCGCTCGGCGGCGTGCGTGACGAGGCCGAGATCCGCGGTCACCGTCGTACCTATATCGGCTCTATGCCGGGCCGCCTGATCCAGAAGATGACCAAGGTCGGCGTGCGCAACCCGCTGTTCCTCCTCGACGAAATCGACAAGATGGGCAGCGACATGCGCGGGGATCCCGCCTCGGCGCTGCTCGAGGTGCTCGACCCGGAGCAGAACCACAACTTCAACGATCACTACCTGGAAGTCGACTACGACCTGTCCGACGTGATGTTCCTCTGCACCGCGAACTCGATGAACATCCCGGCGCCCCTGCTGGATCGGATGGAAGTCATCCGCCTGCCGGGCTACACCGAGGACGAGAAGGTCAACATCGCCTCCAAGTACCTGATTCCGAAGCAGGTCCAGGCCAACGGCCTGAAGAAGGGCGAGCTGACCTTCGAGGAAGGCGCCCTGCGCGACATCATTCGCTACTACACCCGCGAAGCCGGGGTGCGCAGCCTCGAGCGGCAGATCGCCAAGGTCTGCCGCAAGGCGGTGAAGGAGCATGCTAAGCTCAAGCGTATCCAGGCGGTGGTGTCCAGCGAGACGCTGGAGAACTACCTCGGCGTGCGCAAGTTCCGTTATGGCCTCGCCGAACAGCAGGACCAGATCGGCCAGGTGACCGGGCTGGCCTGGACCCAGGTCGGCGGCGAGCTGCTTACCATCGAGGCGGCCGTGGTACCGGGCAAGGGCCAGTTGACCAAGACCGGATCGCTGGGTGACGTGATGGCGGAATCGATCACCGCGGCGTTGACCGTGGTGCGCAGCCGCGCCCAGAGCCTAGGAATCGCGGCGGACTTCCACGAGAAGCGTGACATCCATATCCACGTTCCGGAAGGCGCTACGCCGAAGGATGGCCCGAGCGCAGGCATCGGCATGTGCACGGCGCTGGTTTCGGCGATCACGCAGATCCCGGTGCGCGCCGACGTGGCAATGACCGGGGAGATCACCCTGCGTGGGCAGGTGCTGGCGATCGGCGGGCTGAAAGAAAAACTTTTGGCGGCGCACCGCGGCGGGATCAAGACGGTGATCATTCCCGAGGAAAATGTTCGCGACCTGAAGGAAATTCCGGACAATATTAAGAGTGATCTGGTTATTAAACCGGTTAAATGGATTGACGAAGTCCTGCAAATTGCGCTGCAATACGCCCCGGAGCCCTTGCCCGATGCGGCTCCGGAGATGGTTGCAAAGGATGAAAAACGCGAGCCTGATTCCAAGGAGCGAATTAGCACGCATTAGTCGGTAGGTATTCTTGACACTGTTTTTGGGCCCTTGTTATAAAGCGGCACTTGCTGAGTCAGTTGGCCTACCAGCGCAGAATTTCCTTACACCTAACACATAGAAACATACTCAACAGAAATAAGGGGACTTAGAGTGAACAAGTCGGAACTGATCGATGCAATTGCCGCATCTGCTGATATCCCGAAAGCTGTTGCCGGTCGCGCACTGGACGCAGTGATCGAGTCCGTCACTGGCGCCCTGAAGGCTGGTGACTCCGTCGTGCTGGTTGGTTTCGGCACCTTCGCTGTCAAAGAGCGCGCTGCTCGCACCGGTCGCAACCCGCAAACTGGCAAGCCGATCAAGATCGCCGCTGCCAAGATCCCGGGCTTCAAAGCCGGTAAAGCCCTGAAGGATGCTGTCAACTAAGCGTCTTTTGGGACTCGTTCTACCCAGGTCGGCCAAGGCTGGCCTGGCTGCGGAGCGGTAGTTCAGTCGGTTAGAATACCGGCCTGTCACGCCGGGGGTCGCGGGTTCGAGTCCCGTCCGCTCCGCCAGTTACGAGAAGGCGCATCCTCGGATGCGCCTTTCTTATATCCGCATCTCTTACCCACGCCGCGCCGCCCAAGACGGCTGGTCGTGGCAGTTTTTGGGGGCTGCATGCTGCAGAACATCAGGGATAATTCCCAGGGCTGGATCGCCAAGACCATCATTGGCGTGATCATCGTTCTCCTGTCGCTGACCGGCTTCGACGCGATCATCCGGGCCACCGACCACTCCAACGTGGCCGCCAAGGTCAACGGCGACGATATCAGTCTCAATGAAGTCCAACAGGCCGTGGACATGCAGCGTCGCCAGCTGCTGCAACGCCTGGGCAAGGATTTCGATCCATCCATGCTGGATGACAAGCTGCTCAAGGAAGCGGCCCTGAAGGGGCTGATCGAGCGTACCCTGCTGCTCCAGGCCGCCAAGGACGACAAGTTCGCCTTCTCCGACCAGGCGCTGGACCAGTTGATCCTGCAAACTCCCGAGTTCCAGGTCGACGGCAAGTTCAACGCGGATCGCTTCGACCAGGTCATCCGCCAGATGAACTACAGCCGCATGCAGTTCCGCCAGATGCTCGGCCAGGAAATGCTCATCGGCCAGCTTCGCGCCGGCCTGGCGGGCACCGGTTTCGTCACCGACAACGAATTGCAGTCCTTCGCTCGCCTCGAGAAGCAGACCCGCGACTTCGCCACCCTGGCGATCAAGGCCGACGCCTCCAAGAGCAGCGTGAGCGAGGACGAGGTGAAGGCCTTCTACGAAGGCCACAAGAGCGAGTTCATGACTCCCGAGCAGGTGGTCGTCGAATACGTGGAACTGAAGAAGTCCTCCTTCTTCGACCAGGTCAAGGTGAAGCAGGAAGACCTCGAGGCGTTGTACCAGAAGGAAATCGCCAACCTCTCCGAGCAGCGCGATGCCGCCCACATCCTGATCGAGGTGAACGACAAGGTCGGCGACGAGCAGGCCAAGGCGAAGATCGACGAGATCAAGGCTCGCCTGGCCAAGGGCGAGGATTTCGCCGCGCTGGCCAAGGAGTTCTCCCAGGATATCGGCTCGGCCGCCACCGGCGGCGACCTGGGCTACGCCGGTCGCGGCGTGTACGACCCCGCGTTCGAGGAGGCGCTGTATGCGCTGAAGCAAGGTGAGGTATCCGCCCCGGTGAAGACTCCGTACGGCTACCACCTGATCAAGCTGCTGGGCGTGCAGGCACCGGAAGTGCCGAGCCTGGAAAGCCTCAAGCCGAAGCTCGAGGACGAACTGAAGAAGCAGATGGTCGAGCAGCGTTTCGTCGAGGCTACCAAGGACCTGGAAAGCTCCGCCTACGAAGCCGCCGACCTGAGCCAGCCGGCGCAGGAAATGGGCCTGAAGGTCCAGACCAGCCAGCCGTTCGGACGTTCGGGGGGCGACGGCATCGCTGCCAACCGCCAGATCGTGCAGACCGCGTTCAGCCCCGAGGTGCTGGAAGAAGCCGCCAACAGTGGCGCCATCGAGCTGGATCCGGACACCGTGGTGGTGCTGCGGGTCAAGGAACACAACAAGCCGAAGGAGCAACCGCTGGAGCAGGTCGCGGCGAACATCCGCGAGCGCCTGGCCGCCGAAAAGGCCGCCGAGGAGGCGCAGAAGCGTGGCGAGGCCCTGATTGCAGAGCTGCGTGAAGGCCGTACCTCTTCCGCAGCGGGTGAGTCGTGGAAAGTGGTCGAGGCGGCCTCCCGCGGCCAGGAAGGCGTCGATCCGAAACTGCTCCAGGCGGTGTTCCGCATGCAGCGTCCGGAGGCCAAGGACAAGCCTTCGCTCTCTGGCGTGACCCTGGCCAATGGCGATTACGTGGTGATCCGCCTGAATGGCGTCAGCGAGCCGGAGGAGGCTATCTCCGACGACGAGAAGGCCATGTACCGCCGCTTCCTGGCTTCGCGCAGCGGACAGGCAGACTTCGCCGCCTTCCGCCGTCAGTTGCAGGACAAGGCGGAAGTCGAGAAATACTGAGACCGAGATGCAGAGAAAAGGCCGCTTACGCGGCCTTTTCTTTATTCCGCCCATGAAAAAGGCCGCTCGAAGCGGCCATTTTTCATGGGCGGGGTGATCAGTCGTCGTCCAGCGGGCCCATGGCGGTAGTGTTGAAGCCGCCATCGACGTAGAGGATCTCGCCACTGATACCGCTGGCCAGGTCCGAACAGAGGAAGGCGCCGGCATTGCCGACTTCCTCGATGGTGACGTTGCGCCGCAGCGGCGTCTGCCGCTCGTTGGCGGCCAGCATCTTGCGGAAGCTCTTGATTCCGGAGGCGGCGAGCGTTCGGATCGGCCCGGCGGAAACCGCATTGACCCGGGTGCCTTCCGCGCCCAGGCTGCCGGCCAGGTAGCGGACCCCGGCCTCCAGGCTGGCCTTGGCCATGCCCATTACGTTGTAGTTCGGCATGGTCCGTTCGGCGCCCAGGTAGGAGAGGGTCAGCAGGCTGCCGTTGCGGCCCTTCATCATTTCCCGTCCGGCCTTGGCCAGGGCGATGAAGCTGTAGGCGCTGATGTCGTGGGCGATGCGGAAGCCCTCGCGGGTGGTCACCGCGGTGAAGTCGCCGTCGAGCTGATCGCCTGGAGCGAATCCGACGGAGTGGACGATGATGTCCAGGCCGTCCCAGTGCTTGCCCAGGGCGGCGAACACCGCTTCGATCTGGCTGTCGTCGGCCACGTCACAGGGGAAGCACAGCTCCGGCCGCGAGCCCCAGCCACTGGCGAACTCCTCCACCCGGCCCCTGAGCTTGTCGTTCTGGTAGGTGAAGGCCAGTTCGGCGCCTTCCCGGTGCATGGCGGCGGCGATGCCGGAAGCGATGGAGAGCTTGCTGGCGACTCCGACGATCAGGGCGCGTTTTCCTGTGAGAAATCCCATGGTCCGTTCCTTGTCTGCTACTCAGTTTTCCGCGCTTGCCGGGGCCATGAAGGCGGCCTCCAGCAATTGCTGCGTATAGGGATGTTGCGGCGAGGCGAAAACCGCTTCGGCGCTGCCCTGTTCCACTACCTTGCCATGTCGAACCACCATCAGCTGGTGGCTGAGCGCCTTGACTACCGCCAGGTCGTGGCTGATGAACAGGTAGGTGAGGTTGTACTTGCCCTGCAGTTGCCGCAGCAATTCCACGACCTGGCGCTGCACGGTGCGGTCGAGCGCCGAGGTCGGTTCGTCGAGCAGGATCAGTGCCGGTTTCAGCACCAGTGCCCGGGCGATGGCGATGCGCTGGCGCTGGCCGCCGGAGAATTCGTGGGGGTAACGGTAGCGGGTCTGCGGATCGAGCCCGACCTCCACCAGCGCGTCGATGATCGCCTGCTCCTGTTCGGCCTCGCTGCCGATCCTATGGATGCGCAGGCCTTCGCCGACGATCTCGCCGACACACATGCGTGGGCTGAGGCTGCCATACGGGTCCTGGAACACTACCTGCATCTCGCGGCGCAGCGGGCGCACGTCATGTTGCGCGAGACCGTCCAGCCGGGTGCCTTCGAAGCGGATGCCGCCCTGGCTTTCCAGCAGCCGCAGGATTGCCAGGCCAAGGGTCGACTTGCCCGAGCCGCTTTCGCCAACGATGCCCAGCGTCTGCCCGCGGGGTAGTTCGAAATTGACCCCGTCGACCGCCTTGACGTGGTCCACGGTGCGGCGGAACACGCCTTTGCGGATCGGGAACCAGACCCGCAGGTCGTCCACCGCCAACAGGGTTTCACCGGGCGGGTTGCTTGCCGGCGCACCGCTGGGCTCGGCGTTGAGCAGCTCGCGGGTATAGGGGTGTCGCGGGGCTGCGAAGAGTTCCTGGCAGGAAGCCTGCTCGACGATCCGCCCTTGTTGCATGACGCAGACGCGGTGGGCGATGCGCCGGACCAGGTTGAGGTCGTGGGTGATCAGCAGCAGGGACATGCCCAGGCGTGCCTGCAGGTCCTTGAGCAGATCGAGGATCTTCAACTGGACGGTGACGTCGAGCGCGGTGGTCGGTTCGTCGGCGATCAGCAGTTGCGGCTCGCAGGCCAGGGCCATGGCGATCATCACCCGCTGCCGCTGGCCGCCGGAGAGTTCGTGTGGATAGGCTTTCAGGCGCTTGGCTGGCTCGGGGATGCCGACCAGCTCGAGCAGTTCGAGAATTCTCGCGCTGGCCTTGGCGCCACCCAGGCCCTTGTGCAGGGCGAGGACCTCGGCGAGCTGCTTCTCGATGGTATGCAGCGGATTGAGCGAGGTCATGGGTTCCTGGAAGACCATGGCGATGCGGTTGCCGCGGATCCCGCGCAGGCGCCGTTCCGGGAGCTTGAGCAGATCCTCGCCCTGGTAGTGGATGCTGCCTGCTGGGTGGCTGGCGACGGAGTAGGGCAGCAGGCGCAGGATCGAGTGGGCGGTCACCGACTTGCCCGAGCCGCTTTCGCCGACCAGGGCCAGGGTCTCGCCCTGGCGGATGTCGAAGCTGACGCCTTCGACCACCCGCTGGCGTTGCTCGCCGGAGAGGAATTCGACGGCGAGGTCGCGGATTTCCAGAATGTTCTCGCTCATCTCATTTCCTCGGGTCGAAAGCGTCGCGGGCGGCTTCGCCGATGAACACCAGCAGGCTCAGCATGACCGCCAGCACCACGAAGGCGGAAATGCCCAGCCAGGGTGCCTGGAGGTTGGACTTGCCCTGGGCGACCAACTCGCCTAGCGACGGCGCGCCGGGCGGCAGGCCGAAGCCGAGGAAGTCCAGGGAGGTGAGGGTGCCGATGGCGCCGGTGAGGATGAACGGCATGAAGGTCAGGGTCGAGATCATCGCGTTCGGCAGGATGTGACGGAACATGATGGCGCTGTTGCGCATGCCGAGGGCCCGGGCGGCGCGGACGTATTCCAGGTTGCGCCCGCGGAGGAACTCGGCGCGGACCACGTCCACCAGGCTCATCCAGGAAAACAGCAGCATGATGCCCAGCAGCCACCAGAAGTTCGGCTGGACGAAGCTGGCCAGGATGATCAGCAGGTAGAGCACCGGCAGCCCCGACCAGACTTCCAGGAAACGCTGGCCGAGCAGGTCGACCCAGCCGCCGTAGTAGCCTTGCAGGGCGCCGACGGTGACGCCGATCAGAGAACTGAGCACGGTCAGGGTCAGGGCGAAGAGGATCGACACGCGGAAGCCGTAGATCACCCGGGCGAGCACGTCGCGGGCCTGGTCGTCGGTGCCCAGCCAGTTTTCCGCCGACGGCGGGGCGGGGGCGGGAACCTTCAGCTCGTAGTTGATGGTGTCGTAGCTGTAGGGGATCGGCGGCCAAAGCACCCAGCCGTCCTTCTCGGCGATCAGTTGGCTGATGTAGGGGCTCTTGTAGTTGGCTTCCAGGGGGAATTCGCCGCCGAAGGTGGTTTCCGGGTAGCGTTTGAAGACCGGGAAATACCAGCCGCCGTCGTAATGCACGACCAGCGGTTTGTCGTTGGCGATCAGTTCGGCGCCGAGGCTGCCGACGAACAGGATGAGGAACAGCCAGAGCGACCACCAGCCACGCTTGTTGCTCTTGAAGCGGGCCCAGCGGCGCTGGTTGATGGGAGACAGGCGCATCGGATTACTCCCGGTTCTCGAAGTCGATGCGCGGATCGACCAGGGTGTAGACGATATCGCTGATCAGCTTCATGACCAGCCCGAACAGGGTGAAGATGAACAGCGTGCCGAAGACCACCGGGTAGTCGCGGTTCATCGCCGCTTCGAAGCTGAGCAGGCCGAGGCCGTCGAGGGAGAAGATCACCTCGATCAACAGCGAACCGGTGAAGAAGATCCCCAGCAGCGCAGCCGGCAGGCCGGCAATCACCAGCAGCATGGCGTTGCGGAATACGTGCCCGTAGAGCACGCGGCGTTCGGTCAGGCCCTTGGCGCGGGCGGTGACCACGTATTGCTTGCCGATCTCGTCGAGGAAGCTGTTCTTGGTCAGCAGCGTGATGGTGGCGAAGTTGCCGATCACCAGGGCGGTTACCGGCAAGGCCAGGTGCCAGAAATAGTCGAGTACCTTGCCGCCGAGGCTGAGCTGGTCGAAGTTGTTCGAGGTCAGGCCGCGCAGGGGGAACCAGTCCCAGTAGCTGCCGCCGGCGAACAGCACCACCAGCAGGATGGCGAAGAGGAAGGCGGGAATGGCGTAGCCGACGATGATCGCCGAGCTGGTCCAGATGTCGAAGACGCTGCCATGGCGGACCGCCTTGGCGATCCCCAGCGGGATCGACACCAGGTACATGATCAGCGTGCTCCAGAGTCCGAGCGAGATCGACACCGGCAATTTCTCGATGATCAGGTCGGTGACCTTGGCGTCGCGGAAGAAACTCTGCCCGAAGTCCAGGTGCAGGTAGTTCTTCAGCATGATCATGAAGCGCTCGGGGGCCGACTTGTCGAAGCCGTACATGCGCTCGATCTCTTTCACCAGCTCCGGGTCCAGGCCTTGCGCGCCGCGGTATTGCGAGCCGGCCACGGCGACTTCGCCGCCGCCGCCGGAGATGCGTCCGGTGGCGCCGCCGGAAGCGGCGTCGAAGCCTTCCAGCTTGGCGATCATCTGCTCCACCGGACCGCCGGGAGCGGCCTGGATGATGATGAAGTTGATCAGCAGGATGCCGAACAGGGTAGGGACGATCAGCAGCAGGCGCCGCAGGATATAGGAGAGCATGCGGCGTTACTCCCGTTCCGGCTCGGCGTCTTGCGCGGCTTCGGCTTGCGCCTTGCTCGGCAGCGCCTTGTCGCTGGTCTGCCACCAGGTCATCAGGCCCCAGTCGTAGAGTGGCGTCACCTTCGGCCGGCCGAAACGGTTCCAGTAGGCGACCCGCCAGGTATCGACGTAGTAGTTGGGAACCACGTAGTAGCCCCACGACAGTACGCGGTCGAGGGCGCGGGTATGGTCGATCAGGCTTTGCCGCGAGTCGGACTGGATCAGGCTTTCCACCAGGCTGTCGATGGCCGGGTCCTTGAGGCCGATGAAGTTGCGGCTGCCGGCCTTGTCGGCGCTGCTGGAATGCCAGAACTCTCGCTGTTCGTTGCCTGGCGAGTTGGATTGCGGCCAGGTCGCCGAGGTCATGTCGAAATCCCGCGAGCGCAGGCGGTTGACGAACTGCGAGACGTCGACGCGACGGATCTGCATGTCGATGCCAAGTTCGGCCAGGTTGCGCTTGAACGGCAGGATGACCCGTTCCATGTTGGCCTGGAACAGCATGAATTCGAAGCTCAGTGGTTGGCCGTCGGGACCTACCATGCGGTTGTTCTCGATCCTGTAGCCGGCCTCGGTGAGCAACTGGTAGGCCTTGCGCCGCTGCTCGCGGATCACCCCGCTGCCGTCATTGACCGGATTCTGGAAGACCTGGTCGAAGGCCTCGTCGGGAATCTTGCCGCGCAGCGGTTCGAGGATCTTCAGCTCGGCTTCGCTGGGCAACTGGTGGGCGGCCATCTCCGAGTTCTCGAAATAGCTGTTGGTGCGCTTGTAGGAGCTGAAGAACAGCTGCTTGTTCGACCATTCGAAGTCGAACAGCAGGCTGATCGCCTGGCGTACCCGGCGGTCCTGGAACACCGGGCGGCGGATATTGAAGGCGAAGCCCTGCATCCCCACCGGGTTGTGGTTGTGGATGCTGGCCTTGATGAAGCGCCCGTCGCGCAATGCCGGCGACTCGTAGCCGGTGGCCCAGTCCTTCGCCGAATATTCGAGGTTGACGTCGTACTGGCCGGCCTTGAAGGCTTCCAGGGCGACCGACATGTCGCGATAGGAGTCGATGGTGATGGTGTCGAAGTTATAGAGTCCGCGAGAGACCGGAAGGTCCTTGGCCCACCAGTCCTTGACTCGCTCGTAGCTGATGGAGCGTCCCGGATCGACCTTGGCGATGCGGTAGGGACCGCTGCCTACCGGGATTTCCATGCCGGTCTTGGAAAAGTCGCGGTCGGCCCACCAGTGTTTCGGCAGGATCGCGATCTGGCCGAGGATCAGCGGCAGTTCGCGGTTGCCGGCGTGCTTGAAGTCGAAGCGCACGCGAAGCTTGTCCTCGGCGACCACCTTGTCGACGTCCGCATAGTAGTTGCGGTACATCGGGTCGCCCTTGCTCACCAGCGTCTCGAAGGTGAACACCACGTCTTCGGCGGTGACCGGCGTGCCATCGCTGAAACGGGCCTGGGGGCGCAGGTAGAAGCGCACGTAGCTGTTGTCCGGTGCCTTCTCGATCTTCTCCGCGAGCAGGCCGTATTCGGTGAACGGCTCGTCCTGCGACTGGAAGGCCAGGGTGTCGTAGATCAGGCCCAGCGAAGGGGCCGAGACGCCCTTGCCGATGAACGGGTTGAGGCTGTCGAAGCCGCCGAAGTCGGCTTGGCGGAGGATGCCGCCTTTCGGCGCATCCGGATTCACGTAGTCGAAATGCTTGAAATCGGCGGGATACTTCGGAGGCTCATCGTAGAGCGTCAGTGCATGTTTCGGGGCGGCGAGGAGCGGGCCGCAGCAGCCGAGCAGCAGGGCTGCCAGCAGAGGGGTGAAGCGGGGACGGATCATCGGGACGTCTCCAGGTTTTTCTGCCACCACGCGCGCAGGCCCAGGGTGTAGGGCGGGGTGGCGACGAAGGCGAAGCGGTTGCGGTACGCCAGACGGTGCGAATTGAGGTACCAGTTGGGAATGCTGTAGTACTGCCAGAGCAAGGTCCGGTCCAGGGCGCGCGCGGCGGCGACCTGTTCGTCGCGGCTGTGGGCGCCGAGCAGGCGGTTGAGCATGGCGTCGACCACCGGGTTGGCGATTCCCGCGTAATTCTTGCTGCCCTTGACCTTCACCTGGCTGGAGTGGAAGTACTGCCACTGTTCCAGGCCGGGACTGAGGGTCTGCGGCAGGGTCATGAGGATCATGTCGTAGTCGAACTGGTCCAGGCGCTGCTTGTATTGGGCGCGGTCGACGGTGCGCAGGCGCGCGTCGATGCCGATGCTGGCGAGGTTTTCGCGATAGGGCTGGAGAATACGCTCCAGGCTCGGATTGACCAGCAGGATTTCGAAGCGCAGCGGTTCGCCCTTTTTATTCAGCAGTCGGTCGCCGGACAGCTTCCAGCCGGCATCGGCCAGTAGACCGAGTGCATGCCTGAGGGTTTCACGGGGAATGCCGCGCCCCTCGGTGGTCGGC
Organism: Pseudomonas sp. HMSC067G02; assembly: GCF_001813485.1. Classification (NCBI taxonomy): domain Bacteria; kingdom Pseudomonadati; phylum Pseudomonadota; class Gammaproteobacteria; order Pseudomonadales; family Pseudomonadaceae; genus Pseudomonas; species Pseudomonas sp. HMSC067G02. The sequence goes on from NZ_KV812708.1 coordinate 272,969, forward strand.
AGGCTGAACGGCTGTTTGAACAACTGCGCCGGCAATTGCTTGCGGTACGGCGACAGGTACAGCCATTCCTGGCCCTCCGGGACGCCGCTGGCGGCGAATTCGCTGTTCGGGTAGTAGCTGCGCGAGCGCAGGTAGGAATTGCTGAAGAGGGCGCGATTGGTCCATTCGAAGTCGAACATCTCGCCCAGCGCCTGGCGTAGCGCGCGCTCCTTGAACACGGCGCGACGGGTGTTCATGAACAACGCCTGGGTCTGGCTGGGGATCTGGTGCGGGATTTCCGTGCGGATCACATCGCCGCGCAGAACCGCGGGGAAGCGATAGTTGTTCAGCCAGTTCTTCGCCTGGTGCTCGATGTAGAAGTCGAACTCGCCGGCCTTGAAGGCTTCGAAGGCGACGCCGTTGTCCCGGTAGAAGTCCACCACGACCCGGTCGAAATTGTATTTGCCGCGGTTCACCGGCAGTTTTTCGCCCCACCAGCCCTTCACGCGTTCGAACACCAGGCGGCGCCCGGGATCGACCTCGACGATGCGATAGGGACCGCTGCCCAGCGGCGCGGTGAAGGTGGTGGCGCGGAAGTCGCGATCCTTCCAGTAATGCTGCGGCAGCACCGGAAGCTCGCCCAGGCGCAGGATCAGCAGCGGGTTGCCGGAGCGCCGCAGGACGAAGCGCACCCGGTGGGGGGTGAGGATATCGACCCGCTTCACCTCCTGCAGGTAGGTGCGGTACATCGGGTGCCCCTGCTTGACCAGGGTGCGATAGGAAAAGGCCACGTCGCTGGCGGTGATCGGCCTGCCGTCGTGGAAGCGTGCTTCCGGCCGCAGGTTGAATACCACCCAGCTGCGGTTTTCCGCGTATTCCACGCTCTTCGCGATCAGGCCATAGCTGGAGGCTGGTTCGTCGCCGGACGGATCGTACAGGCCGGTGCCCACCATCAACGGTTCGTTCAGCTCGTTGACGCCGTACTGGAGGAAATCGCCGGTGCCGATCGGGCTGGTGCCTTTCAGGGTGTAGGGGTTGAGCGTGTCGAAGCTGCCCGAGGCCATCAGGCGCAAGGTGCCGCCTTTGGGGGCGTCGGGATTGGTCCAGTCGAAGTGCTGGAAATTGGCCGGATACTTGAGCGTGCCGAATTGGGCATAACCATGGCTCTGGGTAATCGCGGCGAAGCTGGGCAGGCTCACGGCCAGGCCGAGGATCAGGAAGGAGAGGCGACGCATCAGGCGTGTGTCCGGGTCCTTGGCTATTTTTGACAACGAATCGTCAGGCAACAGTAACACCTTGCCCGCACAGGAAAAAAGAGGGAGCGCGGGCCTGGCCGGCCTAGGGTCCGGGGTTCTGGCCGCGCTTGCGAAAACGCCACGCCGGCAGGAGCGGGCGTGGCGTTTCGGGACGACCTGCAATGGGCTGTCAGCGGCTCGCGGTGTCCAGGTACAGGGTCAGGGTCTGGCCGGGCTTGAGCGCCTGCTTGCTGCGCGGGTTCCAGCGCTGCAGGTGCTTCATTTCGACATTGAAGCGCTTGGCGATCAGGTACATCGAGTCGCCTTGCTTGACCTTGTAGTAGGTGGCGCTGTCGCGCTTGCCGGCGGCATTTCCCTTGCGGGCCGCCAGGGCCTGGGTGCCGCCTTGCAGCTTGAGGGTCTGGCCGACCTTCAGGGCGTGCTTGTCCAGGCCGTTCCAGCGCTTCAGGTCGTTGACGTCGACGCCGTTGTTGCGGGCGATCTGCCACAGGCTGTCGCCGTTCTTGACCTTGTAGGAGCGAGTCCTGGCCGGGGTGGAAGCCTGTCGGGCAAGTTGCTGGTAGACCGGCTTGACGGCGCCGCCGGCGATCTGCCCGGGGATGCTCAGTTGCTGGCCCTTGCGCAGGTGGTTGCTGGACAGGCGGTTGGCGCTCTTGAGCTCCGCTACGGTGATCCGATAGCGGTTGGCGATGCTGTGCAGACTGTCGCCGCTACGCACCCGGTATTGCTGCCAGGCGGTGACTTCCTTCGGCTTGAGGGTGTCCAGCGAGGCGGTCAGGAACGCCGCTTTCTCCATCGGCACCAACAGTTGCTGGGGGCCGTCCATGGTCACGCGGCGCTTGTAGGCCGGGTTCAGCTGGTACAGCTCGTCCTCGTCCAGGTTCGCCAGCGCGGCGACACTGGACAGGTCGATCCCGCGCTTGACCCGGACGGCCTGGAAGTAGGGCTCGTTGTTGATCGGGTTCAGGCTGATGCCGTAGGAATCCGGCGCCATGACGATCTGCGAGAGGGCGAGCAGCTTGGGTACGTAGTCCTGGGTTTCCTGCGGCAGCGGCAGGTTCCAGTAGTCGGTCGGCAGGCCCAGTTTCTCGTTGCGTTCGATGGCACGGCTGACAGTGCCTTCGCCGGCGTTGTAGGCCGCCAGGGCGAGCATCCAGTCGCCGTTGAACATGTCGTGCAGGCGCTCGAGATAGGTCAGGGCGGCGTTGGTCGAGGCGGTGATGTCGCGGCGACCGTCGTAGAAATTGGTCTGGCGCAGGTTGAAATGCTGGCCGGTGGCGGGAATGAACTGCCAGAGGCCGGCGGCGTTGCTGCGCGACAGGGCGAAGGGGTTGTAGGCGCTTTCGATGACCGGCAGCAGCGCCAGTTCGAGCGGCATGTTGCGTTCTTCCAGGCGCTCGACCACGTAGTGCATGTAGAGGCTGCCGCGCGCGCTCGATTGTTCGAGGAACGACTGGTTGCTGAGGAACCAGAGGCGCTGGCGTTCGATGCGCGGGTTGGTGCTGATCGCATCCTGGAGCTGGAAACCGTCGCGCATGCGGTCCCAGATGTCGTTGTAGGCGGCGTTCTGGCCGGGCTGGGCATGCAGCCAGGAGGGATTGAACTGGACGTCGACGGCTCGGGCGCCGGGACGTGCTGCTTTGGCCTGGGCCTCCCCCTTGATCTGGCCGCTGCCCTGGCAGCCGGCGAGCGCACCGGCGATGAGCAGGATGGACACCCGAACGGCGCGAGCCAGGGCGTCTAGATCGGGGGTTTTACGTGTCTGTGGCGGCATCGGCTGAGTGCTGTTCCGGGCAAAAATTCAGCCGATTCTAGAAATGACCTCAAGAGTGGTCAAGATTTCGCCAACCTTCAGAACTGGTCCTTCCAGGCCCTCAGGACGGCGAAAACCTCCTCCGGGGTGCGGTTTTGCTGGCCGCTCCGCTGGTCGGCTTTTTTCTTAACAGAATTTTCCGAAACGCGAAGAAATGGATTGGTCGACAATTCCAGCGAGATTTCCGACGGCAGGGTGATGCGATCCCGTTCGCGCAACCGGGTCGCTTCCTCGAAGCGTTCCCGCAGCGCCGCGTTGTCGGGCTCCACCGCCAGCGCGAAGCGCAGGTTGCTCAGCGTGTACTCGTGGGTGCAGTAGACCCGGGTGTTGGCCGGCAGCGCGGCCAGTCGCGCCAGGGAATGGTGCATCTGCGCCGGGGTGCCTTCGAAGAGACGGCCGCAGCCGGCGGCGAACAGGGTGTCGCCGCAGAACAGCAGCGGCGTCTCCGCCGGGTGGTAGTAGGCGATATGGCCGAGGGTATGGCCGGGCACGTGGAAGATCTCGAAGACCAGGCCGAGCACCTCGACCCGTTCGCCGTCTTCCAGCGCCAGGTCGCGGGCCGGGATCTTCTCGTTGGCCGGGCCGAGAACCCGCGCGCCGGTCAGTTCCTTCAGGGCCGCGACGCCGCCGACGTGGTCGTGATGGTGGTGGGTCACCAGGATATCGCTCAACCGCCAGTCGGGATGGGCGGCCAGCCAGGCTTCCACCGGCTTGGCATCGCCGGGGTCGACCACCGCGCAGCGACGGCTTGTCGCATCTTGCAACAGCCAGATGTAGTTGTCGTTGAAGGCGGGCAGGGCGTCGATCTGTATCATGGGTCGATGTCGCTAAGCAGAAGTCATTGGCGCATAGTATTGCTTATTTTCCCGTCGTGCCGGCGTCCGTCGCCGCGAAGGGGAAGACGCTGGAGGTACGCATGAACGAACCGCAAGCCTTCGCCCAGACCGATGCCGAGTGGCTGGCATCGATCAACCGGGCGCGCGACTGGTTCCAGGGCCCGCTGGGCAGCCTGATGCTGGCCGAGGAGCGACGCCTGTTGTGCGACGAGCTGACCCGTTACTTCGGTGGCTACCTGGTGCACTACGGGCCGCATGCCGAACTGCCGCCGAGCACCGGGCAGATTCAGCGCGGCGTGCGCCTGGGGCCGCCGCTGCCGGGCGTGGACATCGCCTGCGAAGAGGGCGCCTGGCCGCTCAGCGAACATGCCGCGGACGTGGTCCTGCTGCAACACGGCCTGGATTTCTGCCTGTCGCCTCACCGTCTCCTGCGCGAAGCCGCGCGTACCGTTCGTCCGGGCGGCCACCTGCTGCTGATCGGAATCAACCCATGGAGCCTGTGGGGCATCCGTCATTATTTCGCCGGGGATGCCTTGCGCCAGGCCCGTTGCATTCCTCCGTCGCGGGCCTGCGACTGGCTCAACCTGCTGGGCTTCGCGCTGGAGAAACGGCGCTTCGGGTGCTATCGTCCGCCGCTTGCGTCGGCAGCCTGGCAATCGCGCCTGGCTCGCCTGGAGCGCTGGGGCGACGCCTGGCAGTCTTCGGGCGCCGGCTTCTATCTATTGGTGGCACGCAAGCTGGTCGTGGGGTTGCGCCCGTTGCGCCAGAGCAAGCGCGAACCGCGCGGTCAGCTGGTGCCCATGCCGGTGGCGAAAGTCAGCCGGCGAGACTCCGAAATTTAGGCATGACAGATAAAGAACAGGTAGTGATCTATACCGACGGCGCCTGCAAGGGCAACCCTGGGCGCGGCGGCTGGGGGGCGTTGCTCCTCTACAAGGGCGCCGAGCGAGAGCTTTGGGGCGGCGAGCCGGACACCACCAACAACCGTATGGAGCTGATGGCGGCGATCCAGGCGCTGGCGGCACTCAAGCGTTCCTGTCCGATCCGTCTGATCACGGACTCGGAATACGTGATGCGCGGCATCACCGAATGGTTGCCGAACTGGAAGAAGCGCGGCTGGAAGACCGCCAGCAAGCAGCCGGTCAAGAATGCCGACCTCTGGCAGGCCCTGGATGAGCAGGTCGCCCGGCACCAGGTGGAGTGGCAGTGGGTCCGCGGGCATACCGGCGACCCCGGCAACGAGCGGGCCGACCAGTTGGCCAACCGTGGCGTCGCCGAATTGCCGCGCTGAGCGGCCACACCGAAACAAGCGTTCAGCAGCCACGGCTGCAGCGAAACAGAGAAAGGCTCTATAGATGCGTAGCGTCGTACTGGATACCGAAACCACCGGCATGCCGGTGACCGATGGTCACCGGATCATCGAGATCGGCTGTGTCGAGCTGGAGGGGCGCCGCCTGACCGGTCGCCACTTCCACGTCTACCTGCAACCCGATCGCGAGGTCGACGAAGGGGCGATCGCCGTCCACGGCATCACCAACGAATACCTGAAGGACAAGCCGCGCTTCCGCGAGGTCGCCAACGATTTCTTCGAATTCATCCGCGGCGCCCAGCTGATCATCCACAACGCGGCGTTCGATATCGGCTTCATCAACAACGAGTTCGCCCTGCTGGGCCAGCAGGACCGCTCGGACGTGACCGAGTACTGCTCGGTGCTGGATACCCTGCTGATGGCCCGCGAGCGCCATCCGGGCCAGCGCAACAACCTCGATGCGTTGTGCAAGCGCTACGGCGTGGACAACTCCGGCCGCGACCTGCACGGCGCGTTGCTCGACGCCGAGATCCTCGCCGACGTCTACCTGGCGATGACCGGCGGCCAGACCAGCCTGTCGCTGGCCGGCAGCGGCGCGGAAGGCGACGGCAGCGGCCGGCCGATGGTCAGCCCGATCCGTCGGCTCGATCCGGCGCGGGTCGCCACCCCGGTGCTGCGCGCCAACGCCGAAGAGCTGGCTGCGCATGCGGCGCGGCTGGCGGTGATCGAGAAGTCGGCAGGTGGTCCGTCGCTCTGGGCGCAACTGGAAGCGCCGGTCGGCGAATAGCCTGCCCATGCACCACGGGCGCCGCGTTCAGCGCGTCGCCCGCTCCACCAGCAAGGTGTCGCAGAACTGCTCGAAACGGCGGATCCTGCCGTCCTCCACCGTCCATACGTGTGCCACGCGCGCTTCGAACGACTTGCCGCTGCGACGGTGGGTCGCTGCATATCGACCGACGGCGACCACGCTGTCGCCGCCGTCGATCAGGCGCTCGATCTCGACCCTGAAGCCCTCCCAGTCCCGCTGCAAGGCCTGGAACACACCGGCGCCGATGGCGGCCGCGCCGACATAGGTGCCGGCCAGCGGGAAACCGGCCATTTCCGTCCATTCGGTGCGTTCGTCCATGTCCGCCAGCATTCCGGCGAGGTCCCCACGGCTAGAGGCCGCATAGTGATCGCTGACGATCCGATAAGCGCTGCGCATCGTTGTCGCTCCGTAGCAGGGCAGAGAGGTCCATGCTCCTTGCTGGCGGGAGCGGAGGCAAGCGCGGCGCGCCGACTTGTGTTGCCGCGACCTTTTCTTACAAGGGCAAGCCGCCGGGGGTTACGCGCGTGCCGGCAAGTCTCTACCCTGAGCCAACCGGCGGGGTTCGCCCGCCTGCTGCTCGGGATCAACAATGTATAAAGACCTCAAATTTCCCGTCCTCATCGTCCATCGCGACATCAAGGCCGACACCGTTGCCGGCGAACGCGTGCGGGGCATCGCCCACGAACTGGAGCAGGACGGCTTCAGCATTCTCTCCACCGCCAGCTCCGCCGAGGGGCGCATCGTCGCTTCCACCCACCACGGCCTGGCCTGCATCCTGGTCGCCGCCGAAGGTGCCGGGGAAAACCAGCGCCTGCTGCAGGATGTGGTCGAACTGATCCGCGTGGCCCGCGTGCGGGCGCCGCAATTGCCGATCTTCGCCCTCGGCGAGCAGGTGACCATCGAGAACGCGCCGGCCGAGTCCATGGCCGACCTGCACCAGTTGCGCGGCATCCTCTACCTGTTCGAAGACACCGTGCCGTTCCTCGCCCGCCAGGTCGCCCGGGCGGCGCGCAACTACCTGGCCGGGCTGCTGCCGCCATTCTTCCGTGCGCTGGTCGAGCACACCGCGCAGTCCAACTATTCCTGGCATACGCCGGGCCACGGCGGCGGTGTCGCCTATCGCAAGAGTCCGGTGGGACAGGCGTTCCACCAGTTCTTCGGGGAGAACACGCTGCGTTCCGACCTGTCGGTCTCGGTCCCCGAGCTGGGCTCGCTGCTCGACCATACCGGCCCCCTGGCCGAGGCCGAGGACCGTGCCGCGCGCAATTTCGGCGCCGACCATACCTTCTTCGTGATCAATGGCACTTCCACCGCGAACAAGATCGTCTGGCACTCCATGGTCGGTCGCGAAGACCTGGTGCTGGTGGACCGCAACTGCCACAAGTCGATCCTCCACTCGATCATCATGACCGGGGCGATACCGCTCTACCTGACTCCGGAACGCAACGAACTGGGGATCATCGGGCCGATCCCGCTGAGCGAATTCAGCAAGGAGTCGATCGCCGCGAAGATCGCCGCCAGCCCGCTGGCGCGCGGCCGCGAGCCGAAGGTGAAGCTGGCGGTGGTGACCAACTCCACCTACGACGGCCTGTGCTACAACGCCGAGCTGATCAAGCAGACCCTCGGCGACAGCGTCGAAGTGTTGCACTTCGACGAGGCCTGGTACGCCTATGCCGCGTTCCACGAGTTCTACGACGGACGCTATGGCATGGGCACCTCGCGCAGCGAGGAGGGACCCCTGGTGTTCGCCACCCACTCCACGCACAAGATGCTCGCCGCCTTCAGCCAGGCCTCGATGATCCACGTGCAGGATGGCGGGACCCGGAAGCTGGACGTGGCGCGCTTCAACGAAGCCTTCATGATGCACATCTCGACCTCGCCGCAGTACGGCATCATCGCTTCGCTGGACGTGGCTTCGGCGATGATGGAAGGGCCCGCCGGGCGTTCGCTGATCCAGGAAACCTTCGACGAGGCCCTCAGCTTCCGCCGGGCCCTGGCCAACGTACGGCAGAACCTGGACCGGAACGACTGGTGGTTCGGCGTCTGGCAGCCGGAGCAGGTGGAGGGCACCGATCAGGTCGGCACCCATGACTGGGTGCTGGAGCCGAGCGCCGACTGGCACGGCTTCGGCGATATCGCCGAAGACTACGTGCTGCTCGATCCGATCAAGGTCACCCTGACCACCCCGGGCCTGAGCGCCGGCGGCAAGCTCAGCGAGCAGGGGATTCCGGCCGCCATCGTCAGCCGCTTCCTCTGGGAGCGCGGGCTGGTGGTGGAGAAAACCGGTCTCTACTCCTTCTTGGTGCTGTTCTCGATGGGCATCACCAAGGGCAAGTGGAGCACCCTGGTCACCGAACTGCTCGAATTCAAGCGCTGTTACGACGCCAACCTGCCGCTGCTCGACGTCTTGCCCTCCGTGGCCCAGGCCGGCGGCAAGCGCTACAACGGCGTGGGCCTGCGCGACCTCAGCGACGCCATGCACGCCAGCTACCGCGACAACGCCACGGCGAAGGCCATGAAGCGCATGTACACGGTGCTGCCGGAGGTCGCGATGCGGCCGTCCGAGGCCTACGACAAGCTGGTGCGCGGCGAGGTCGAGGCGGTACCGATCGCTCGGTTGGAAGGGCGCATCGCTGCCGTCATGCTGGTACCCTATCCGCCGGGTATCCCGCTGATCATGCCGGGTGAGCGCTTCACCGAGGCGACCCGCTCGATCCTCGACTATCTCGAGTTCGCGCGGACCTTCGAGCGCGCCTTCCCTGGTTTCGACTCCGATGTGCACGGCCTGCAGCATCAGGACGGACCGTCCGGGCGCTGCTATACCGTTGAATGCATAAAAGAATGAGGCCGACAGGCTAAGGGGTGTCGATGGCGGGGGGAGAGAAGGCCGGCAAGCGCGGCATGGGGTTCTGGACCTGCAGCGCGCTGGTGATCGGCAACATGGTCGGTTCGGGAGTCTTCCTGCTTCCCTCCAGCCTGGCGGCGTTCGGCGGGCTCAGCCTGTTCGGCTGGCTGGTGTCGAGCACCGGCGCGGTGCTGCTGGCGCTGACCTTCGCCCGCCTGGCGCGGGTCAACCCCGGCGCCGGCGGCCCCTACGCCTATACCCGCGACGGTTTCGGCAGCTTCGCCGGCTACCTGTGCGCCTGGACCTACTGGAAAGCCGCCTGGATCGGCAACGCGGCGATCGCCGTGACCCTGGTCGGCTACCTGCGGGTGTTCATCCCGGCGCTGGCGGATCCGCTGTTGATGGTCTGCGTGGCCATCGCCGCGATCTGGCTGTGCACCCTGATCAACCTGCGAGGCATCGGCACCTTCAGCGTGGTGCAGAACCTGCTGACCATCCTCAAGCTGCTGCCGTTGTTGCTGGTCGGTATCCTCGGCTGGTTCCACTTCAATCCCGAGCACCTGGCGATCCCGGCGCGCAGCGAACTGCCGAACATGGGCTATGCCCAGGCGATCGCCACCACCGCGGCGCTGACTCTTTGGTCGTTCATCGGCCTGGAGTCGGCCACCGTGCCGGCCGACGACGTCGAGGACCCGCGCCGCACCATTCCCCGCGCGACCCTGTTCGGCACGCTGGCCGCGGCGGCCCTCTACATCCTCTCTATCACTGCGGTGCAGGGCCTGATGCCGCCGGAGGTGCTGGCCCGCTCCACCTCGCCGTTCGCCGACGCGGCACGGATCCTGATGGGCGACTGGGGCTACTACCTGGTGGCTGCCGGGGCGGTGATCGCCTGCCTGGGCGCGCTCAATGGCTGGGTCCTGTTGCAGGGCCAGATCCCGGTGGCTCCGGCGCGCGACGGGCTGTTCCCGGAGTCGCTCGGCCAGCTCAACAAGAACGGCGCGCCGGCCCACGGCCTGCTGGCCTCGGGGCTGCTGGTGACGGCGCTGGTGATGGTCGACGGGCATGGCGACCTGGTCGATGTGTTCAACGTGATCATCCTGCTCGGCACCATGACCGGGGTGGTCCCCTACGCGTTCTGCACCGCCGCGCTGTTGCAACTGCTGGCGGTGCGACCGGACGAGTTCTCGCCGCGTTCACGCCGGCAATTGCTGGTGATCGGCTCGCTGGGCTTCGCCTACTCGCTATGGGCGCTGTATGGCACCGGCCAGCAGGCGATCTTCTGGGGCTTCCTGGTGCTGATGGCCGGTATCCCGATGTACACCTGGCGGCAATGGCGCAACCAGGTCAACGGAGTGCCGACGCTCAAAGCCAATGACTGACCGCCCACCAGCCCAGGCCGCCCATCACCAGGGTGTAGGGTAGCGCCATCCAGACCATGCGGCCGTACGACAGGCGCACCAGCGGGGCGATGGAGGAGGTCAGCAGGAAGAGGAACGCCGCCTGGCCGTTGGGCGTCGCTACGCTGGGCAGGTTGGTGCCGGTATTGATCGCCACCGCCAGGGTATCGAAATGCTCGCGGCTCATGTGGCCGGCATCCAGCGCCTGTTTCACCTCGGTGATGTAGATGGTGGCGACGAATACGTTGTCGCTGATCGCCGAGAGCAGGCCGTTGGCGATGAACAGCATGCCCGGCTGGCGTTCCGCCGGCAGCGCCAGCACCGCCTGGATGATCGGGGTGAACAGGTGCTGCTGGTGGATCACCGCGACCACCGCGAAGAACACCACCAGCAGCGCAGTGAACGGCAGGGCTTCCTGGAAGGCGCGGCCGATCTGGTGTTCGTCGGTGACGCCGGTGAAGGCAGTGATCAGCACGATCACCAACAGGCCGATCAGGCCGACCTCGGCGACATGCAGGGCCAGCCCGACGATCAGTACCAGCGCCGCCAGGGCCTGCACCAGCAGCGCGGCCTTCTGCTGCGCTCCGCGTTTGCGGCTTTCGCTGGCGGCGTACTCGGCGAGCACCTGGCGCACCGCCGCCGGCAACTGGGCGCCATAGCCGAAGCGGCGGCTCTTCTCCAGCAGCACGCAGGTCAGCAGGCCGGCCGCCAGTACCGGCATGGATACCGGCGCGACCTGGCGGAAGAACTCGACGAAATGCCAGCCGGCCTCGTGGCCGATCAGCAGGTTCTGCGGTTCTCCCACCAGGGTGCAGACGCCGCCCAGCGCGGTGCCGACCGCCGCGTGCATGAGCAGGCTGCGGAGGAAGGCGCGGAATTCTTCGAGATGGGCCCGGTGCAGCTCCGGGACCTGGCGGTCGGTGGCGGGATCGTAGTCCTCGCTGGCGCGCTGCCCCGAAGCGACCCGGTGGTACACGGCGAAGAATGCCACCGCCACGCTGATCACCACGGCGGTCACGGTGAGGGCGTCGAGGAAGGCCGAGAGGAGGGCGGCCAGCAGGCAGAACAGGAGCGATAGCAGGGCCTTCGAGCGCACGCCGAGCAGCAGGCGGGAAAACAGCAGGAGCAGCAGGTCCTTCATGAAGTAGATGCCGGCGACCATGAACATCAGCAGCAGGAGCACCGGGAAGTTGTGCTGCAACTCCGCATAGAGCGCCTCGGGGGTAGCCAGGCCGAGCAACAGCGCCTCCAGCACCAGCAGGCCGCCCGGCTGCAGCGGATAGCATTTCAGCGCCATGGCCAGGGTGAAGATGAACTCGCCGACCAGCACCCAGGCGCTTGTCACCGGCCCGGCCAGCCATAGCAGCAGGGGGTTGAGCAAGAGGAAGGCGAGCACCGTCAGCTTGTACCAGCGCGGCGAATGCCCGAGGAAGTTCTGTGCGAAAGCCTGGCTCAAGGGACTGCTCACGATGGACTCCACGGCAAGGAAAAGACTGAAAATGCCAGCAGGACTTTCGTTGGATCAAGCGTTTAGCGCAATCATCGAAGAGATTGCGGTATCAATGGGCGTGCCGTGCATCACATAGTGCAGCATCGACATTTGGCTCGCCCTTGTTATAGTTGCGGGATTTCCCGCACAACAAAAATCTCTGCGTTCTGACAGCGCAGTTGCTCTGCCGAGGACTATCGCCGTGACCGAGTACAACGCATTCCGTGTGGAGCTGGCAGACAAGATCGCCCACGTCCAGATCAACCGTCCGGACAAGATCAATGCCATGAACCAGGACTTCTGGCGCGAGATCATCGAGATCTTCCGCTGGGTCGACGATACCGACGAAGTGCGGGTGGTCGTGCTGTCCGGGGCGGGCAAGCATTTTTCCTCGGGGATCGACCTGATGCTGCTGGCCCAGGTCGGCAGCCAACTGGGCAAGGACGTCGGCCGCAACGCCGACGCCCTGCGTCGCAAGATCCTCGAGCTGCAGGCCTCGTTCAACGCGGTCGACAACTGCCGCAAGCCGGTGCTCGCGGCGATCCAGGGCTACTGCCTGGGCGGCGCCATCGACCTGGTCTCGGCCTGCGACATGCGCTACTCGACCGCCGACGCGCAGTTCTCGATCAAGGAGATCGACATCGGCATGGCCGCCGACGTCGGCACCCTGCAGCGCCTGCCGCGGATCATCGGCGATGGCATGATGCGTGAGCTGGCCTACACCGGGCGCATGGTCGACGGCGAAGAGGCACGGAGCATCGGCCTGGTCAATCGTACCTACGCGGACCAGGCCGCATTGATGGATGGGGTCTTCGAACTGGCGCGGCAGATCGCCGCGAAGTCGCCGATCGCCATCCGTGGTACCAAGGAAATGATCCGCTATATGCGCGACCACCGGGTCGACGACGGCCTCGAGTACGTCGCTACCTGGAACGCCGCCATGCTCCAGTCCGCCGACCTGCGGGTGGCGATGGCCGCGCATATGGCCAAGCAGAAGCCGGAATTCGCTGATTGATGCCGTTGTATATTCTTGCGCGGGAGGCGCACTAGGCCGATGGTCACAGGAGCCACGTCCCTCAGTCTGGTGCGCGACGAGTTGTTCGCCACCATGGAACAGGCCGAACAGGGTCTTGAGCAGTTCATTGCCGAGCGGCAGAACGGCAGCCTGCTGCAGCACGCCGTCGAATGCCTGCAACAGATCCGCGGCACCCTCAACCTGATCGAGCTGGCCGGCGCCGAGCTGCTGGCCCAGGAAGCCCTGCAGCTGGCGACCGACATTCCCACCGGCGTCAGCGAGGAGCGCGACGGCCAGTTGGCAGCCCTGGGTAACGCCCTGTACGTGCTGCGCCGCTACCTGGAGAACGTCGAGGCCAATCGCCAGGAGATCCCCGAGCTGCTCTTGCCGGCGATCAACGAAGTGCGCTGTGCCGCAGGGCAGCCGGCGCTGCCGGAAAGCTTCTTCTTCAGCGCCCGCCTGGATATCCCGCGGCCGCCGAGCACCGCCATCGACCACCTGCCTTCCGAAACCGAACTGGGCGAGGAAAGCCGGCGGATGCGCCACATGTACCAGATCGGCCTGCTCGGCCTGATCCGCGAACAGAACCTCTATCCCAGCCTCAAGCTGATGGGCCGCGCGCTGGCGCGCCTCGACAGCCTGCACGGCGGGGTGGCCCGTTCGCGGCTGTGCTGGATCGGCGCCGCGGCGATCGAGTCGATCGTCGATGGCCAACTGTTGCCGCGCAAGTCGCGCAAGCAACTGTTCTCGCGCATCGACCGCGAGCTCAAGCAATTGCTGATCGGCCCGGCCTACGAGGCGCCGCGCCATCTGCTCAAGGAACTGCTTTACCTGGTGGCGCTGTCCGACGGCCAGGGCCCGCGTTCGCGCGAGGTCCGCGAACTGCATGGGCTGGCACCGCTGCCGTTCACCGACCACCTGCTGGAAGAGGAATCGCAGCGCCTGTCCGGCCCCGGCCAGTCGGTGATGCGTTCGCTGTCCACGGCGATCCGCGAGGAACTCGCCGGGGTCAAGGACATGCTCGACCTGATCGAGCGCGGCGTGGCCCAGCCGGATAGCCTGACCAACCTGCATGCGCAACTGGGCAAGCTGAGCAAGACCCTCGGCATGGTCGGCCTGAACTCGGCCGGCACCGCCCTGCAGACCCAGCTGCCCACCGTGGCCGCCTGGGCTGCCAGCGGCGTCGCCGATTCGCCGCCGGCGTTGCTGCGCCTGGCCGATGCGGTGCTCTACGTGGAAAGCATGGTCGGCAACCTCGAGCGCGGCGAGCGCCGCATCATCCGGCCGACTCCGGCGGAGCCCGGGCAGGAAGCCGATGCGTTCGCCGTGCACCAGTTGGCCGAGGCGCGCATCGTGGTGATCGAGGAGGCCAAGGCCGGCCTGGCCCTGGCCAAGCGTGCGATCACCGCGTACCTGGAATCCAATGGCGACAAGCTCAACCTGGCCAACGTCCCGGCCAGCCTGCAGGCGGTCCGGGGCGGTCTCTGGTTCCTCGGTCAGGAGCGCGCCGCGCTGCTGGTCGGCGGCTGCGCCGACTACATCCAGCAGCGCATGATCGAGACCGCGCAGATGCCTTCGGAACAGATGCTGGAAACCCTCGCCGACGCCCTGACCAGTCTCGAATACTATCTCGAGGGCGGTGCCGTGCTGCGTCCGCAGGGCCAGCCGGATGTCCTCGACCTGGCCAGCGCCAGCGTCAAGGCGCTCGGGCTGCCGGTGGCCGCCTGATGGCCGGCGAGTCCCGCTGGCAGGCAGGTCGGCCGACTACCGCCCAGGTCGGCGGCTGGGTGCTCGCGCACTGTCAGCAGCGCTTCCTCCAAGACGACAACGGCCTGCTGTTCCCCCGCGAATGGCTGAAGCGCCAGGAACTCCCGCTGCTCGCCGAACATGGGGTCGGCCATTGGCAGGGCGAGCCGGTCTACGTGCTGGAACTGGACGAGCCGATCGAGCTGCCGGGCATGGCCTGGGCGCCGTTGCGGCAGTTCATGCTGCACGGCGATTTCGATCAGTTCTGCATGCTCGGCTATGCCAGCCAGATCGGCATCTGGGCACGTCACAACCGGTTCTGCGGCAACTGCGGCACACGCATGCAGGCGCAGGACCACGAGCGGGTGATGCAGTGTCCGCAGTGCGGGCTGCACCAGTACCCGCGCCTGTCGCCGAGCATGATCGTCCTGGTGACCCGGGGCGACGAGGTGTTGCTGGCGCGTTCGCCGCGCTTCGTGCCGGGGGTCTACAGTACCCTGGCCGGCTTCGTCGAGGCCGGCGAGTCGGTGGAGCAGTGCGTGGTCCGCGAGGTGCGCGAAGAGGTCGGGGTGGAGGTCGCCAATCTCGAATACATCGGCAGCCAGAACTGGCCGTTCCCGCATTCGCTGATGCTCGGTTTCCACGCCGAGTACGTGTCCGGCGAGATCGTCCCGCAGGAGGACGAGATCGAGGACGCCCAGTGGTTCTCCCTCGATGCCTTGCCGCCGCTACCGGCGCAGCGCTCGATCGCCCGGCACTTGATCGACCTGTACCTGGCGCGCCGCTCAGGCGCCGCTGAACCAGTGCTGCCAGGCTAGCCGCGCGGTCAGCGCCAGGACCACCAGGATGAACACCGGGCGAATGAACTTCGCCCCGCCGCCGATGGCGGTGCGCGCGCCGAAATAGGCGCCGACCATCAGCGACGCACCCATGCACAGGCCGAGCAGCCAGATCACCTGGCCGGAGGCGACGAACACCGCCAGCGCCACTATGTTGCTGACGAAGTTCATGCTCCGCGCCACACCGCTGGCGCGGACCAGGTCCAGCGGGTACATGAGCAGCGAGCTGACGGTCCAGAACGCTCCGGTGCCCGGTCCCGCCACGCCGTCGTAGAAGCCCAGGGCGAGGCCCTGCGGCCACTGGCGCTTGCGTCCGACCGGCGCATCGGCGTCCAGTGGCGCCTTCGGCGTGCCGCCGAAGAGCATGTAGAGGCCGCAGGTGAATACCACCACCGGGAGCATCCGGTTCAGCCACTCGGCGGGCAGCAGGTGAGCCGCCCAGGCGCCTATGGCGGCGCCGATCGCGGTGGCGAGCAGGCCGTTGCGCCACTTCCCGGGATGGAACAGCTTGCGCCGGTAGAAGGTGTAGCTGGCGGTCGCCGCACCGAAGGTCGAGCTCAGCTTGTTGGTACCCAGCGCCAGGTGCGGCGGGACCCCGGCGGTGAGCAGCGCAGGGATGGTTAACAGGCCGCCGCCGCCGGCGATGGCGTCGATGAAGCCGGCGAGAAAGGCCACCACGGCCAGGATGATCAGGGTGCTGGGGTCTATCGCGAGTTCGAAGGGCATGAAAAACCGGACCTGCTTCCAATCGGGAAACGGCCTCGCTGGCCGTCGGGAGGAGGGGTGCGCATAATGCCCGCAATTTCACGCAGAAGGAATCGCTTGCATGCAGTACGACGGTCTGGCCTGGGCATTCGCGTTACTGGCCTTGCTGGCCGCCCTGGTCGCGGTGCGCATCCTCTTCGAACGCACCTGGTTCCTCGGCTGGCTGCGCGGCACCTGCGGCTTGGCCTTCGTCGCCGTGGCGGCGCTGTTGCTGGTGCTCGCCTGGGACCTGCGCAGCTATTCGCTGCTCAAGCCCGAGCAGCCGATGGCCACCCTGAGCTTCCAGGCCGAAGGGCCGCAGCGCTACCGGGTGCTGATCCAGGAGGGCGCCAACGAGCGCAGCGTGGTGCTGGACGGCGAACTCTGGCAACTGGACGCGCGGATTTTCCGCTGGAAGGGACTGGCCGCGTTGATCGGTCTGGCGCCGGGCTATCGCCTCGACGCGCTCAGCGGCCGCTTCCTGGCCCTCGAGCAGCAGTCCCGGGGCCGCCGCCTGGGCTTGTCGCAGAGTCCGCTGGGGGTCGATCTCTGGCGCTGGCTGCGGGCCGGCGAGCACGACCTGTTCCTGTTCGAGCCGCTGGCGGGGCGGGTGACTTTCCTGCCGATGGCGGACAAGGCGGTGTTCGCGGTGAACTACGGCGTCGCCGGGCTGCTTGCCGAGCCGATGAACCTGGCGGCCGAGGAGGCGCTCAGGGACTGGCGCTAGGCCATGCGAAAAGCCGGGGCGGCGGCGATCGTCTGGGCGGTTTCGCGAAAGCGTTCGATGAGGTCCGACGGCGTGCGGTAGGCCAACGCCAGCCGGTAGGGAATTCGCGCCCGCCGCCCTTGCAGGGGACGAAAGGTGACTCCCGGCGGGCGCAACGGTTGTAGCAGCGAAGGCACTAGCGCGACGCCGATGCCGCCGGCCACCAGCCCGGCGATGGTCTGCATCTGCCGCGCCTCCTGCACCACCTCCGGGACGAAGCCGGCTGCCGCGCAGGCGGCGACGATCAGGTCGTGCATGCCCGGCCCATAGTGCCGTGGGAACAGCAGCCAGGGTTCCCCGGCCAGTTGTTCCAGGCGCAGGCGCGCATGGCGTGCCAGCCGATGCCCTTCGGGCAATGCCACGCGCATGTCTCCGTCCACCAGTAGATGCGTGTACAGGCCGGGCTGGCGGTCGACCGGCAGGACGATCAGGCCGGCATCGATGCGGTCTTCGCGCAGCGCCTCCAGTTGCCCCGCGGTGGTGTCTTCCTGGAGCTGGAAGTCCAGCGCGCCATGCTGTTGGCGGAATGCCTGGAGTATGCGCGGTAGCAGAATATTGATGGTGCTGTCGACGAACGCCAGGCGCAACGTTCTGCGTCCGCTGGCGGCGCTGCGCGCGGCCGCCAGGGTGCGTTCGGCCTGGGCCAGGGTGCGCCGGGCTTCGTCGAGGAACGCGCGGCCCGCCGGCGTCAGGCGGTGGATACGGTTGTCACGCTCCAGCAGGCTGGCGCCGACTTCTTCTTCCAGCCGCCGGATCGCGGTGGTCAGCGGTGGCTGGGCCATGTGCAGGCGCTCAGCGGCGCGGCGGAAGCTCAGCTCCTCGGCAACCGCGACGAACTGGCGGAACTGGCGCAAGTCGGCCATTGCGATATCTCCCGGATATGGTGAGTTAAGAAAGACAGTATTGGATATATCGCGGCGAATCCGTCGAGAATCCATCCGTACGTTCGCTCTGGCCAGACGAGGCGTTCCATCCATCACAGAGGAAGCCCGTCATGCACACTCATTCTCCAACCCCCCGTACCGCCCTGGTCACCGGCGGCTCGTCGGGCATCGGCCTGGCCATCGCCCGGCGCCTTCGGCAACAGGGTTATCGGATCGCCCTGGTGGCCCGTGATTCCCAGCGCCTGCAACGCGCCGCCGCCGAGTTGGGCGGCGTGCCCTGGATGGCCGCCGATCTTTCCCGCCGCGAAGCTGTCGAGGCGGTGGCCGCCTGGGTCGGCGACACCTTCCAAGGGCTCGACGTGCTGGTGAACAATGCCGGGTTCACCCGAAAGATCGCCGCCACCACTCCGCTGGCAGAGGCCGAGCGGGAATGGGATGCGCTGCTGGACGGCAACCTGAAAAGCGCGTTCCTCATGTCGCTGGCGGTGCTGCCGCATTTCGCGGAAGAGGGCGGGCGGATCATCCATATCGGATCGATCGCTGCGCAGACCGGTAGCGGCAGTCCCGGTGCGCTGGGCTATGCGGCAGCCAAGGCCGGCCTGCATGGCTTCGGCGTGGCCCTGGCGCGGGAACTCGGTTCGCGCGGGATCACGGTGAACAGCGTGGCGCCGGGTTACATCGCCGACACCCGGTTCTTTCCCGGCGGCCTCGATCCGCAACGGGTCGCCGCCATCGTCGGCGAGACCCCGCTGGGCAGGACCGGCCGGGTCGAGGACATCGCCGCGGCGGTGGCCTGGCTGGCCTCGCCCGAGGCGGGGTTCGTCACCGGAACGGTGGTGTCGGTGAACGGTGGCTGGCGGGTCGGCAACTGAAGTGGAGGCGGCGGGTAACACCTATGGGGGGACTCGTCCGGCTACCCGAGAACGCAGGTGAATAGCCGTGGGGCGCCTGTCCCGCGCTGGTGCGAGGCATTGGCAATCCTGAAATGAAAAGAGGGAGCCCTGGCTCCCTCTTCGCGCGTTCGCCGTTCCGTCAGGAAAGGAAGCCGCCGTCGACGTTCAGCGCCACGCCGGTGGTGTAGCTGGACGCTTCGCTAGCCAGGTAGAGCACGGCGCCTGCCATTTCGCTCGGCTCGGCCACGCGCTTGAGCGGGATGCGCTGCAGGGCGAGGTTGCGGATCGCGTCGTTCTTCACCAGCGCCGAAGCGAACTTGGTGTCGGTCAACCCTGGCAGGAGGGCGTTGCAGCGGATGCCGAACTGCGCGCATTCCTTGGCGAAGACCTTGGTCATGCTGATCACGGCGGCCTTGGTCACCGAGTAGATGCCCTGGAACTCGCCGGGCGATACGCCGTTGATCGAGGCCACGTTGATGATGCTGCCGCCGCCGTGTTCCTTCATCAGCTTGCCGCCCTCGATGGACATGAAGTAGTAGCCGCGGATGTTGACGTCGACGGTCTTCTGGAAGGCGCCGAGGTCGGTTTCCAGTACGTTGCAGAACTGCGGGTTCGTGGCGGCGTTGTTGACCAGGATGTCGAGGCGGCCGAACTGCTCGCGGATCTGTGCGAAGACGTTCTGGATCTGCTCCATCTCGCCGATGTGGCAGGCGATCGCGGTGGCCTTGCCGCCCTCCGCGGTGATCGCGTCGGCGACCGCCTGGCAGCCATCGATCTTGCGGCTCGAGACGATCACGTGGGCGCCTTGCTGGGCCAGCAGCTTGGCTATCGCCTCGCCGATGCCGCGGCTGGCGCCGGAAACGAAGGCGATCTTGCCGTCGAGGTCGAACAGGTGGGTCTTGGACATGGGCTATCCCCTTGTAGTGGTCGGTTACAGGCGGGAGCGCTCGATGGCCTGCAGGCTCATCTGCTCCAGCAGCTTGTTCATCTGCACGAACTGGGCGAAACGCTTGTCCTGGGTCTGCCCGTGGTAGTAGCGGTAGTAGATCTGCTGGACGATGCCGGCAAGACGGAACAGGCCATAGGTGTAGTAGAAGTCCAGGTTGTCGATCGGCGGGATCCCGGCCCGCTCGGCGTAGTAGTCGGCGAACTCCCGGCGGGTCAGCATGCCCGGCAGGTGGCTGGGCTGGCGGCGGGTCAGTTGCACCGGAGCCGGGTCGCCGGCTTCCACCCAGTAGGCGAGGGTGTTGCCGAGGTCCATCAGCGGATCGCCGAGGGTGGCCAGTTCCCAGTCCAGCACGCCGATGATCTGCATCGGGTTGTCCGGGTCGAGGATCACGTTGTCGAAGCGGTAGTCGTTGTGCACGATGCCCGGCTTGTGGTGATCGGCCGGCTGCTTGTCCTTGAGCCAGGCCTTGACCGGTTCCCAGAGCGGCGCGTCGGGGGTCAGGGCCTTCTCGTAGCGGTCGGTCCAGCCGGCGATCTGGCGCTGCACGTAGCCGTCCGGGCGGCCCAGGTCGGCCAGTCCGCAGGCGGCGTAGTCGACGTTGTGCAGCTCGACGAACTTGTCGATGAAGCTCTTGCACAGGCTGCGGGTCTGTTGTTCGTCGAGATTCAGCTCAGGCGGCAGTTCGGCGCGCAGGATGATGCCCTTGACCCGTTCCATGACGTAGAACTCGGCGCCGATCACCGACTCGTCGGTGCAGTAGAGGTAGGCTTTCGGGCAGTAGGGGAAG
Source organism: Pseudomonas sp. HMSC067G02 (assembly GCF_001813485.1). NCBI lineage: Bacteria > Pseudomonadati > Pseudomonadota > Gammaproteobacteria > Pseudomonadales > Pseudomonadaceae > Pseudomonas > Pseudomonas sp. HMSC067G02. The sequence continues at coordinate 293,324 of NZ_KV812708.1, forward strand.
CCTGCGTTCAACTGGTTCAGGATGCGGTATTCGCGGCCCATGTCGTGGGCCGACTTGGCCTTGTGGCCGAATGGCGGGCGACGCAGGACGAACTCCTGGCGCGGATACTCGATCAGGTAGGTCAGGTTGGACGCGCCACCGGGGAACTGGCTGATCTTCGGGGTGCCTTCGAGGCCGGGAATATGGGCTTTCAGGTACGGGTCGATGACGGCGGCGTCGAGTTCTTCGCCGGCGCGGATGCGAGTGGATTGGTCGGTCAGCGACATGGGGTTCCCTTCTCGTGGTGCCACGGCGGAGCCGCGGGAGCCGGTGCGCGCATCAGGCTGCGCAATGATGGTGGCCGGCGATAATTGGCTAATCTAATGCCCTGTCCCGGCCCTCACAAGCCGCCGCCGGGCGTTATGGGCAAGCGTGTTGCCGCTCCATCACGGTCCCTGATCGTCGGCCTGGAGGAATGCCGGACAAAAAAAACCGGAGCCGCGAGGGACTCCGGTTTTCCTTCTGGCATGGCGCCGGAAACGGTCAGACCGGGAACAGTTCGCCCAGCTTCATCGCCAGCATCATGTCGCCTTCGGCGCGCAGCTTGCCGGCCATGAAGGCCTGCATGCCGTCGGTCTCGCCGCTGGTGATGCCCTTCAGGGTTTCGCTGTCCATGATCAGGGTGACGTTGGGGTTCTCGGCGTCGCCCTGTACCACTTCGCAGGTACCGTCCTTGACGACCAGGTAGTGGTTGTCGCCGTCTTCGATGTTGAACTGGAACACCAGATCCAGGCCGGCGGCCGCGCTGGCGTTGAACTTGCTTTTCATGGTGGAGACGATGTCAGCAACGGTGGTCATGGGTTCTATTCCTTTCTTCTAGGGTTTTTTCGGCGACCGGAACGGTCGCGGTAGGCCGGCTCATCGATAGGTGATGAGTTCCGGCGCCTTCAACAGTTCCAGGTGCACGTGACTGTTGAAGGAAGCCAGGGACACTTCCTCGCCGCGGAATCTCAGGCGAGTCAGCGAGGTATTGACGATCTGCCAGTTCAGCTCGAAGGCCTTGAGCGGCGGAACGCCGACGATCAGCTGGAGCAGGGCGGTGATGGTACCGCCGGAGGTGAACACGGCGACCCTGTCCTTGCCGCTGGCCTGCGCCAGCAGACGACGAAGACCGTCATGGACCTTATCGAGGAATTCCTGCCAGCTTTCCAGCCCATCTTTCTCATGGTTGCCGGAAACCCAGCGCGCGATGATGGTGGAGAACAGGCGCTGGAACTCGGCCCGATGCTCGGCCGCATGGCGAAGGATGTGCAGGGCTTCCGGCTGCTCCTCGAGCAGGTCCGGCAGGTGCGCGCGGATCACCGCGTCGGCTTCGAATTCGTTGAACGCCGGATCGACTTCCAGCTCCGGCGTGGCCAGCCCGGAGGACTCCAGGCGTTCGAGGGCGGCGCGGGCGGTGTGCTGCTGGCGGCGCAAGCCGCCGCTGAGGACGCGGTCGAAACGGACGCCGAGGTTCAGCAGGTGGTCGCCGAGGATTTCCGCCTGGCGGATGCCGGTCGGCGACAGCACGTCGTAGTCGTCGGCACCGAACGACGCCTGGCCATGTCGAATCAGGTAGATGCTGCCCACGGGCGGACCTCGGCGGGTGAAAGTTCCGCGAGGGTATGAGGATCACCCAGGGCTGTCAACGAAAAAACATACGCTTGTTTGAATGTCATTCGCTGCCTTTATCGGCTGCTCCGGGCGTGCCCTGCAAAGGCTCTTCAGGCAGTGGCATCGCTGGCCGCCCGTCGGTGGCCTGGGTATGCTTGCGCAATCGTGTCGCCCGTAGACGGGTGCGTCAACAGTAGAGAGGGGGTTGTGTGGAGTTCATTGCCGAATATGCGGGCTTTCTGGCCAGGACCGTGACCGTGCTGGCGGCGATCATCGTGGTGCTGGTGGTGATCGTCGCCCTGCGCGGCCGCGGCCGGCGCGGCGCAGGCGGGCACCTCGACGTGCAGAAACTCAACGATTTCTACAAGGACCTGCGCGAGCGGGTCCGTCACAGCGTCCTCGACAAGGCCAGCCTCAAGGCCTTGCGCAAGGAGGAGAGCAAGGCGGCGAAGCAGGCGAAGAAACATCCTGAACAGAAGTCGCGGGTCTACGTGCTCGATTTCGACGGCGACATCAAGGCCTCGGCTACCGAGCAACTGCGCCACGAAGTGACTGCGGTGCTGAGCATGGCGGGCAAGGACGACGAGGTGGTGCTGCGCCTGGAAAGCGGCGGTGGCATGGTCCATGGCTACGGCCTGGCGGCCTCGCAACTGGCGCGCATCCGCCAGGCCGGCGTGCCGCTGACCGTGTGCGTCGACAAGGTGGCGGCCAGCGGCGGCTACATGATGGCCTGCATCGGCGATCGGATCCTTTCCGCGCCCTTCGCCATCCTCGGCTCGATCGGCGTGGTGGCGCAGTTGCCCAACGTCCACCGGCTGTTGAAGAAGCACGATATTGACTTCGAGGTGCTTACCGCTGGCGAATACAAGCGTACGCTGACGGTATTCGGCGAGAACACCGAGAAGGGCCGGGAAAAGTTCCAGGAGGACCTGGAGGTGACCCACGAACTGTTCAAGAACTTCGTGGCCCACTACCGGCCGCAACTGAACATGGACGAGATCGCCACCGGCGAGGTCTGGCTGGGCCAGGCCGCACTGGGCAAGCTGCTGGTGGACGAACTCAAGACCAGCGACGAGTACCTGGCCGAGCAGGCCAGGGAGCGCGATGTCTACCAGGTGCAATTCGTCGAGCGCAAGAGCCTGCAGGAACGCGTCGGCCTGGCCGCCAGCGTGGTTATCGACCGCGTGCTGGTGACCTGGTGGGGGCGGCTCAACCAGCAGAAGTTCTGGCAATAGGCCGGCGCCGACAGGGACGAACACGCTGTCTTCAGGGTTTTCACGAGAGGAGGTCGAAATGGCTGTATTCAAGGCGTTGTGGGTGACGGAAGCGCCCCACGGCGTTTACGAAACGCAGGTGGTCGAGCGCAATACCGGCGACCTGCCGGCGGGCGACGTACTGATCCGCGTGCAGTATTCCTCGCTGAACTACAAGGATGCGCTGTCCGCCAGCGGCAACCGCGGGGTGACCCGCAAGTACCCGCATACCCCCGGCATCGATGCCGCCGGTGTGGTCGCCGAGTCCTCGGTGGCCGAGTTCGCGGCCGGCGACGAGGTGATCGTCACCGGCTACGACCTGGGCATGAACACCGCCGGCGGTTTCGGCCAGTACATCCGCGTGCCCGCGGCCTGGGTGATCAAGCGCCCGCAAGGCCTGAGCCTGCGCGAGGCGATGATCCTCGGCACCGCCGGCCTGACCGCGGCGCTCTGCGTCGAAAAGCTGGAGCGCAGCGGCCTGCGCCCCGACCATGGCTCGGTGCTGGTCACCGGCGCCAGCGGCGGGGTCGGCAGTATCGCCGTGGAACTGCTGGCCAAGCTCGGCTACACCGTGGCGGCCGCCACCGGCAAGCTGGAGCAGGCCGAGTTCCTCAACCGCCTGGGGGCCAAGCAGATCCTCGATCGCGCCACCGTGGCCGATGGCGTCGACAAGCCGTTGCTCAAGGAACAGTGGGCCGGCGCGGTGGACACCGTCGGCGGCGACATCCTCTTCAACGTGGTCAAGTCGTTGCAGTACGGCGGCAGCGTCGCCTGCTGCGGCCTGACCGCCGGCGCCGGCTTCAAGGCCTCGGTGCTGCCGTTCATCCTGCGCGGGGTCAACCTGCTCGGGGTGGACTCGGTGGAGCTGCCGCTGGTGGTCAAGGCGTCCATGTGGGACAAGCTGTCGCTGCAATGGAAGCTCGACAACCTCGAAGAGGTGGCGCGCGAGATCGCCCTCGAAGAGCTGCCGGGGGCGATCAACCAGATCCTCGCCGGCAAACTGGTCGGCCGGGTGCTGGTCAACCTCGGCTGAGGGCGTTGCCGGAGCCCAGCTCCGGCAACAGGTAGCCCGCCCAGAGCGATTCGGCGAACTGCGGCCGGAAGAAGCCGAAATGGCCGATGTGGCGGGCGCCGATTTCCTCGGGAGCGATGCGCCAGGCGGTTTTCGGCGCTTCGCGGTAGAAGCCCAGCAGCGACTCGATGCTGCGTCGGGACATCATTTCATCGTCGGTGAACGACAGCGACACGATGGGCGTGCGTACGGCGGAGAAGGCGCGGCGGATAGCCTCGCCATCCGCGAGGGCGTACTGCGGATGCAGGCACCAGCGTCGCCATTGTTCGATCACCCCGCGCGGCAGGTCGCCGACCATGCCCAGGCGGCGCCCGGGAAAATAGCCGAGCAGCGGCGTCAGCAGGGGCGCGACGAGGTACCAGAACAACCAGACCTTGTTGCGCAACCGCGGGCTGTTTTCCTTCCAGTAGCCACTGCCGCTGGCGATGCTGAAGACCCTCTCGATACGCTCGCGCCCTTCGACGAAGGGCAGGATCTGGCCGCCCAGGCTATGGCCGATCCAGTACAGGGGCTTGCTCCCGCTCTCGGCGAGCGCGGCGGCGAGCATGGCGCTGCAGTCATGACGGGCCCAACCCAGCACATCGACCTCGAGACCGCGCAGCGAGCCGTTGCGCGATTGCCCCATGCCCAGGTAGTCGAAGGTGATGGCCAGGTAGCCGCGCTCTGCCAGCCAGGCGGCGAAGGGCGCGTAGAACCGCTGTTCCACGCCCATCGCCGGGACGATCAGGAGATAGCCGCGCGGCTCCCCGGCAGGCCGGTACCAATGGCTGGCCAGCGGATGGCCGTTGCCGTTATCGATGAGGCGTGGTTGCGGAGGGTTCATGCCGGTCTCCGTGGTCTGCTCATGGCTTCGAGAATAGAGCTGGCCGCCAGGGCGCCTCCAGCCGGCCGAAAGCACGGCCGGGGCGCCTTGGCGGTCAGGCCTGGCTGACGTACATGGTGATCTCGGCGCGGAATACCGGCTTGTCGTCGACATAGGCGACCACCGGCACCACCAGGTTGCCGGTGGCTTGCCAGTCGATCTGGCTGCCGTCGGCCACCGCGCGCACGTCGCCAGTGGCCTTGGCCAGGTACTCGACGGTCATGCCGCGCGGAATCCAGCGATGGCCGGCGGGAATCGAGGCGTCGGTCATGGTCCCGGCGGCCAGTTCGGCGGCATTGCACAGGGCGATGGCATGCACCGTGCCGATATGGTTCAGCACCTCGCGGCGCTTGGGGAAGGTGACTTCGGCATAGCCGGGACGCAGTTCGACGAACTGCGGGGCGATGCTGGCGAAATAGGGTGCGAACTGGCCGATCATGGCGCTGAACTGAGCCGGGCCGACCTGCTGGTACATCTGCATCATCTGACTCATGGAAAACTCCGGGCGTTTCAGGATTGAAGATGTGTGCGCACCGGGGCAGTATACGAAGGTTAGAAATTTATTCTAGAAAAATATTCTAGTCAGCGTTTCGACGATTATCGACAAGGACCGACATGGGCCGTTCTTCCCGCAAAGACGAGATTCTCCAGGCCGCCCTGGCCTGCTTCAGCGAGCATGGCGTAGACGCCACCACCATCGAGATGATCCGCGACCGTTCCGGAGCGAGCATCGGTAGCCTCTACCACCATTTCGGCAACAAGGAACGCATCCATGGCGAACTGTACCTGGCCGGGATCGGCCAGTACGCGGCGTTGCTCGAAGCCGGCTTCGCCAGGGCGCGCAGCGCCGAGGAAACGGTCAGGTTGCTGGTCACCAGCTATATCGACTGGGTCGTGGCGAATCCTGACTGGGCACGCTTCATCCTGCACAGCCGCGGGCGGGTAGAGGCGGGGGAGTTGGGCGAGCGCCTGCGGGCCGACAACCAGGCCCACTTCGCGCGGATCCATGCGGCGCTGGCGGGATATCGGGCCGAGGGCCTGTTCCGCGAGATGCCGGACGACTGCTTTGCTTCGGTGGTGATCGGCCCGGCCCACGACCTTGCCCGCCAGTGGCTGGCCGGGCGAACCCGGGTGGCGTTGGCCGACTGTCGCGAACTGCTGGCGCAGGTGGCCTGGGACAGCGTGCGCGCGGCCTGAGGCGTCCGTGGCCTCGGGAACGAAAAAGCCCCGCGGCTGCGGGGCTTTTTCGTCAGGGCCGGGTTCAGCCGCGGCGGCGGAACAGCGGCAGCGGCTGCTCCACCGAGGTCTGGTAGACCTCGCTGAAGTCGTCCAGGCTGGCCAGGGCGTCTTCCGGGCTGCGGTCGGCACGGATGGCGTAGGCGTCGAAGCCGCAGCGGCGCATGAAGAACAGCTGGTCGCGCAGCACGTCGCCGATCGCGCGGATCTCGCCCTTGTAGCCGTAGCGCTCGCGCAGCAGGCGCGCGCTGCTGAAGCCGCGGCCATCGGTAAAGGCGGGGAAGTTCACCGCGATCACCTGGAACCTGTCGAGGTCACCGGCGATGCTTTCCGGCTCCTCGTCCGCGTCCAGCCAGACCCCCAGGCCACCGTCGCGGCCGCGCAGGGCCGGGCCGTGCTCGAGCCACAGGGCCAGCGGGATGATCACGTCGTCGCTGTTGGGCACGCTTTCCAGGGTCGCGTCCTTGGGCAGCAAGTGCCAGCGGTCGTCGACCACCTGGCGGTCCTTAATGATTCGCTGCATATACGCGCTCCTTGAACGGGTCGATACCGATACGGCGGAAGGTGTCGATGAAGGGTTCTTCCTCGGTCCGGCGTTCCACGTAGACCTGGATGATCTTGTCGATCACGTCGGCCATCTGCTCCTGGGCGAAGGACGGGCCGAGGATCTGCCCGAGGCTGGCGTCGCGCGCCGAGCTGCCGCCGAGGGAGACCTGGTAGAACTCCGCGCCTTTCTTGTCGACCCCGAGGATGCCGATGTGGCCGACATGATGATGGCCGCAGGCGTTCATGCAGCCGGAGATGTTCA
>NZ_KV812708.1:300286-320485 GCF_001813485.1 Pseudomonas sp. HMSC067G02
GCCGCAGGCGTTCATGCAGCCGGAGATGTTCAGGTCGATGTCGCCGATGTCGAACAGGTAGTCGAGGTTGTCGAAGCGGCGCTGGATGGCCTCGGCGATCGGGATCGACTTGGCGTTGGCCAGGGAGCAGAAGTCACCGCCCGGGCAGCAGATGATGTCGGTCAGCAGGCCGACGTTGGGGGTGGCGAAGCCCAGTTCGCGGAGTTCGCCCCAGAGGGCGAAGAGTTCGCCCTGCTCGACGTCGGCGAGAATGATGTTCTGGTTATGGCTGTTGCGCACCTCGCCGAAGCTGTAGCGGTCGGCGAGATCGGCGATGGCCTCCAGCTGTTTGTCGGTGACGTCTCCCGGCGCGGTGCCGGTGGGCTTCAGCGAGAGCGTCACGGCGACGTAGCCGGGCTTCTTGTGGGCGAAGGTGTTGCGTGCGCGCCAGCGGGCGAAGCCGGGGTGCTCCGCGTCGAGCCGGGCGAGGGATTCATCGAGGTCGTCGAGGGCCTTGTAGGCCGGATCGACGAAATGCGCGGCGACGCGCTGGACTTCCGCCTCGGTGAGGGTGCTCGGTCCGTCCTTGAGGTTGGCCCATTCGGCCTCGACGCGCTCGGCGAAGACTTCCGGGGTCAGTGCCTTGACCAGGATCTTGATCCGCGCCTTGTACTTGTTGTCGCGCCGGCCATAGCGGTTGTAGACGCGCAGGATGGCATCCAGGTAGCCGAGCAGGTGCTGCCAGGGCAGGAATTCGTTGATGAAGCTGCCGACGATCGGGGTCCGGCCCAGGCCGCCGCCGACCGAGACGCGGAAGCCGAGCTGGCCGGCCTCGTTCTTCACCGCCTCCAGGCCGATGTCGTGCACCTCGATGGCGGCACGGTCGCTCACCGCGCCGTTCACCGCGATCTTGAACTTGCGCGGCAGGTGGGCGAACTCGGGGTGGAAGGTCGACCATTGGCGGATGATCTCGCACCAGGGGCGCGGGTCCACCAACTCGTCGCGGGCGACGCCGGCGAACTGGTCGGTGGTGGTGTTGCGGATGCAGTTGCCGCTGGTCTGGATCGCGTGCATCTGCACGGTGGCCAGTTCGGCGAGGATTTCCGGCACGTCTTCCAGCTCCGGCCAGTTGAACTGCACGTTCTGCCGGGTGCTGATGTGGGCGTAGCCCTTGTCGTAGTCGCGGGCGATCTGCGCCAGCTTGCGCAGTTGGCGCGAGGAGAGCAGGCCATAGGGAACGGCGATGCGCAGCATCGGGGCATAGCGCTGGATGTAGAGACCGTTCTGCAGGCGCAGCGGGCGGAACTCCTCACCGGTCAATTCACCCGCCAGGTAACGGCGGGTCTGGTCGCGGAACTGCTTGACGCGGTCCTCGACGATCCGTTGGTCGTACTCGTCGTATACGTACATGAATATTCCTGCTGTCAGGCTATGCGGCTTACTGCGTTAACCAGCGCGCACGGCTACGCGCTCCACGCGGAGTGGGCGCACGATACCAGTTCATATTTATGCGTAAAAGTGATGTTTGAGTATATGGTAAGAACCAAAAAGACTAAGTCGCCAGGCAAGCATAACCGCTTCGCAACGGCGCCTTTCTTGAGCGATGGGCGGCGCTGGTCTTAACTGGAGAGTGCCTTTCGATGTCTTCGTCCCGATACCCACAAGAAACAGGGGGAGTCATGAGCGAGCCGAGCAAAACCCAGGAAAACCGCGACAGCGTGGTCGACGCCCGCGCGGCCTTCGTCCTGATCCTGCTGGTGGTGGCTACCGCGGTGTTCTGGGTCAGCCACCAGTGAAAGCCCGCCTCGGCGGCGCAGAGGTCACAGGCCGCTGAGGCTCAGCACCAGTTTCACGATCCCGGCCAGCAACAGCACGAACACCAGGGTGAAGAGCAGGCCCAGCATGATGAAGTGCACGGGCTTGCCGTGGCTGAAGTCGCGGGCGCGGTTTCGCCCGCTCTGTACGCCGAAGGCGGCAGCCATCACGCTATGCAGCATCTGCCAGAAGGTCGGCGGCTTCTGGTTCGGTTCTTCCGTCTCGATACCCATCGGTGGTCCTCCCTTTTCCATACCTGCCCTGAGAGTCTAGACCCTTGGCGGGAGGAGGGTGGCTTCAGGCCTGGCGGGCGGGGATGCGCCGTTCCGCCGTGCCCTGCGTGGCCCTGGCGCGCAGTTGCCCGCAGCCGCCGTCGATGTCCTGGCCGGCCGAGTTGCGCACCTTGGTCAGCACGCCGCGGCTGTGCAGGTAGCGCACCAGCTCGACGATCCGCTCCCCGCTCGGGCGCCGGTAGGCGTCGCCGTCCATGCTGTTGTAGGGGATCAGGTTCATCACCGCGAAGCGGCCCTTGAGCAGGCGCAGGATGCCGTCCATTTCCTCCAGGCTGTCGTTGATCCCTTCGAGCAGGGTCCATTGGTACTGGATCGGATAGTCGACCCGGCGGGCGTAGGCCTCGCCGGCTTCCACCAGTTCTTCCGGGCTCAGCGGCGGCGCCTTGGGCAACAGTTGCCGGCGCAGTTCGGCGCGGGTGCTGTGCAGGGACAGGGCGAGGGCGGGCTTCACCCGTTGCCGGGGCAGGCGCTCGAACACGCGGGGATCGCCGACGGTGGAGAACACCAGGTTCTTGTGGCCGATGCCGCCATCGGTGCCGAGCAGGTCGATGGCTTCGAGGACGTTGTCGAGGTTGTGCGCCGGCTCGCCCATGCCCATGAACACCACTTTCTTCACCGCTCGCCGACGCCGCGCCAGGACCACCTGGGCGACCATCTCCAGGCTGCCGACCTGGCGCAGCAGGCCGCTGCGGCCGGTCATGCAGAACACGCAGCCGACCGCGCAGCCGACCTGGGTCGAGACGCACAGCCCGCCGCGCGGCAGCAGCACGCTTTCCACCATCTGCCGGTCGGCCAGTTCCACCAGCAGGCGCGACGAGCCGTCGCTCGCCGGATGCTCGCTGTGCAGGCGGGCGATGCCTTCCAGTTCCGCGGCGACCTGCGGCAGGCCATGGCGTACGCTCAGCGGCAGGAAGTCCTCGGCCGGCTGGCGGGCGGTGCAGGCATCGAGGGCGCGGCCTTGCAGCCAGGCGCGGACGATCCTCCCGCGATGCAGGGGCTTGGCGCCGAGATCGGCGAGGCGCTGGTGGAGGTCTTGGCTACGCATGGGGCGCGCATCCTACCATTGCCCGTCATGAGGCGGTATGGCCGGCGCCGACGTGCTATCGTTGCGCTCCGCTCCACCGCAGCAACGGAACCGTTCCATGAAATTCGTCCACCAGCGCGAACACCTCAACGAAGACGACATCGTGGTCATCGAGTGTTCGCAGCAATGCAATATCCGCCTGATGAACGACGCCAATTTCCGCAGTTTCAAGAATGGCGGGCGGCATAGCTACCATGGCGGCGCCTTCGACCGCTTCCCGGCGAAGATCAAGGTGCCCAGCACCGGGTTCTGGAACATCACCATCGATACCGTGACCCGGCGCCCGATCAGCGTGACGCGCAAGCCGAACTTCAAGTGGTCGATCAAGTTCGTGCGCCGTTCCGGTTCGCAGTTCACCTGAGGGCGCGCGTCCCATGAGTGCGAAAATGGACGAGCAGGCGCTTCTGGCGTTGCTCCGCGAGCTGGCCATCGACAGCCAGCGGGTCGAGCATCCGGCGATCGCCTCCATCGAGGAATATTACGCGCAGGGCATCGAATTGCCCGACCAGGGCATCAAGAACCTGTTCCTGCGCAACCGCAAGGGTACTCGCCACTACCTGGTGCTGCTCGACGAGCGCAAGGAGGCCAACCTGCCGGGCATCGCCGAACAGATCGGCGAAAGCCGCCTGTCGTTCGCCTCGGTCGAGCGCCTGCGCGAATACCTCGGCGTCGAACTGGGCTGCGTGACGCCTTTCGCGCTGGTCAACGATCCGCGGCACAGGGTCGAGGTGTTGCTCGACGATGCCATTCGCCAGGACCAGTTGCTCGGTTTCCACCCGTTGGTGAATACCGCCACCGAGTGCATCCGCTACGCAGACCTGCTGGCCTTTCTCGCCCACACGGGGCATGAACCGCGCCTGATCCGGGTGTAGGTCGCAGCTTCGCGCCTGCTGGCGCCAGGCCAGGCCAGGTCATGCCGGCGCCGGTTTCACTCGAAGAAGTTGTGCCAGCAGTCGCTCAACGGGCCGACCTCGAAGGTCTTGCACCAGGGTTGGGCTTCCAGCCACAGGCGGGCGCTTTCCCGGTCCGCTTCGTCCAGGCTGCCGACCCGCGCCAGGCACAGGTAGCCGCTGATCTCCGCCTGTTCCGGCGAGCCTCCGCCGCCGAACACCCAGCCCTGGGCCTCGACGAAGTCGATCAGATGGTCCAGCGCATCGTCGTGGGAGAGGGCGCTGCGGTCGTAGGTCAGTTCGAAGCTGAAGCCGAACTCCTGGAACTCGCCCAGGCGCAGTTTCTTGCGCAGGCGGCGCTTGCGCGGCTTTTCCATCTGCTCGGGAGTGAGGAATTTCATCGTCGCCTTCCTGGTCAGTCATCGTAGCCAAGGTTCGGCGCCAGCCAGCGCTCGCTGACGCTGGCTTCCTGGCCCTTGCGCTGGCTGTAGCGTTCCACCTGGTCCTTGTCGATCTTGCCGACCGCGAAGTACTGCGCCTGCGGGTGGGCGAAATACCAACCGCTGACCGCCGCGGCGGGGAACATCGCGTAGTGCTCGGTCAGGCTGACGCCGGACAGGCCCTGCGGATCGAGCAGTTCGAACAGGGTGCCTTTCTCGGTATGGTCGGGGCAGGCCGGGTAGCCCGGTGCCGGGCGGATGCCGACGTATTGCTCCTTGATCAAGGCCTCGTTGTCGAGGTGCTCGTCGCGGGCGTAGCCCCAGTACTCCTTGCGCACCCGCTCGTGCAGCCACTCGGCGCAGGCTTCGGCGAGGCGGTCGGCGAGCGCCTTGACCATGATGCTGTTGTAGTCGTCGCCCTTGGCTTCGTACGCCTTGGCCACTTCCTCGGCGCCGATCCCGGCGGTGGTGATGAAGCCGCCGATGTAGTCGCGCACGCCGCTTTCCTTCGGCGCGACGAAATCGGCCAGCGACAGGTTCGGCTTGCCGTCCGGCTTGATCGTCTGCTGCCGCAGGTGGTGCAGGGTGGCGAGGGTCTCGCCATCGGCGCCGTAGACCTCCAGGTCGTCGTGCTCGACCTGGTTGGCCGGCCAGAAGCCGAACACCGCGCGGGCCTTGATCAGCTTCTCGTCGATCAGCTTCTTCAGCATCGCCTGGGCGTCGTTGAACAACGAGGTGGCGGCCTCGCCGACCACCTCGTCGGTGAGGATGCGCGGGTACTTGCCGGCCAGGTCCCAGGAAATGAAGAACGGCGTCCAGTCGATGTACTCGGCGAGCACCGCGAGGTCGATCTCGTCGAGCACCCTGACGCCGGTGAAGGAAGGCGTCGGCGCCTGGTAGCCGGCCCAGTCGAACGCTGGCTTGTTGGCGATCGCCTGTTCGTAGCTCAGCCGCTCGGTGCGGGCGCTGCGGTTGGCCGTGCGTTCGCGGACCACCGCGTAGTCGGCGCGGGTGCGGGCCACGTAGTCGGCCTTCAGCTCCTTGGACAGCAGGCTGGTGGCCACGCCTACCGCGCGCGAGGCGTCGGTGACGTAGACCACCGCGTCGTTGCTGTACTGCGGATCGATCTTCACCGCGGTATGCGCCTTCGAGGTGGTGGCGCCGCCGATCATCAGCGGCAACTGGAAATTCTGCCGCTGCATTTCCTTGGCGACGTGGACCATCTCGTCCAGCGACGGCGTGATCAGGCCGGACAGGCCGATGATGTCGCATTTCTCGGCGATGGCGGTCTGCAGGATCTTCTCCGCCGGCACCATCACGCCGAGGTCGACCACGTCATAGCCGTTGCAGCCGAGCACCACGCCGACGATGTTCTTGCCGATGTCGTGCACGTCGCCCTTCACCGTGGCCATCAGGATCTTGCCCTTGGCTTCCGGCTTGTCGCCTTTCTCCGCCTCGATGAAGGGAATCAGGTGGGCTACCGCCTGCTTCATCACTCGCGCAGACTTGACCACCTGCGGGAGGAACATCTTGCCGGCGCCGAACAGGTCGCCGACCACGTTCATCCCGGACATCAGCGGACCTTCGATGACCTCGATGGGGCGCGCGCACTGCTGGCGGCATTCCTCGGTGTCCTCGACGATCCAGGTGGTGATGCCCTTGACCAGCGCATGCTCGAGGCGCTTCTCGACGCTGTAGCTGCGCCATTCCTCGTCCTCGGCCTCCTTGACCGCGCCGCCGCCCTTGTAGTCGTCGGCGATCGCCAGCAGGGCCTCGGTGGCCTCGGGCGTGCGGTTGAGCACCACGTCCTCGACCCGGTCGCGCAGCGCTTTCGGAATCTCGTCGTAGATTTCCAGCTGGCCGGCGTTGACGATGCCCATGGTCAGGCCGTTGCGGATCGCGTAGTAGAGGAACACCGAGTGGATCGCCTCGCGCACCGGGTTGTTGCCGCGGAACGAGAAGGACACGTTGGACACCCCGCCCGAGCTGAGGGCGTAGGGCAGGTGGTCGCGGATGTAGGCGCAGGCGTTGATGAAATCGACCGCGTAGTTGTTGTGTTCCTCGATGCCGGTGGCGATGGCGAAGATGTTCGCGTCGAAGATGATGTCTTCCGGCGGGAAGCCGACTTCGTCGACCAGGATGTCGTAGGAGCGCTTGCAGATTTCTTCCTTGCGCGCCTGGGTGTCGGCCTGGCCGTCCTCGTCGAATGCCATCACCACCACCGCGGCGCCGTAGCGCTTGCACAGGCGGGCATGGTGCTTGAAGGCCTCGACGCCTTCCTTCATCGAGATCGAGTTGACGATGCCCTTGCCCTGGATGCACTTGAGGCCGGCCTCGATCACCTCCCACTTGGAGGAGTCGATCATGATCGGCACGCGCGAGATGTCGGGCTCGGAGGCGATCAGGTTGAGGAAGGTGACCATGGCCGCCTTCGAGTCCAGCATGCCTTCGTCCATGTTGATGTCGATCACCTGGGCGCCGGCTTCCACCTGCTGCTGGGCGACCTCGAGAGCTTCCGCGTAGTTTTCCTCGCGGATCAGCCGGGCGAACTTGGCCGAGCCGGTGATGTTGGTGCGCTCGCCGACGTTGACGAACAGCGAGCTGCGGTCGATGGTGAACGGCTCCAGGCCGGACAGGCGGCAGGCCCGGGGAATCTCCGGGATGGCCCGCGGCGGGTACTTGGCCACCGCCTTGGCGATCGCCTCGATGTGCGCCGGGGTGGTGCCGCAGCAGCCGCCGACGATATTGAGGAAGCCGGCGGCGGCGAATTCCTCGACCACCACGGCCATTTCCGCCGGCGATTCGTCGTATTCGCCGAAGGCGTTCGGCAGGCCGGCGTTGGGGTGGGCCGAGACATGGGTGTCGGCCTTGGTCGACAGTTCCTCGATGTACGGCCGCAATTCCTTGGCGCCGAGGGCGCAGTTCAGGCCTACCGAGATCGGCCGGGCATGCCGCACCGAGTTCCAGAAGGCCTCGGTGGTCTGGCCCGACAGGGTGCGGCCGGAGGCGTCGGTGATGGTCCCGGAGATCATGATCGGCAGCTCCACGCCGAGTTCCTCGAACACGCCCTGGACGGCGAAGATCGCCGCCTTGGCATTGAGGGTGTCGAAGATGGTCTCGATCAGGATCAGGTCGGCGCCGCCCTCGATCAGGCCGCGGGTCGCCTCGACGTAGTTCTCCACCAGCTCGTCGAAGGTGACGTTGCGATAGCCGGGGTTGTTCACGTCCGGGGAAATCGAGCAGGTGCGGCTGGTCGGGCCGAGCACGCCGGCGACGAAGCGCGGCTTGTCCGGGGTCTCGGCGCTCTTCGCGTCCGCCACCTGGCGGGCCAGGCGCGCCCCTTCGACGTTGAGTTCGTAGGCCAGCGACTGCATGCCGTAGTCGGCCTGGGACACCTGGGTGGCGTTGAAGGTATTGGTCTCGAGGATGTCGGCGCCGGCGTCGAGGTAGGCCTTCTCGATGGCCTGGATCACGTCCGGGCGGCTCAGCAGCAAGAGGTCGTTGTTGCCTTTCACGTCGCTCGGCCAGTCGGCGAAGCGCTCGCCGCGGTAGTCGGCCTCTTCCAGCTTGTAGCTCTGGATCATGGTGCCCATGCCGCCATCGAGGATCAGGATACGTTCCCTGAGGGCGTGCTGGAGGGCTTGCAGGCGGGCGCTGCGATCGGTGAGCGGGCTGGACATGGATGGACCTGGCGTCAGTGGGCGGAAAGGTGAAAAGCATAACAAAGGCAGGGGCTTTCCGACCGGGGGTGGCTGGACCATGAATTTCATTCAAGTTGAAGGATGTTCATCCGCGGGCCGGAAAAGCCCCTGGCGCCGTTTTGTCGCAGCATACGGGCGGAATGCGGAGGTCGGAGTGCGCAGGCGGGCGGCGAAGGGGCGGGCGAGTGGAGTCGGGATGCTCGTGGGGAATCGTGCTGCGAATGAGTCTGGCTCATTCGCAGCACGGCCTGAATCAACTGGCCCTGGGCAGGCTGCAACTGGCCAGGGAGTAGACGTAGTAGTTGAGGCGGTCGCGGTCGGTGCGATTCCATACCTGGCCGACCGACTTCAGGCCCTGGCTCTGGCCGACCGCTCCGGCGATGCTGCCGCACCAGCACATCGGGTACTTCTGCCGATACAGCGGACCGCTGATGACCACCGCGACGTGCCCGTAGGTGCGGCCCTTCAGGCCGGCGATCACCAGGAAGCCCTGGGCCGCCTTCTGCGCGGCCTCGGCGCCGGAGGCGAGCTTGGTCCAGCTCTGCTCCAGGCCGTCGACCATGGCGTTGGCGTTGCCGCGGGGCATCGGTACGCCCAGCTCGGCGGCCACCGACTGGACGAAGCCGGAACAGTTGTCCTTGTTCGGGGTGCCGGCCAGGTAGCTCTTGTCCCAGCTGTTCTTGCAGGCGTTGACGATGCATTGATCGAGACTGTCCATGTATCACCTATGCGTGTCGATAAGGGGCGCTCCGGCCCGGATCATTTCTTTGCGGTCTGGCAGAACGGCGCGAGCGAACGCGTCACGATCTTCGCGCAGCTGTCGACGGATTCGCCCGAGCATTTCTCACCCAGGCGCAGCCCGTCCTTGTCCACCGCCCAGCGCTGGCCGGAGATGTCCTCGCGGTGCACCACCTTGCAGGTGGCGCTGTCGTAGGACACCAGCTCGGCGCTGGAGCCGCTGAATTCATGCATCAGCACGCGCCGGCCGTCCTGGCTCAGGAACACGCCGCCGCGCGACCAGATGCCGCCGTCCTCTATGCGGCAATCGTTGCCGCTGTCGCGGTCGGCCAGGTAGACCGGCGGTTCGGGAAAGGCATCGGGGTTTTCGTCGTTGGGATCCTCGTTGCTGAACATCACGCGGACGTGCTCGTCCTCGCCGCCGAACATGTTCGGCGAGCCGAACTGGGGCACGATTTCCAGCTGGGTGAAAGTACAGTCCGCCGCCTGGGCCGAAAGGCTCAGGAAGAGAGCGGCGAAGCTGCCGGCGAGCAGTTTCATGGGGCGGGTTCTCCGTTGGGCCGCCAGGGCGGCGAAAGGATGGACCAGGCCGCGCCGGGCGCGAACGGAAGCGCCGCCTGGCGACAGCAGGCGGAAAGCGGCGAGAAGGGGACGTGGGGCGCACGCGAACGGGCGCGGATGGGGCGCGGCGAGTCGAAACATATCCCTGTTTCCTCGAAGTCATCGTCCTTGATCGCCAGGGCGGGCCTGGGAGCCCGGCTAGCATACGTGGCGGCCGAAGCCGGTGGAATGCTGGCGAAATGGCGGCTCACGCCCGGGGCGAGTTCGCCCACCGTTGTGAAAGTGCGGCGCAGAGAGGCGGGTTTGCTAGAATCGCCCGTCGCCGAGTGAGGAGTGGTTCATGTTGCCAAGACCGTTGGTTGGGTTGGCCTTCGTTTTGTCGTCTTTTATCCAGTCTGTTTCCGCTGCTGAAATTTCCTATAGCCGTGACGTCCAGCCGATCTTTACCGCCAAGTGCGTCGCCTGCCACGCCTGCTACGATTCGCCCTGCCAGCTCAACCTGAGCAGCGCCGAGGGCGCGCAGCGCGGCGCCAACCAACTGCCGGTCTACGACGGCACGCGGACCAAGGCGCAGGAAACCACCCGCCTGTACCTCGATGCGCACGGTGCCGACGCCTGGCGGCGCAAGGACTTCTGGTCGGTGCTCGAACCGCAGGACGGCCAGGCCGCACTGATGGCGCGGATGCTCGAGCTTGGCCACAGCCAGCCGTTGCAGCCGAATGCGAAGATCCCCGAAGGCCTGGACATTTCGATCAACCGCGCCAACCAGTGCCCGACGCCGGCCAGCATCGATGCGTTCATCCGCAAGAACCCAGGTTCCGGCATGCCTTTCGCGGTGGCCGGGCTGAGCGACGACGAATACGCCACTTTGCAGAAGTGGCTGGCCGCGGGCGCCCCGGTCGACCAGCAGCCGTTGCGGCCGACCGCCGCCGAGGCGCGCCAGGTGGCCAGCTGGGAGCGTTTCCTCAACCAGCCTGGGGCCAAGCAGAGCCTGGTCTCGCGCTGGCTCTACGAGCACCTGTTCCTGGCGCACCTGTATTTCCCGGAACAGGGCGCGCCCGGCCACTTCTTCCAGCTGGTGCGTTCACGCACGCCCAGCGGCCAGCCGATCGACCCGATCCCGACCCGGCGTCCCAACGACGATCCGGGCAACAGCTTCTATTACCGCCTCTGGCCGATCCAGGGCGTGATCGTCCACAAGACGCACATCACCTATCCGCTGACGGCGAAGAAGCTGGAACGCGTCCAGGAGCTGTTCTTCGGCACCCAGTGGAACACCGACAAGGTTCCCGGCTACGGCGTGCAGAGCCGCGCCAACCCGTTCGTCACCTTCGCCGCGATCCCGCCACGGGCGCGCTACCAGTTCATGCTGGACAACGCCGAGTACTTCACCCGTACCTTCATCCGCGGGCCGGTGTGCCGTGGACAGATCGCCACCGACGTGATCCGCGACAACTTCTGGGTGGTATTCCAGGACCCCGAGCAGGACCTGTTCGTCACCGACGCCAACTTCCGCGCGCAGAGCGAGCCGCTGCTGGCCTTGCCGGGGCAGATCGACGAGCTGAAGAACCTGCTCGGCCTGTGGAGCGCCTACCGGGACAAGCGCAACGAGTACGAAGACCTGCGCCAGGACGTCTACGCCGACGCGCCGCCGCCGACCTGGAACACGATCTGGCACGGCAACGACAACGCCCTGCTGAGCATCTTCCGCCAGTTCGACAGCGCCTCGGTGCGCAAGGGCCTGCTTGGCGAGGTACCGCAGACCCTGTGGCTGATGGACTACCCGCTGTTCGAGCGAACCTACTACGGGCTGGTGGTGAACTTCGATGTCTTCGGCAACGTCTCGCACCAGGCGCAGACGCGCCTGTACTTCGACCTGATCCGCAACGGCGCCGAGCAGAACTTCCTCCGCTTGATGCCGGTCGACGCGCGCCAGCCGTTGCTCGACGACTGGTACCAGAACAGCGGCAAGCTGAAGATGTGGATGGACTACCAGGCCTTCGACGATGACACGCCGAGCGCGCTGGGATTGCCGGAGAAGCAGCCGAAGAAGGCCTTCGCCGAAGAACTGCTGCGTCGCTACGGCGACCTCAATGCGCGCCCCGACCCGATCAACCGCTGCCTGGACGGCAACTGCTATCGACCGGGCATCGACCGCGAACTGCAGGACGCCGAGCAGGCCTTCAGTCGCCTGGTCAGCCGGCCGGCGGCCGGCCTCAAGGTCATCGAGCGCTTCCCCGAGGCGACCATGCTGCGGATACGTACGTCCAGCGGCAAGCGCGAGGTCTATACCGTGCTGCGCAATCGCGCGCACAGCAATGTCGCCTTCATGCTCGGCGAGTCGCTGCGCTACCAGCCGGGCCTGGACACCCTGACGATCTACCCGGGCGTGCTGTCCAGCTACCCGAACTTCATGTTCGATCTGCCGGCGACGGATGCCGAGGCCTTCGTCGGCGCCCTGGAGGCGGCGAAGAGTAGCGAGGACTTCGACAAGGTGGTCGAACGCTGGGGCGTGCGCCGCAGCAATCCGCGGTTCTGGAGCTACTTCCACGATCTCGAGGCGTACATCCGCGAAACCGAGCCGGTCGAGGCGGGCGCGCTGGACATGAATCGCTACGAGAACCTCTGAGTCTCGCGACCCGCTCCGCAAGGGGCGGGTCGGTTATCGCGAATTATTCCTACTAATTTACTAGGGCTTTATCCGCAAGTACCGATTGGCGTAAACTGTCGGCATATTTGCGAGGAGTTGCCATGAGCGCCATCACCATTACCGAAGCTGCCCAAGCGTATCTGGCCGAGTTGCTGGAGAAGCAGAGCACCCCGGGTATCGGCATTCGTATCTTCATCACCCAGCCGGGTACCCAGTACGCGGAAACCTGCATCGCCTACTGCAAGCCGGGCGAGGAAAAGGTCGAGGACACCGCCATCGCCCTGAAGGACTTCACTGCCTGGATCGATGCGGTCAGCGAGCCCTTCCTCGAAGACGCGGTGGTGGACTACGCCACCGACCGCATGGGCGGCCAGTTGACCATCAAGGCGCCGAACGCCAAGGTGCCGATGGTCAACGAGGACAGCCCGATCACCGAACGCATCAACTACTACCTGCAGACCGAGATCAATCCCGGCCTGGCCAGCCACGGCGGACAGGTGAGCCTGGTCGACGTGGTCGAGGACAACATCGCCGTGTTGCGTTTCGGCGGTGGTTGCCAGGGCTGCGGGATGGTCGACATGACCCTCAAGGATGGCGTCGAGAAGACCCTGATCGAGCGTATTCCCGAACTGAAGGGCGTGCGCGACGTGACCGACCACAGCAACAAGGAGAACGCCTACTACTGAGGCGTTTCCGTAAAGCAGAAGAGGCGACCGCAAGGTCGCCTTTTTCGTTGCCGGCGTTTCAGCGCGACAGTATCCGCGTTCGCCGTACCGGCCAGAGCAGTGCCAGCGCCACCAGCAGCGCCGGCCAGACCAGCAGGTTCACCGCGTTCCAGCCAAGGCTGG
Source organism: Pseudomonas sp. HMSC067G02 (assembly GCF_001813485.1). NCBI lineage: Bacteria > Pseudomonadati > Pseudomonadota > Gammaproteobacteria > Pseudomonadales > Pseudomonadaceae > Pseudomonas > Pseudomonas sp. HMSC067G02. The sequence goes on from NZ_KV812708.1 coordinate 313,286, forward strand.
TGATCAGGGCGCCGGAGCCGAACGACATCAGCGCCGCCACCAGGCTGTTGCCTTGCTCCATCAATCCTTGCGCGGCGCCGCGCTCGCTTTCGGCGTGGCCCTCGCCGAGCAGGGTGGTGCCGGCGATGAGCATCAGGTTCCAGCCGCTGCCCAGGGCCAGCGAACTGAGCAGGAAATGCGTGACCGACTGCCCGTCCAGGGCGATGCCGGCACTTGCGGCGAGCAGGAACGCGCCGAGCAGGGCGACGCGACGGTTGCCGATGCGGTCGACCAGCGCTCCGGCGAAGAACGCCGGAAGGAACATTCCCAGCACGTGCCACTGGATGACCCGACTCGACTGTTCCAGCGGCAGGCCGCAGAAGCTCATGGCCAGCGGCGTGGCGTTCATGATCAGGATCATCAACCCGTGTCCGGCCGCGGTGCAGGCGATGGCCGCGCGGACCACCGGCCGCCGCAACAGGCCGCCTATGTCGCGCCAGGCGAGCCGTGCCGGGCGTGGCGCCTGGCCTTCGCGGAGCAGGGCCATCAGCAGCAGGCCGGCGAGGGCCAGCACGGCGATCAGCAGATAGGCGCCGACGAAGGGCTGGGCCAGCGCGTTGCGCGACCACAGCGCCAGGCTCGGCGCCAGCAGCGCGGCGAGTACCCCGCCGGCGAGCACGTAGGCGCTGGCGCGGCCTTTCCGCCCGGCATCCACCGCCTCCAGCGCGGCGAACCGGTAGTACATGGCCGAGGCCTGGTAGACCCCGATGCCCAGCGCGCCGAGACAGAACCAGAGGAAATCGCCAGTCCAGACACCGGCGGCGCAGACCAGACCGCCGAGCACGCCGCCGCCGGCGCCGAGCATCAGCCCGGGACGTCGGCCGTGGCGCTGCATGAAGTGCGACAACGGCTGCACCGCCAGCAGGTTGCCCAGCACCAGCAGGGCCAGGGGCAGGGTGGCCAGGCTGTTCAACGGCGCCAGCTGGACGCCGACCAGCGCGGTCAGGGTTATGCCGATCAGCGAACAGGACCAGTACAGGGCCTGGCCGCAGAACAGCAGGAGCAGGGTCGGGTTGCGTAGCAGCATGGCGTCACTCCGGACAACCGCCGGGCCTGACGACGCGCCGGCTGGAGGCGGGCTGACGGACCAGCGCATCCCGCGGACGCCTTGGCCGGGCCAGCAGTTCGCCGCCGCAGTTCGGGCATTGGCCGCCCAGGCGGGTCGTCGCGCAATCGCGGCAGAAGGTGCACTCGAAGGTGCAGATCAGCGCGTCGCCGCTGTCGCCGGGCAGGTCGCGGTCGCAGCACTCGCAGTTGGGGCGCAGTTCCAGCATGGGAAGGTCCTCGGTGGGAGCGTCAGGCCAGCATGCCGAAGCGTTCGGCGTATTCCTGGGGGCTGACCGAAAGATGCTTGTGGAACGTCCGCCGGAGGTTTTCCGGATGGCCGAAGCCGCACAGCCGGGACACCGTGGCGATCGATGCCTGGGCGTCCTGCAGCAGGGCGCGCGCGGCCTCCAGGCGAACCCGCTCGACGTAGCGACCGGGCGCCACGCCCAGTTCCTGGAGAAATACCCGGGACAGCGTACGCGGGCTCATGCAGGCCCGGTCGGCGAGGACTTCCAGGGACAGGTCGCCGGCGAGGTTGGCGGGAATCCACTCCAGCAGCGCGGCCAGGCGCGGGGTGCGGCTCGGTTCCGGGGTCAGCCAGGCGCTGAACTGGGCCTGGCCGCCAGGACGCTTGAGGAACATCACCAGGCGTCGCGCGACGCTGAGCGCCAGGCTGCGGCCGAGGTCGGCCTCGACCAGCGCCAGGGCCAGGTCGATTCCCGCCGTGACGCCGGCCGAGGTGAAGATGTGGGCGTCGCCGTCGCGGCACTGCGGGTCGTAGGTGTGCAGGCGGTCGCCTTGCACATGGACGCCGGGAAACCCCTGGCGCAGCGTCGCCACGTCGGCCCAGTGGGTGGTCGCCGGGTGCCCGTCGAGCACCCCGGCGGCGGCCAGGATCAGCGCTCCCGAACACACCGAGCCGAGCCGCCGTATGCGCGGTTCGGCGGCTTTCAGCCAGGCGAGCAGGTCGGCGTTGCGGGTCTGCGCCTCGACACCGAGGCCGCCGGGCACCAACAGGGTGTCCAGGCTTTCCGGCGGACAGTCGCGCCAGGCGAGGTCGGCGCAGATGCGGATGCCCGCGGAACTGGGCACCGCTTCGCTACGCTCGCCGAGCACCTGTATCCGGTAGAAAGGCGGCAGACCCTGGCGCTGGCGTTCGACGTTGGCCGAGGCGAATACCTGCAGCGGTCCGGTCACGTCCAGGCTCATCACGTCGGGATAGATCAGGCAGGCAATCAGGCGTGGTTCGGGCATGGCATGACCTCATGGCGATGGCGGCAGTCTGGCGTCCTTCGGACCTGGCCGCAATGCCAGTTGGCCCACGGATCTTGCCATTCGCTCGCCGGGGCGTCCCGCTGCGCCGATGGCTGGTATCGCCTCGGCACGCCGCATGCCCTATTGTCTGGTAACGGGTGATGGCTTTTTGACTCATCGCTGTAGAGGCGCCAGGGTATTGTCGTCCAGGCCTGTTCCAGCGTTCGGTCCGAGGTAGGGGAGTCAGCATGCTTGCACGCGACGGCCTGGTACAGGCTGGTCTGCCGGATAATCCGTATGCGCGCCAGTTGCGCAACGGTTTTCGTTGGTTGCGGTTCGAAAAGGAGCTGGAAAACGAGTTTCGCGAGTTTCTCAGCTGGAATTCGCTGATGCAGCGGCGCGCTGCCATCGGGGTGGCGTTCCTGATCTGGACGCTGTTCATCGTGGCCGACTGGTTGATGGTGGACATCCGCCTGCATCCCAACCTGTTCGAGCAACTGCTGGGCGTGCGCCTGGGAATGATCGGCCTGCTGCTGGTGGTCTGGCCGGCGGCCTTCCTGCCCAGCCTGCGCAAGGTCGGCGATGCCATCGCGCCCTACTGCCTGCTGCTGATCAACCTGGCGGTGCTGGCCTGCGACGTGCTGTTCGAGTGGCATGGGGTGCCGCGCTTCACCCAGCTGGGTGCGACCCTGGGCATCCTCGCGGTGTTCTTCCCGCTCGGCCTGGCGTTCTGGGCCTGCGTGCGCCTGGCGTTGCTGTGCCTGGCCCTGAACCTGGCGGTATTCCTGCTCTTCGGCGGCGAAGAGAACCTGCGCACCAACCTGCTGAATACGCTCTACAACGGCCTGGTGGTCCTGATCTGTTCGTTCGCCCTGTACCTGCAGGACTACGCCCAGCGCGAGCAGTTCCTCGGCCGGCGGCTGCTGGGCATGATGGCCGAACAGGACAGCCTCACCGGCCTGGTCAACCGGCGCTACTACGAGCTGCTCGCCCAGCGGGCCCTGGAGCAGGGCGCCCGCGAGGAAAAGGGGGTGGCGCTGATCCTGGTGGATGTCGACGACTTCAAGGCCTACAACGACCACTACGGGCATCCGGCCGGCGATGCCGCCCTGCGCCAGCTTGGCGTCGTGCTCCGGCAGGGCGCGCGGCGGCCGCTGGATATCGCCGCGCGCCTGGGCGGGGAGGAGTTCGCCGTGTTGCTCTACGACAGCGAGGAGGGCAACACCCTGGCCATCGCCGAGCGCCTGCGGCAGGCGGTGGAGGCGCTGGGCATCGAGCACCTGGGCTCCAGCGCCGGCCCCTGCCTGACCATCAGCCTGGGGGTGGCCTATTCGACCTCAGGCATGGGCCTGGACGCGCTCTATCGTGAGGCCGATCGTGCGCTCTACGAGGCCAAGGATGCAGGGCGCAACGCGGTGCGCGTGGCGTTCCGGCAGCACGACCGCCTCGAATAGAGGAAACGAAAAAAGGCGCCCGTGGGCGCCTTTCGTCGTATGGAGCGGCTCAGCCTTGGCTGGGCATACTCCAGTCCTGCAGGTTGTAGCCGTTGTGGCTGAGTTCTTCGCGTGCCTGTTGCAGCAGGCCGGCAAGCTGCTCCGGATCGGAGTAGGCGGAGCTCGGAATGCGTGCACGGCCCAGCAGGCGGGTGCCGGTGCGATCGACTACGGACAGGCTCAGGCCGCCGTCACTGCCTAGCTCGGACCAGGCAACGCACTGGTATGGCTGGAAGGCGCGCCCGGTGATCAGCAAAGCCTCGTTGAAACGGAGCGTAGCGTTCATGGGAGTCGGTCTCTCTCGTTCATGTCTGTGTGGAACATGGGTGGCGCTTCCCGGCTCCACCGTGTTCGGTCACGCTAACTGATGCTTTCGAAAGCGAAAAAGTCACGGCGTGGCGCGTTTGTGCAACAGGTTGTCGCTTTTTCGAAGGGTTTAGGCGTGCCGAAGCGGTTAGGCGCGGTGTTTTGTCGCAGATTTCCAGGAGCGCGGCCAGGCCGCCTTGCGCTCGCCGCCCGCGCCTGCACAGCCTAGAATGGCGGCCCACCTGTGGCAGCGGACCGCTTCGCATGGATATCGACCTCGCCCGTACCTTCCTGGAGATCGCCCGCAGCGGTAGTTTCGTCGCTGCCGCGGAACGCCTGCACCTGACCCAGACGGCCGTCACCGCGCGCATCCAGAACCTCGAAGGGCAACTCGGCTGCCGGCTGTTCGTGCGCAACCGCGCGGGCGCGCGCCTGACCGCCGACGGCGAACACTTCCTCGGCTACGCCAGCCAACTGGTGCAGACCTGGGATGCGGCGCGACGCGACCTGCCGCTGCCGGACGGCTTCCGCAACCTGCTCAACCTCGGTGGCGAGGTCAGCCTGTGCAATCCGTTGCTGCTGAACTGGATGCGGCGCCTGCGCGAGGCGATTCCCGGCCACGCCGTGCGGGTCGAGATCGGCCAGGGCGCCGACCTGCTCAAGCAACTGGAGCAGGGCGCGCTGGACGCCGCGCTGGTCTACCAGCCGGAATACTGGCCAGGGCTGCAGGTCGAGCAGTTGCTGGAGGAGAAGCTGGTGATGGTGCGTTCCGTGGTATCCGCGGAGCCTTATCTCTATGTCGACTGGGGCCCGGATTTCCGCAGCCAGCACGATGCCGCGCTGCCGGACCGGGCCAAGGCCGCGCTGGCCTGCAACCTCGGGCCGCTGGCCCTGCAGTACATCATGCAGAACGGCGGTAGCGGCTATTTCCGTACCCGGGTGGTGAGCAGCTACCTGGATGGCGGCACCCTGCAACGGGTCGAGCAGGCGCCGGAGTTCGCCTACCCCACCTACCTGGTGTACTCCCGCGAGCGCCTGTCGCCGACCCTGCGCCATGCGTTCCAGTTGCTGCGCGAAGTGGTCCGCGAGGACAGCGACTGGTCGCAGCGCTGGGACTACGTGATCTGATCGGCCTGGCCCAGGTGCTGCAGCCAGTTGCGGTAGAGCGCGGCGATCAGGTCGGTCTGGCTGACGATGCCGACCAGGTAGCCGGCTTCGTTGAGCACCGGCAGGCAGTGCAGGCCTTCGTCGGATAGCAGCGAGACCAGCTCGACGGCGTGGGTGTCGGCCTGTACGCAGACCACCGGGGTGGTCATGATCGTCTTCAGCTTGGTCCCGCGCAGGAAGCGCAGGCGCTTGAACGGGCTGCCGTCGGGGCGGAAGTGCTTGAGCAGGTCGCTCTGGGTGACGATGCCGGCCAGCCGCCGATGCTCGTCGAGCACCGGCAGGGCCTTCAGGCGGTGGTCCTGCAACTGCTTCCAGGCGTCGTCGATGAAGGTCTCGGTGCTGGCGGTCTGCACGTCGCGGGACATGATCCGTGCCGCGGTCAGCTCGCCCATGCGCCGGCGCAAGGCGTAGCGCTCGGTATGGTGGATCAGTCGCTCGAGGTCGTCGCGGGTGATGTCGACGTATTCGCCGAAGTCTTGCAGCGCCTGGTCCAGGTCCCGGGCGGAGAAGTCCGTTCGCGCGCTCGGCGCCAGGTCGCGGGTGCCATGGAGATTGGCCCGCGGCGGCTGGTAGGGGCGCGGGTAGGGAGAGCGCATCAGGTTGTTGTAGAGCAGCGCGCAGCCGATCAGCACCAGGGTGGAGAGCAGGATCGGCCAGACCACGTCGATGCCGAGTTCGCTCAGGGACGGGTTGAGGGCCACGCTCAGGGCCAGCGCGCAGCTCGGCGGATGCAGGCAGCGCAGGGCGAACATCAGCAGCATGCCGAGGGCCATGCCGACCAGGGCCGGGGCCAGTTCGTGCCCGAACCAGTAGGCGCTGAGGCCGCCGGCCAGGGCGGCGACCAGGTTGCCGCCGAGCATCGACCAGGGTTGCGCCAGGGGGCTGGAGGCGAGGGCGAACAGTAGTACGGCGGATGCGCCGAGCGGCGCTGCCAGGCGCAGCGCCAGTTCGCTGCCGAACAACGCCTGGCAGGCGAATACCGCGGCGAGCGCGCCGATGCAGGCACCGAGTCCGGCGCGCAGGCAGTCGCGCGGTCGAGCGTTCAGGGTCAGGGGGCGGAAGCCTTTCAGCCAGGTGCGTACGGCGGTGCTGGGGGAGTCGTTCATGGAACTCTTCGAAGCGAAAGAAAGGGGCCGTTGCCGGCCCCGCAAGGCACTTTCGTGCTGGAGGCATCCATCCCTGGATGATGGAGTCGGTTCAGGCGAGGAACGGCGGGCCGGCGGCCTCGCGGGATTCCTCGAGGGGGCGGACCACCTGCCGGCAGATCTTGCCGGTATCCCGGGCGACCCGGCGGGCGGCCTCGGGATCGTCGGCGAACGGCAGCAGGGCGGCCTGCTCGCGTTCCTCGCGGGTACTGCCGGCGAGGCTGAGTGCGAGGCCGAGTACCAGGGTGGAGAGGCACAGCAGGGACAACAGCATGTTCAGGCCCCCTGGCTGGCCGCCAGGACCGGCTGCCGCTGCTCCTGCGCGCTGCGCAGGGTCCGCCAGGTGTTGTAGGCCATCAGCAGCATGCCGCTGGCGAAGGTGGCGCCGCCGAGCAGGCGCACCACGTAGCCCGGATGGCTGGCCACCAGCGCCTCGACGAACGAGTAGGTGAGCGTGCCGTCCTCGTTGATCGCCCGCCACATCAGGCCCTGGGTGATGCCATTGACCCACATCGAGGCGATGTACAGCACGGTGCCGATGGTGGCCAGCCAGAAGTGCGCGTTGATCAGGCCGACGCTGTGCATCCGCTCGCGGCCCCAGAGTTTCGGGATCATGTGGTAGAGCGTGCCGATGGAGATCATCGCCACCCAGCCGAGGGCGCCGGCGTGGACATGGCCGATGGTCCAGTCGGTGTAGTGGGACAGCGAGTTGACCGTCTTGATCGCCATCATCGGGCCTTCGAAGGTGG
>NZ_KV812709.1:0-650 GCF_001813485.1 Pseudomonas sp. HMSC067G02
GCTGAACCGCCGGGCCAACCGCCTGGCGCATGCCCTGATCGAGCGCGGGGTCGGTGCGGACCGCCTGGTGGGCGTGGCCATGGAGCGCTCCATCGAGATGGTCGTGGCCCTGATGGCGATCCTCAAGGCCGGCGGCGCCTACGTGCCGGTGGACCCGGAGTATCCCGAGGAGCGCCAGGCCTACATGCTGGAGGACAGCGGCGTGCAGCTGCTGCTCAGCCAGTCGCACCTGAAGCTGCCGCTGGCGCAAGGCGTGCAGCGGATCGACCTGGATCGCGGTGCGCCCTGGTTCGAGGATTACAGTGAGGCGAACCCGGATATTCATCTCGATGGCGAGAACCTCGCCTATGTCATCTACACCTCCGGTTCCACCGGCAAGCCCAAGGGCGCCGGCAACCGCCATTCGGCGCTGAGCAACCGCTTGTGCTGGATGCAGCAGGCCTATGGGCTGGGCGTCGGCGATACGGTGTTGCAGAAGACCCCGTTCAGCTTCGACGTGTCGGTCTGGGAGTTCTTCTGGCCGCTGATGAGCGGAGCACGTTTGGTGGTGGCCGCGCCGGGCGACCATCGCGATCCGGCGAAGCTGGTGGCGCTGATCAACCGCGAAGGGGTCGATACGCTGCACTTCGTGCCGTCGATGCTGCAGGCCT
>NZ_KV812710.1:0-689 GCF_001813485.1 Pseudomonas sp. HMSC067G02
GAGGTGGCGTAGTCGACCAGCGTCTCGGTCTTCTCGCGGGCCTGTTCCTCGGCCATGTCCTCGCTTTCCACGAAATCGCTGAAGGCTTTCAGCAGGGTGCGCGTCTCGCTCGGCGAATCCACCCCTTCCTGGCAGCCGATGAAGTCGCGGAAATAGTCGGAGACCTTCTTCCCGCCCTTGCCCTTGATGAACGAGATGTACTGCTTCGACTGCTTGTTGTTGCGCCATTCGGAAATGTTGATCCGCGCGGCCAGGTGCAACTGGCCGAGGTCCAGGTGGCGCGACGGGGTGACCTCCAGCGACTCGTTCACCGCCACGCCTTCGCTGTGGTGCAGCAGGGCGATCGCCAGGTAGTCGGTCATGCCTTGCTGGTAGTGGGCGAACAGGACGTGGCCGCCGGTGGAGAGATTGGACTCCTCCATCAGCTTTTGCAGGTGCTCGACCGCTTCGCGGCTGAAGCCGACGAAGTCGCGGTCGCCCTCCAGGTACTCGCCGAGCCAGCCGCTGAACGGGTAGGCCCCGGACTCGCCCTGGAAGAAGCCCCAGGCCTTGTTCTTGGCGTTGTAGCTTTCGTTGAGGTCGGCCAGCAGGTTCTCGATGGCCTGGGAGTCGCCCAGCTCGGCGTCGCGCGCGTGGAGCACGGCCGGGGTGCCGTCGGGCTTCTTCTCGATCAGGTGGACGATGGCGTG
>NZ_KV812711.1:0-1918 GCF_001813485.1 Pseudomonas sp. HMSC067G02
TGACCAGGGGTTTTGCTTTTGCGCGCGGAAAAGTGGCAAGCCAGCAGCGCTGCGGACGATAATCGAAAAACTTCGAGAGCTGCCGGGCGGCGTACTTCCGAGGGCATGGGAGACGCGATTTGCACTGTGCGCTCGTCTACAATAGCCGACAAATCCAGCCGAGCTCATTCATGTCCGATACCGATGTCCGTGGCCTGCAGGATCTTCCCCTGGAAGAACTGGTTGCTTGCCATGAGTGTGATCTGTTGATGCGCCGGGAACCCCTGGGTCCGGGCGAGAAAGCCAATTGTCCGCGCTGCGGTTTCGAGTTGGCCGCGCATCGCCATCAATGGAAACGCCGTTGCTTCGCGCTGGTTCTGACGGCGCTCTTCCTCTATATCCCAGCCAATTTCCTGCCGATCATGAATCTCAGCCTGCTCGGCCAGACCCGCAGCGATACGGTCTGGACGGGAGTGCTCGGTCTTTACGACAGTGGCATGCAGGGCGTCGCCATCCTGGTATTCCTGTGCAGCATGGTGATCCCGTTGGTCAAGTTGCTCTGCCAGTTGCTGGTGATGATCAGCGTGCGTTTCGGTATCGCCCGTCACATCGGCATGCTGCTCTATCGCGGCTATCACCATCTGCGCGAGTGGGGGATGCTCGAGGTCTACCTCATGGGCATCCTGGTTTCCATCGTCAAGCTGATCGACATGGCCGACCTCAGCCTGGGCGTCGGCCTGGCCTGTTTCGTGGCGCTGCTGTTCACCCAGGTCTGGCTGGAGGTCACCATGTCGCCGCACCAGGTATGGGAAGCGCTGGGCGGCGAGGACGACGATGCGCGCGCTTGATGCCGGAATTCTGGTGTGCGGCGAGTGCCACCAGTTGAATCGCGCCGACGGGGACGAGCATCCGCGTTGCAGTCGCTGCGGTGCGGTTCTGCACGCCCGGCGCCCAAACAGCCTCACGCGCACCTGGGCGTTGCTGATCACCGCGGCGATCCTCTACATACCCGCCAACCTGCTGCCGATCATGACGGTCAACCTCTTCGGCAGCGGAATGCCCGCCACCATCATGGAGGGCGTGGTCGAACTGGTGCATGCCGACATGTTCCCCATCGCCATGGTGGTGTTCGTCGCCAGTATCCTGGTTCCTACTTTCAAACTGGTGGGCATCGCCCTGCTGCTCTATTCGGTGCAGCGGCACCAGCCGATGTCGGCCCGCCAGCGTATCCTGATGTATCGCTTCATCGAATGGATCGGGCGCTGGTCGATGCTCGATATCTTCGTCATCGCCATCCTCGTGGCGCTGGTGAATTTCGGCAACCTGGCGAGCATCGAGGCCAACCTCGGCGCCGCCGCCTTCGCCAGCGTGGTGGTGCTCACCATGCTCGCCGCCGTGACGTTCGACCCCCGGCTGATCTGGGACAACACCAATCTGGATGACGAGAATGAGTGATCTGCCAAGTCCGAAGAAACACAAGACCTCGAACTGGTCGGCGATCTGGGTGCTGCCGCTGGTGGCCCTGGCTATCGGTGCCTGGCTGGCGTGGCGTGCCTTCGACCAGGCCGGCGTGGACATCCAGGTTCGCTTCGAGAGCGGCGACGGGATCCAGGCCAACAAGACCGAGGTGCTGTACAAGGGCATCTCGGTGGGCAAGGTGACCGACCTGCATGTCAGCAAGGACATCAAGGGCGTGGTCGCGACCATCGAGATCAAGAAGGAAGCCCAGGAATATCTGAGCAAGGACACCCGCTTCTGGCTGGTCAAGCCGCGCGTTTCCCTGGCTGGCGTCACCGGCCTGGAAACCCTGGTCTCCGGCGTCTACATCGCGGTCGATCCGGTGAAGGGCGAGAAGGAAGAACGCTACTTCACCGCGTTGAAGGAGCCGCCACCCCTTTCCGACAAGCTGCCCGGCCTGCACCTGACCCTCAAGGCCGAT
>NZ_KV812712.1:0-628 GCF_001813485.1 Pseudomonas sp. HMSC067G02
CGCAGCGCCGTACGCGTTGCAATAGATCGTCCATAGTTCACCCCTTCCAGGATGGCCTCAGGTGGGAATGCCTTCGCGTTTGATCTGCGGGACCGGAATGCTCAGGGCGCGCAATTGCTGGAAGACGTTCATGAATTCGCGGTTGCGCTTGATCTTGCCGTCGTCCAGCTCGAAGGAATGCAGGAAGTGGTTCTCGTAGTAACCCTCGGGATACCCGGGGAAGAGGATCTTGCCGTGGCCGTCGCACTCGACCCAGAAGTGGTTGGGATCGTCGGTCTCGAAGACCTTGATGTTGTACCACTCCCAATCCGGGAAGCATTTCAGCGACCACACCGCGTGCTCGGCCAGCTTGTCCTTGCCACGAATGACGATGGGCGAGCCGGTATCGGTGGTCCATAAACCGCCACAGCCGTCCTCGACGAAAAGTTCATGGCGGCGCAGGCGATCCTGGCCTTTGGTGTTCATATACTTGACCACCGTCTCGCGATTCTTCCTGCGCAACTCCACGGCGTCTTCGAAACCTTGGGGAATAGCATTATCGAGCATCGTCATATCTCCTCTTGAATTGGAATAATCATTAATCAGGTGGGAATGCCGTCACGTTTTATTTGCGGAACGGCTATTCCCA
>NZ_KV812713.1:0-2459 GCF_001813485.1 Pseudomonas sp. HMSC067G02
GGTCGCGGGTTCGAGTCCCGTCCGCTGCGCCATTCACTTCCCCTCCCGAGTTCACCACCCCGAACTCGCCGTCTTCCGCCAGAAGGCGGGCAGCCAGGCTGCAACGAGAGGAAGTCGCTTTACCGGGCATCTTGCCCAGCCGACGCGCAGCGGTAGTTCAGTCGGTTAGAATACCGGCCTGTCACGCCGGGGGTCGCGGGTTCGAGTCCCGTCCGCTGCGCCATTTTCAAATTGCCCCTGGAGAAATCCGATAAGGTCTTGAAGGGTAAGGATAAATCGGCGGTTCTAAACCCCGATCCACGCACATAGGCAAGACGGTCGAGAAAGACCAGTTTCAGGACTGTACGCTTATCCTCAAAACGCTCGGAAGCCCAGAGTTTGCAAGGGTTTCCGAGAAAGTCAAAAGCGGTTCTAAGTGTCTGGTCAAAGCTCCGCACTGGACGCCCGCATCGAGCGATCTGCTCACCGATAACGATCCGTTGTTCCTCCAGCTTCCGAATCCGGTCTTCGTATGTCCGGATGACTGACGGCATATCCGTATCCGTGATTCGATCAAGGAACTGTCCGACCTGGCGTTCGATTTTCGCCATCTCGCTTTTCAGGTTCCGCACCCGAGCCTCGCTCATCGCCAGACGATGGTTCCACAATTCCTCGAACATCTTCTGGGCGATCTTGAACAGCCCCGGTGTGGGCTGTACGGCACGCAGGAGCGCTTCAAATTCACTCTCCAGTACATCGCGCTTGATGGACTTGCCGTAGCTCGCACAACCCCGCTTGTGGCAGAGATAGTAGGGGTAGCGTGAATGCCGCAGCTCACGCGCCACATCCAGAACTGACCATCCGTTGCGACGGGACAGCATGTTGAGCGCAGGTGGATTCAATCGGCCGTCGCAGCACTGGGTTGCTGAATAGATGTTAGATAGTCGTTCAGTACCTCGGCAGGTGTTTTCCAGCCGAGCGTTTTCCTGGGTCTAGTGTTCAGCGTATGGGCTACGGCTTGGATCTCTTGGTAACTCCAACGAGACAGGTCGGTGCCTTTCGGGAAATATTGCCGTAGAAGACCGTTTGTATTCTCGTTCGTACCGCGCTGCCATGGACTGTGAGGGTCGGCAAAGAAGACTTTTACTCCAGACTCAATGGTAAAGCGGACGTGATCCGATAACTCCTTTCCACGATCCCAAGTCAATGATCGCCACAGCTGAACGGGTAAGCCAGTCACGGCCCTCTTCAATGCATTGGTCATGGTGACAGCACCGTAGCCAGCAAGAGCGGGGCCGTTCTTCGTCCGGGGAGTCAGCCCGTAACCTTCCTCGCGAGGCAGATGAACGAGCATGGTAAATCGGCTTGAGCGCTCGACCAGCGTCCCGATGGCGGATCGGTTCAGGCCAATGATCAGATCACCCTCCCAATGCCCTGGTAAGGCACGATCCTCCACCTCAGCAGGACGGCTGGAAATCATGACATCCTCGCTGACATGCGCCCATGCTTTGGCCTGCGCCCTGGCTCTTGGTACGCGCAACGCCCGCCCAGTACGCAGGCAACTCACCAGTTCATGCTTGAGAGCGCCTCGCCCTTGAATGTAGAGAGCCTGATATATGGCTTCGTGAGAAATACGCATGGACTTGTCATCCGGGAAGTCGATTTGCAGCCGGTTGGCAATCTGTTCGGGTGACCAACCATTGACCCATTTACGGTCACCACGATGTGGTTTATTTCGTCCCTTGAATGGTGCCTGTAGAGGACCGGCAATCTCACGGCCATTAGCGTTATGAACCTTGCCTTCCAAGCGCTCTTGCACGTAATGGCGCAGTTGCGGGTTGGTCACCAATCTCGCCGGCTTCGGTCTCTTGGCAACCAATTCCGCCTTCCACTGCGCGACTGAAGCGCGATACTCGAGCCGGCCGCTACGAGTTGCTGCGTTACGAGTCAGCTCCCGTGAAATGGTCGACGGACTTCGTCCAAGACGGCGAGCAATCTCACGCACACCAACACTTTGCGCCCGGAGCAGCCCGATCTCTTCTCGCTCAGCGAACGACAAGTACCTTCCTGATATGTGGTTCGACATGAATAATGGCATTCCGCCGCGATGACGGAACCAGCGTGTGCCTACCGCCTTGCGCCCAGACGTAGGTGATGTCGCCACACCACACCTGATTGGGATGCTCGGTCGCGAATTCGCGGTTCAGCCGATTCGGGATATCCGGCCGCTCAACCGTGGCCTGTTTGTAGGCGTGCGAGCCCGGTTGCTTGCTAACCAGGCCCAGCTCACGCATCAACCGACGCACTCGGAAACGGCCGATGGTCACGCTCTCTTCGCGCAGCATGCCCAGAATGCTGCGGCTGCCGGCCGAGCCCCGACTCTGGCTGAACAACTGGTTGACCTGGCTGCGTAGCGCCACGCGGCGAGCATCGACACGCAGCCGTTGAAGACGGTGGACGTAGTAGCAAGACCGCGCCAC
>NZ_KV812714.1:0-219 GCF_001813485.1 Pseudomonas sp. HMSC067G02
CCTCGCAGGCGCGCATCGGCGAGCCGATGACCCTCGACGCGCTTTCGGAACTGATGGACGACCAGCAACCGCGGGCGTTCTACGACTACATCCGTAACAAGGACTACGGCCTGTCGCCGGAAATCCCGGCGGACAAGCGCACCCTCAACCAGTTCCGCCGCTTCACCGGCCGCGCCGAAGGCCTGTCGATCAGCTTCGAGGCGCACCTGCTGGGCTCCA
>NZ_KV812715.1:0-222 GCF_001813485.1 Pseudomonas sp. HMSC067G02
GCTGCCCGGCCTGCACCTGACCCTCAAGGCCGATCGCCTGGGCTCCCTGGAGCAGGGCAGCCCGGTGTTCTACCGGCAGATCCAGGTCGGCCAGGTGAAGAGCTTCCAGCTGGGCGATGACCAGAGGACCATCGAGATCAAGGTGCACATCGAGCCGGCCTACGCCGACCTGGTGCGCAAGCACACGCGATTCTGGAACGCCAGCGGCATCTCCATTTCCGG
>NZ_KV812716.1:0-318 GCF_001813485.1 Pseudomonas sp. HMSC067G02
GCGCTGACCTACGCGACCGACCTGTTCGAGGCGCGGACCGTCGAGCGCATGGCGCGGCATTGGCAGAACCTGCTGCGCGGCATGCTGGAAAACCCGCAGGCCAGCGTCGACTCGCTGCCGATGCTCGATGCCGAGGAGCGCTACCAGTTGCTGGAAGGCTGGAACGCCACTGCGGCCGAGTACCCGCTGCAACGCGGCGTGCACCGGTTGTTCGAGGAGCAGGTCGAGCGCACGCCGACGGCGCCGGCGCTGGCCTTCGGCGAGGAGCGCCTGGACTACGCCGAGCTGAACCGCCGGGCCAACCGCCTGGCGCATGCC
>NZ_KV812717.1:0-90340 GCF_001813485.1 Pseudomonas sp. HMSC067G02
CGGCAGGCGTCGATATGGCTGTAGCCTTGGTCCAGCACCAAGGCGGCAGCCTCTCGTTTAAACTCGGCGGAAAACGTACGTCGTTGCTTGCTCATCAGACACCTCTCTCACGGCGAGGATTTTCGCCTAAATCGGTGTCCGGGATCAGTAGACCACTACACTTTGTAATCCGGCACGAATCCCGCCAATAACCTTTTGAAGGGTGATTCGCCCTTGCTTTCCGTCTTTGCTTATTTCGCGACCATTGAAATAAACATCCTCTTGGGCACGGACGGTGAACGTTAACTCCGGCTGACACCAATTAGGCGTATTTGGAATCTCCGCTGAGATTTCTCCTCCCTTTGTACGAACAAAGACCCGCCCTTCACCCTGCCCCAGAGTTACCGTTGGAATGATGGTTAATATGATTCCAAGAATCGCAGGGCAGATCATGAGATAACCCATGTCTCCCCCTGCCTGCATGCGTTGATGGTGTCCTCATAGCGTTGGTTATCATTCGTGATAATAGTCTGCTTGACCTCCCGGCAATCATCCTTGGATGCCGTGGCAGGCGGGTTCTTTTCTTGTTGTTCTGAGGGTGTTGTCTTAGGAGCAGGAGATTTAACTACTGACGTTATTTGGTCTTTAGCCGGAGCCGCCACAACCTCTGTTTTGATGGTCGCGCCACTTTCAGTTTTGACGACTTGCGATTCCCCAGTATTCAGCGTGGTGTGCGTAGCGGTTTGGAGCTGATCTTTTTCTCTTTCTGTCAGGTACTTTGTGAGCGTATCCGCTATAAGATACCCACCTGCTGCACATAGCGCCGTCACCGTCGCTATTTTTTTACCTTTATAGATTTGATTACAAATTGCTCCTCCAATAGCCGTTCCCGCTATGGCAGGAACGTAATCTTGGGTTTTACATCCCGAAATAGCAAAAACAATCAACCCGAGCAGAATTGTTTTTCTGTATACAGAATACTCATACTGCATCTCTGACCTCCATGTGAGAGTGTAATCAGGAAAGGCTTCGGAAATAGAAAATAATTATTCCCGACTGCCTCCGCGTTAACGTTATTCTGATAAGACAAACCAATCCGCTGAAACCAGCAGATGAGAAGGGATAGTTTTGATCCGATACATGAATTGGCGAATTGCCATTATCTCGATTCTAGCCTCTCGACAGACGGTCGCCTGACGCGGCGAATCCGCCTGCTTCGCAGTCGGCACGGGCTCTATGCGCTTCCGCGCACCGGGCCAGTCGCTACGGCCTGCCCCGGCCATTCGGTAACGATCCCTTTCGGGGAAGAGCAGAGGGGTTCTTGGCCCCTCAAAATCAAGAAAAATAGACGGTATCCACCCGGACGCTTCGCTGGGCGGAGCCTCCGCGATTTTTCTTGATTTTTTCACGCCGGCCTTAGCCGCCCTAGTCGGCAGGGGTTCAGCGCACGCAATGCGCAAAACCCCAAAGCCGAAAGGAAAAGACCATGAGCCACGAAATCCGAATCTACGTTGCCGACCTTGCCGCCTATAACGCGGGCTATCTGCATGGCGTCTGGATTGACGCCACACAGGACATCGATGACATCCAAGACCAGATCACCGCCATGCTGGCGGAATCTCCAGTTGATGACGCAGAGGAATACGCCATCCACGACTATGAAGGCTTCGATGGCTACCATCTCAGCGAATACGCGGGCATTCATTCCGCCCACGACATCGCCTGTTTCATCGCGGACTATCCAGACTTCGGCGGGGCTCTACTCGCCAATCTCCACGACCTTGACGAGGCCCGCTGCATGGCCGAAGAGCACTATGTGGGCTGCCATGCCTCACTGGCCGACTACGCCCAGGAACTCACCGAACAAACGACCACCATGCCCCAGCACCTGGCCTATTACATCGACTATCAATCCATGGCCCGTGACATGGAGCTGGGCGGCGACGTGTTCACCCTCGAAACCGCCCCCGGCACGGTGCATGTCTTCCTTCGATCCGTACATGATTGTCGGATATAGTCAGAGCACACCGAATATGTTTTGTTTTTACTCACATAATTTCTTTGGCTACGCTATATATTCCAGTGCCTCTACCGATTTCTTTTGCTTCTTCCTTGAGATCATTTATTTCATTTCTTGCTTCTTCTTTTTTATCCGCGCTAGCATTGCTCTGTAAGATCGCTTGCGCCTGCTCAGTCTTGCGCTTTATGTCCTTCATTAGATAGTCCTTTGCCTCAGCTTGAGTGTCCATTACCTTAAGGCACCAGTCTGAGAATTTTTTCTGTCCTTCATTAGGGGTCGGCAGCAAAAGAGCAGACATACACAATTGCTTTTCATCGTCCGCAAGAACGATGTTGTTTACAATGCCTTCTACAGTCTTTGCTATTTCTTGAAGATGGGCCTCTGACCTTTGAGTTACCATGCCAGTTGTTTCTATTCTTACCCTTGTTTCTCCATCAGCAAGAACACCCTTTGTTTCAGCTATAGCCTTATCTATCACATCTCGATCACTTTTTAAGTCTGCAATTTTTTCGGCAAGGTCAGAAACTAGCTGATCCATTTCTGATGTATTAGCCTTAGCATCTGCTTTCTTAGCATCACTGACTTTCTTTTCTAGGGCCTTTTTCTCTGTTTCGAGCGCGGAAACTCTATCGTTGACTTTCTCTCTTTCAGTTCGTTGCTCAGAAAGTGACTTTGTAGCCTCAGCCCTTCCAGTTGTAGTCAAAGCTATTGGAGGCGATTTTATTGTTCCGGTGAGCTGCTCAATAGCCAACAAAGCTACTGTGTTTTTTTGGAACCGCCTCATGAGGAGATCATATTGAGGTGCACTTATAGCCCCAGACATGTAGCTCTCACACAACCGATATCCGAAATCCCGCAGTAATTGGATGCTTTGAGTGCGAACCCCCGTAAATGCCGCACCATCTTGCATAGCTAGTGCTAACTCCCCACTGGCCTTACCTGGATATCCACCTTTTGCCGCCAATTCGTAAGCAAATGAGGCCATTGCATCTGGACTAGGCTCTGCACACACAAAAACCCCATTATTTTTGTATTCTTTCTCGACTAATTTTCCCTCGGCATTGTATCTCTCTATTGTATTTTCGTCTGGTGCTACCAATATTGCCCTTTGTCGAATATCGACCATGGCACCCTCTCCACCAGCAACATCGAATGTTCGATAGATGCTGTTTAAATTAGCGCATCCACTAACAAGTATGGTTGAAATTAAAGAGACGAAAGCTCCCCTCATGGCACATAGCTCCTTTGCGTGTCTGTGATGGCATTTTGGTATAGCTCATGAGGCCGCAGCCCGCGACTAGGCCAAGAAAAATAATTTCTGTCTTAACCCTTAGGTGCAGGAACTCGGCAGGGTAGGTAGCCGCATCGCCTATCTCAGGGGCTACACATACGATGATCACTGTGTTTTCATACATCCTCAAACCAGTCCGGGAGCCTTACATGGCCGATGAAAAGCAGTTGATCGTGATCGCAACAGAAGCTGTGAACGTTTTTTCCAAGCTATTTGATGGGGCTGTCGTATCGTGCGGTAGTAATACCGCTTCTGTGAGAGCAAGCGGGACTGCCGCAGATTCAGTCGTTATAGACTGCCATCAGACAAACAAACGTATAGCGCTGCTCACCATGGATCAGTATCCCGATGAGTTTGCTATCGCCGTTTGTGACAAGAATAATCCTGATGACGTGAAATCTACCCGCTTGCCAATATCCGAATTGCTTACCAAAACAGTGATTGAACACATGGAAGCCAATTTTGCCAAATAGAAATACTGTCTGATTAGTTTTTCCACTTGCTCGCAGCGCTCTGCGCCACGAGCAAGTGGAAAAAGGAGGGAGAATGCCCAAGCCTAAATGGCGTTCATACGAAGAACTGGCCCAGCACATCATTAAGGAATTGGCCGCAGAATTTGGCCTTGATGATGTTGAGGGCAAACAAACCCTTCCCGGGGCGTCCGGAACAAACTGGGAAATTGACGCCAAAGGGATCAGAAGCGGGGACTCTGGCGTTATCCTGATCGAGTGCAGGTGCTATCCCAAAAGCCGCATCAAGCAAGAGCAGATGGCCGCAATCGCGTACCGGATCGGCGATATTGGTGCCGCAGGCGGAATCACGGTCAGTCCGCTTGAACCGCAGGAGGGAGCCAGAATCCTCGCGGAACATGAGAACATCACACACACGGTTCTTGACCCCGAGAGCACACCAGAAAACTACTTCGTCAAATTCCTGAACAAGGCTTTTGCAAAAGTCACCGAGACTATCGCCATCGGCGACTTTTACGAACTGGAAATCTGGAAAGACGGTAAACGTATCGATTGAGAGAATAGGTATTTCAATGAAGATCAAAGAACTTCAGCAGACGTTGGAGTGCTGGACATTCCGGCCCACCTGGTACACGTCGCACGCGATAGACACAGAGGCCATGGATGAAGCCATATCAAATATCCAGGCACTGGATTTCACCCCAAGCCGGGATGAACTGGCCGAAGCCATATACGAAAACGTAAAAAACATTCCGGCCATTCTGGATACGCCCACCGATCTCCGGAAAGCTGCTCGGGACTTCGCTGCAAAAATTTACTTACAGTTATAGCGATCATTTCAAGGCCAGGGAGAAACATTATGGCAACCAAAATGTATGCAGAGGAACATCTCTACCCTGTCGGCAAGGATGGTAAAGCTGACAAGTCACAAAACCCAACGACATTCGAGGTTTATGTCAGTAACTACCACGGTGACGATCAAATTTATCTGAAATTGGTCGATGACAGTGGTGAAGAAAAATATTTCCACTTGACCAAGGCACAAGCCAGCGAGCTATCGGAAGGACTGGATGGTGCAAATCATTATATCGGCTATGACAATAGTTGATGATTAACTGTCTCTGCCGCTCTAGTCATGGGCGCATACTCGGCGGTGTCTCTGGTTTCACACGAACACGGACATCCACACGCGCCCCTAGGGCGTTGAGAACGCCCATGAGCCGATCAATGCTGAATCGGTCGAGTTTGGCTTTGCGGATACGGGAAAAATCGGCGGCGTTGAACCCGGTCTGTTCCTGGGCCTGCCGGACGCTCAGACCTTGCTTGTCCAGTACCTTGATGATCTCTGCGCCCAGAATGGCTTTAAGCTGCCGCGCATCGGAATCGGCATAGCCCATATCCCGGTACACGTTGCCACTACCGCGCACAATCTCAATCGGTTCCTTGCTCATCGCAACATCTCCTTCAGTTGCTTCAAGCGCTTCCTGGCAAGATCAACCTCATGTTTCGGGGTCTTGATCCCGGAGGTCGATTTCTTCTGGAACGCATGAAGCACCCATATATCTTCGCCAATCTGCACCGCGTAAATAACGCGGTAGGCATTGCCGCGATAGGGCAGGGCGAGTTCAAAAACACCACTACCAAAGCCGACCATCGGCTTGGCAATGTCCGCCTTGCCGCCTTCGGCGGCCATGGTCAACGCATCCAGCAAGATTTCCCGACTCGCGTCCGGAAACCCCATAAACGCCTTCCGCGCCGCACTCACCCAGGATATGGGGCGTGTAACCCTAATAACACTCATCCTTAAGCCTTACTTAGTGTTGGCATATTTACCAACGCAGGTCAATAATTATCTCGTCCTCCGGTTCAGGGCAGATGCCATAACAAATCTGGCCTCAGTAAATCCATAAGTTTTCATCGGGAACACAGTGGTATGACCGGAAACAGCGTAAAGGCTTATCGCAGATGTGGAAAAACTTTACTCGCCAAACTAAAATCCTGCCCGAACACATAAGAGCGGCGCATTCATTTAACACAGAGAGAAATTATGATTCTCAGTCCTAAGTCACTAGAAAAGTTAAGGTTTCTGATAAATGAAGAGACTGAGTACCGATCAGGTCCCCAGCTTGTGCGATTCTTTAATGCGCTCGGGTTCAGTGACGCCTATGGGCAAGGCTTTCCTTCTCGCTGGATGTACACTGATGAGAGGCTTGCACTAATCAACGGTTCGCCTGAAATTGATAAGTGCATTAAAAGCGTTTTGAACCCGGAAAATTTTATTGATAAACTTTCTGAGCTTGACCAGCACATTGATTCATTTAATAAATTTCTAGTCTTTGATAAATGGAAGGTTGTCCGCCAGGGTGCAGATATAACCTTCAAGAAACTTGGTAAGGTAGAAGTTGAGGAACCGGTCAGCCAGAAGGGCGTAGAGACAGAGGATCAATTTCTTAAGCGAGAATTCTCCGACATATCAATCGTGAAAATCGGCTTGGATGGTTATATCTCGGAGGTGCTTGGTCAGCGGATTAAAGAGATAGAAAAGTGTTTTTCCGCAGGAGCTTATCTGTCTGTCATTCTCATTGCAGGAAGCACCTTGGAGGGCATTTTGCTCGGACTGGCAACTCAGTATCCGAGGCATTTCAACTCTGCAAACTCTTCGCCCAAGGATGGAGCCGGAAAGGTGCGGCAGTTTCATGATTGGACTCTCAGCGCGTTTATTGACGTAGCATACGAGCTGAAACTGGTTCAGCATGATATTCAACGATTTAGCCATACATTGCGTGATTTTCGGAATTACATACATCCATTTCAGCAGATGAGTTCAGGGTTTAACCCTCGTGAACATACTGCAAAAATCTGTTTGCAGGTTTTGAAGGCGGCAATTCATGAAATAAGTGAGAACATTTCGAACCTCAAGGCATCGTGAAATGCGGTTATAGGCGCACAGCCTTTTCATTTATGGTGGATCAATTTTCCTTAGGTGAGCGTATAGATGAGAAAGCTGAAATCCGAGCGACACCACTGGTGGCCAAGATGCGTTTCCAAGCACTGGGCGGATGCCGAGGGCTTTACACATTGGATTACGCCGGACGGTACATACAAGCGTGTGCCGCCCGCAAAGCTCGGAATGATCGGAAATGGGCACCATATCAAGCTCAGTCAGAATTCGGCAGATAGCTCGCCTTGGGATATGAGTTTTGAGCGCGAATTTGACGTGGCGGACGGTAATTTTCCAGCGCTCATAGAATGGCTGAATGCGCTTACAAGGCAGGAATTGTTTGACCGTGATTTACGAGATCGTTTTGTGTCCCAGCCATGCACTGACGATCAACTGAAGATTTTTACAGAGTGCGTGGTCTCCCTGGCTGTTCGTAGCCCTAAAAATAGAGAGGCGGCTGTTTCTGTAGCGGAGCAACTCAGGGGAGAACTCCCGACACCAGAAAGAAATGCGCTTATTGGTCTGAATTTGCGGCAGTCACAGCGAATGATCGCGGATAGTATCTGAGGACACGCCAAATTTGCCGTTCTCTTTTCATCCGGTAAAGAGTTCATATATGGCGACGGCTTTTTTAATAACGTCACGGGTGTCGGGAACCCTCCACATAGCCCCAAGATGATTGTTCCAATCATCCCCAAATGGCCGTGATAATCAGCAGGCCCACCTCTTTTATGGTGGAACCTCGGCTTTCTACTATCGTTTTATCGGATGATGAGATTGAGGCCTGTAACCATGCTGTTCATGGTTTACTCAAAAGGGGCGCTGTTCTACAGATCGGAGCGCCCCAACCTCATTGAGGCGTTCACCAGCGGTACGCATCTGGTCTACGAACATCCAGATAATCCAATGGACAACCTCATCAGAAGCATTCCGGGCATTCCCCCAAGAGACCGTTCATTGGACTTCCTGCTAGAACGCAAATGGGGAAAAACCTCCCAGTGAACCTCTGTTGTACTACAGCGTTTTCCAGCCTTAACCCGTAACCGCAAGATGTGTGTTGTAGTACAACACCCTATCTTGCCAAAGGGGGCGTACCGCCCCCTGTTGGATACCCCCTGCATACGGGCGCATTCAGGCATGAATGCCATCTGCGCCCGTGTAACGTCTGGCCGTTGCATCACCAGTCAGGGCGCTTTCAGGCTCCCCGACACCCCATGACCAAGGTGGAGATGTCCGCTCTCCCCTTGGAACCCCATCGACCAACCCTGCGCGGATTGGATGCGCGCCAACCTCATCGCGGTTGGATTGCGACCGGGGAGACTGCGCTCTCCCCGGAGCCCCATCGCTTTACAAGCCAAGTGCTATAGTGGGATTGCCTCTCACGGCATTTATGATGTTTAAATTATTGAATTATGATCCGTCATTGAGAGTTGGATATGGATAAGTTGTTGCATGCGATTTTGCGAGAAATTAAGACTGGCGTTACATCATTTGATTCCAGCAGCGCTGGCGGTGATATTAAAAAATTCCAAGACATAGCCAAAGCAGTGGTTTACGCCCATGACCAAGGGTATGTTTCTAGGGTTATTCCTCACATGGAGTCTATGAGCGGGCAGCTACGTTATGACTGCATATTAGTGAGCGGCGGACTGACATATCTGGGCGAGCAAACCCTCATTGAGCTCTCTGGCCAGCCGACACCAATTGATGAGGCGTTCTCTGACATTCTTAACCGCATTCCAAGCTACAACATCCGGGAGAAATGGGATAAAGCCCTTCATCGCCGTATAACAGACCCCAGCGGCGCAATTACCGCCGCCAGAAGCCTGCTTGAGGCCACGTTGAAATGGATCATTGAACAACGGGGTGGCAAGCCAACCGAAAACAACAAAGAATTGTTTAATCGGGCAATTGATGCGCTTGGGATTGAGATAAAGGGAAAGCCGATTGAGAAAACCACTAATGGTCTCAACACAATCATCTGGGGCATAGGTGAGATGAGGAATAACCATGGCGATGCGCACGGAGCGGCATCAAACAGTACGCCGCCGACTGTCAGTGAAGCGGGATTTTGCGTCAACCTGGCCGGAGCGGCGGCTTTATTTCTGTTGGAGGAGTTTGAGAACGGGGAGGCTTAGCCTCCCCGGAAACGATTTATCATTTTTCGTGAAACCACTGCCTGAAAGCATGCGAAAAGTAAATTTTTGTTGCATCTATGGTGGACTTCGTAGAGCAACTACCGTGGTTGGTCTTGACCTCGAACTTATACTCATTTCGGTCGATAAATCCAGGAAATAGAACGTATATGTCACGATGAGAGTCGACGTAAAGGCTACGGTATTCGTCTGCAAGATATTTTTGCTCTTTACAGTTGGGATCGCTCACTGGCCACCATGTGGCCTCCCGAACTTTTCGCCATTCGGTAATTCCAAAGGCTCGGAGCAAGAAGAATCTTGATTCACATTTCCTGTATAGCGTCAGTGACCGAATTACCGTAGCAACCGAGCCCGGACTGAACAAAACCAGTTTGAGAAGCACGTTCTCATCCAATTGTTCACTTGCTACATAGTCCAAGACAACAATACTACTCCTGTATGTTTCTCTGGATAGGAAATAAGCCCTGAGCTGGGTCTTCCTGTTTTTCAGATGGATTAACAATAGCGCCAGAGATATTACGAGGCTTGCCGAGCTCATCACCACATTCAAAACTTGATTATCGCCCATACACTATCCTGACATGGTTTCGGCTCTTGAGATTACAGGCCTGTTTGACTGGCTGTCACCACGCCAAAGTCAAAAGCCACCCCAAATGAGGTGGCTTTTGTTCTATCGGCCCAATTCCATTCCCCGGTCTGGACGCTCTCGGCCATTATCGTTTACCGGGCTATGCCCGCGCCCGAAATGCCTCTTCAAGTCCAGGGAGTGAGAGGCGGGACGTTCAAGGTAATCCGCAATGTCCCGGTGAAGCTCGGCAACCTGCTGGGTGTGCTCCTGCTTCATCTGGCGGATTTCCGCGTGCAGTAGCCGCCGATCCTCAATTTGCTTGAAGATCAGGCGTTCCCGCTCGGCCCGATCCCGTTGCCAGTTGAGCAGGGCTTCTTGCTCATTCTGGCGGCGGATACGGGCGTGCTTGCCCGTCATCCAATCCCACATGCCCCGAATCCCGGTGGAGAAACGCCGGGCGCGTTGCTGAGCCTCGTGCTCCCGGCGAGCCTTGTGCGCTTTCTCCAGCTCCGCCCGTTGTTCGCGCTGGCGCTGGACAGTCTCTTTGCGGCGTTGCTGGAGCGTGCTGGCTTGCCGTTTGTGAAAGGCTTCAAGCATCTGGATATGCTCGCGGAGCATGACCGTCATCCGCTCTGCATGGGCCTGTTTGGCCTGATCTACCGACATCAGGTCGGCGGCATCCCCAAGGCGGGCTTTCACCTCCTTGGCCCGGACACCGACATACTTGGCGATGGCGTAAACCTCACCGCGAAAGTCCACGGCCACATGCCCGCGGCGGTCACCACGGGCCAGCGTATAACCGCGCTCTTTCAGAGCCTTGGTGAACGTCTGGCGAGAATCGGCAATAGCCCAGCATTCCTGAAACATCCGTTTCAGAGCTTTGGGGTCATGACCGCCACGCTTGGCCTGTTGCCATTCGTTCAGGGTGAAGTTCGACGGGTCGCGCTCCCGGCTGTCCATGAACCCCCGTGGCATCTGCCAGCCGTTTTCAAGATAAAGCTGTTTGGATAAATCCCGGAGCTTCAGCTTGTAGTGCGGGAGGTTGATGGCCTTCATCTGTTCGGTGTCGATACGTGACCAGACAACATGCGCATGGCGGCGGCCTTCCTTTTCGTGGAAGACTACCGCGCGGGGCTGGCCGTCCAGCCCCAGCTTTTGTTCCACGGCCTCGATAGCCATCTCAAAGATGTGCGTGGGAACATTTTCCTGTAGCGGTGGGTTCATGCTCAGCGAGAACAGGAATTGCCGGGCACGGGTGCCACGGCTGACCGCGTAGGCTTCCTGAAAGGCTGATTCCAGGTCATCGGCTATGAATCCCCGGATGTCATGCGCATGGACATGCTCATTCTCTGCGGTATTGAGCAGGTGGCGGGCGAGCTGTTTGGCTCCCCCGCGTTGGCTTCCTTTGAGGATCATGGCGCATCCTCCCCGCGCAGGCCGAGGGCACTCATAAGATCGTTACGGATTGCCCGGACGGTCTCGCAGGCCCCCAGCAATTCCGCCTCGATTTCCTTGGCGACAGGCAATGCCCCGGTATGCGTAGCCTTGGCCAGTTGATTCAGGTTGCTGGAGAGCTGGGAACGGCCCAACTCCCCCAGTACCTTGGCCAAAGCCTGCTGATCCTTCACGGGCCTGTTTTTCCGCCGCCGAGGAGGCGGGGATGAGCCGTTAAACAACCGCTCCCGGATATAGGCCCCGAGGGGCATACATCTGGCTTCCTCTTCCAATTGCGCCCGTTCCTCCCAGCTCAGGCGCAGGGAGAACGGAGGCGGTGTTTTACGCTTGCTCAGGGCCGGATCAGGCCCGACCGCATCCTTGAAAAACCCGGAAATCGTAGGGGCCGACACATCATCAAAATGATTCATGGCGGCACCTATGGAGCAGGGCTATTGCGCTTCAAAAGCGCGTTCCATTCTTCCAAGGTATCGAAAAGGCGGTTCGACGTTTCTTCGTCGAGGTTCGCCATACATCTTCACCACGCCGAGGCGGGGTGAGCCACGAAGAAAGCGGCCAATGGCCGCTTTTTTCGTTTCCGTCGTCCCCTGCGTCTTCCGTTTTCTCCTTGTTTGCCGGATTTCCTGCTCCGTCGGTCCGCGCGCGGTAATCCCGCTGTCATCTTCCTCGTCTACAGCTGAAAGACACAGACGAACGAAAGGTGATCCGCGATGGACGACTACCAGGAAGAACTGCTGGAGCAGCATGCCGCCGAATGCGACCTGCCGGAGCCGGCGGACGACGCCACCGAGATGTGATCAGGCGCTCTGTCGCTGGGCGCGGCGGAATTCGCCGGGCGTCTGTCCGCTCCAGCGCTTGAAGGCGCGCTGGAAGGCTTCCGCCGAGGCGAAGCCGAGCAGGTAGGCGATTTCGCCGAAAGCCAGGTCGGTCTCGCGGATGTAGACCATCGCCAGGTCGCGGCGGGTGTCGTTGAGGATGCTGCGGAACTGGGTGCCTTCCTCGGCCAGCTTGCGCCGCAGGGTCCAGGTCGGCAACTTGAGGCGCGCGGCGACTTCCTCGAGGTCCGGCTCGCGGCCATTGAGCATCGGCCCCAGCAGGCGGCTGACGCGCTCGCGCCAACTGCGGGTGCGGGTCAACTGCTCCAGTTCGCGGTTGCAGAGTTCCAGCATCTGGCTCCAGGTGCTCGGACAGTGCTCGGCATTCGCCAGGGCCAGGCTGGCCTGGCTCAGGCGCAACTGGTTGGTCGGCGCGCCGAATTCCACCGGGCAGCCGAAGAATGCCTCGTAGCGCTCGGCCCAAGGCGGCGCTGGATATTCGATCTCCACCCGCTCCGCTTTCAACGGCTGCCTTGCCAGGGCGCCGAGATGGCTGATCCAGCCTGCCAGCACCGAATCGACGACGAAGCGGTTATAGGCGTTGTAAGGACTGATCGAATAGAAGCGCAGCCAGGCGCCGCCGGCGTCTTCCACCAGGCTCGACTGGCCCCGGTAGTTCTGCGCGTAAAGCGGTTCCAGGTGGATCATTGCCCGCGCGGCGGCGCGCAGGTTGGGCGCCTGGGCGACGCTGACGCCGGCCAGGCCCATCTGTCCGAGACGGCTCAGGCGGCCCATCTGCAGGCCGAGGGCGGGGTCGCCGCTGAGCTGTATGGCGGCATGGCCGAGGCGCATGTAGCGAGGGATCGACAGGCGCGCCCCGGGTTCGGCCAGGCGCCGCTGGTCGAGGCCGTACTGCTCGAGCAGTGGTGCGGGCTCGACGCCGGCGGCGAGCAGGGCGTCGGCCAGCGCCTGGACGAAGCCGACCGAGAGGTCGCCGAGGCGAACCCGGGGCGCGCTCATAGCCAGAGATTGACCAGTTGCGCACCGCCGCCGGGATTGGCCTGGCGCATGCCCTGCGACGAACCGAGCAGGCTTTGGCCGTCTTCGGTGACGTTCCACAGGCGGCTATGGGCGAAGGCCACGGCGGCGCCGCGCGCACCGCTGGCCAGCAGGCGCTCGCCGACCGCCAGGCGCTGCCAGGCCTCGGCGTTGCTCAGGCTGTTCGGCGCCAGGCGCACGTCGCCGGGAACCAGCTCGGCATCGAAGCCGGGCCAGGGTTGCTGCCAGCGACCGCTCTGGTTCAGGGCGGCGGGGATCGCCAGCAGTTCGACGCGCTGTTCGACCAGGGTGGCGTAGGTGTCCGGGTACCAGCTGTCGGTGCCGATCAGCACGCCCAGGCGTCCTGCCGGCGTATCCAGCACCTGCAGGCGCTCGCCGCGACCGTTGTTGAGGTAGCTCAGTTCGTGGCGGGTCGGGAACACCTTGCGTTGCGGCTGGCCGAGCGGCCGGCCATCGGGACCGAAGGTCAGGCTGACGTTGTACAACTGGCCGGTGCCGGGACGCAGCTCGCCGTCCTCGACCTCGGGGTCGGGCAGGACGATGGAGCCGGCGACCACCGTCACCTTGAAATCATGGGCGAGCCCGCCGAACAGGGTTTGGTAGTCGTGGGCCATGTCCACCGCCTTCATCCGGAACAGGGTGTCGGTGAGACGCTGTTCGCCGCGCGCGGTGATCCAGCCGCGCGCCACCTTCAGCGGGTTGCTCGCGGCCATCCAGTCCATCGCCGTGGGCCAGTCGGCGGCGGCATAGACCTCGGGCTTCTCGCCGCTGGCCACCAGCCAGGTGCCGACATGCTCGGGGAACACCACCACCGTGCGCTCGTTGAGCAGGCCCTGGCGGCGGGCATTTTCCAGGTAGGCGTGGAATTTCAGCTGCAACCGTTCGGCGCTCTGGTAGTCCGGCGTGAACAGTTCCGGCTGGACCGCCAGCAGGTTGCCGCGCTCGCCGGGCTGGCCCTGGACCACGCTGACCTGGCTGCGCAGGTCGGACAGGTAGTGGCCTACCGGGCGGCGTTCGGCCCAGCCGGCGTAGGCGGCGAAGAGGGTGATGAGGATCAGGAAGATCAGCTTGCGCATGCGGGTCTCCAAGGCAGCCCACAGGGTAGGGGAGTGGCGTCGGCTTGCCAAGCATCCCTGTGCATTCCGATCAGTAACTTGTCATTTAGGATCATTGAGCGCTCCGGTGGCGCTCCTTAGAGTCGTCGCCATACCGACCGCTGCCCGTGCCGCGCATTGCGCCCGAGGCCGCGGCATATCCGTGAACGCGTTTCGCCCGATGTGGAGACCCCCGATGACCGCCGCCGTTCCCTATCCGCACCTGCTCGCCCCGCTGGACCTCGGCTTCACCACCCTGCGCAACCGCACCCTGATGGGGTCCATGCACACTGGCCTGGAAGAGAAGCCGCAGGGCTTCGAGCGCATGGCGGCGTATTTCGCCGAACGCGCCCGTGGCGGCGTCGGCCTGATGGTCACCGGCGGCATCGGCCCGAACGAAGAGGGCGGCGTGTATTCCGGCGCGGCCAAGCTGAGCACGCCGGAAGAGGCGGAGAAGCACAGGATCGTGACCCAGGCGGTGCACGAGGCGGGCGGCAAGATCTGCATGCAGATCCTGCATGCCGGCCGCTACGCCTACAGCCCGAAGCAGGTGGCGCCGAGCGCGATCCAGGCGCCGATCAATCCGTTCAAGCCCAAGGAACTCGACGAGGAAGGCATCGAGAAGCAGATCGCCGACTTCGTCAACTGCGCCAGCCTGGCCCAGGTCGCCGGCTACGATGGCGTCGAGATCATGGGGTCGGAAGG
Source organism: Pseudomonas sp. HMSC067G02 (assembly GCF_001813485.1). Taxonomy (NCBI): domain Bacteria; kingdom Pseudomonadati; phylum Pseudomonadota; class Gammaproteobacteria; order Pseudomonadales; family Pseudomonadaceae; genus Pseudomonas; species Pseudomonas sp. HMSC067G02. The sequence continues at coordinate 14,554 of NZ_KV812717.1, forward strand.
CTACTTCATCAACCAGTTCCTCGTGCAGCACACCAACCAGCGCACCGACCGCTGGGGCGGCAGCTACGAGAACCGCATGCGCCTGCCGGTGGAGATCGTCCGCCGGGTGCGCGAGGCGGTGGGGCCGAACTTCATCATCATCTATCGCCTGTCCATGCTCGACCTGGTCGAGGGCGGCAGCAGTTGGGACGAGATCGTGCTGCTGGCCAAGGCCGTCGAGAAGGCCGGCGCGACCCTGATCAACACCGGTATCGGCTGGCACGAGGCGCGCATCCCGACCATCGCCACCAAGGTACCGCGCGCGGCCTTCACCAAGGTCACCGCCAAGTTGCGCGGCGAGGTCGGCATCCCGCTGATCACCACCAACCGCATCAACACCCCCGAGGTGGCGGAGAAGGTCCTGGCCGAGGGCGATGCCGACATGGTCTCCATGGCCCGGCCGTTCCTCGCCGACCCGGATTTCGTCAACAAGGCCGCCGCCGGCCACGCCGAACGGATCAACACCTGCATCGGCTGCAACCAGGCCTGCCTCGACCACACCTTCGGCGGCAAGCTGACCAGTTGCCTGGTCAACCCGCGCGCCTGCCACGAAACAGAGCTGAACTACATTCCCACCGCCAGGCCGAAGAAGATCGCCGTGGTCGGCGCCGGCCCGGCCGGCCTGGCCGCCGCCACCGTGGCCGCCGAGCGTGGGCACCGGGTCAGCCTGTTCGACGCCGCCGGCGAGATCGGCGGGCAGTTCAACGTGGCCAAGCGGGTTCCCGGCAAGGAAGAGTTCCACGAGACCCTGCGCTACTTCCGCAACAAGCTGGAGAGCACCGGCGTCGAGCTGCACCTGAACCGCCGGGTCGGCGTGGACGATCTGGTCGCGGGCGGCTACGACGAGATCGTCCTCGCCACCGGCATCGTCCCGCGCACGCCGGCGATCCCCGGCATCGAGCATCCGAAGGTGATCAGCTACCTGGATGCGATCCTCGAGCGCAAGCCGGTGGGCGGCAAGGTGGCGGTGATCGGCGCCGGCGGCATCGGCTTCGACGTCTCCGAATTCATCACCCATGCCGGTCCGTCCACCAGCCTGGAGCGCGAAGCGTTCTGGAAGCAGTGGGGGATCGATACCCGCCTGGAGGCCCGCGGCGGCATCGCCGGGGTCAAGGCCGAGGTGCATCCGGCAGCGCGCCAGGTGTTCCTCCTGCAACGCAAGAAGAGCAAGGTCGGCGACGGCCTCGGCAAGACCACCGGCTGGATCCATCGCGCCGGCCTGAAGAACAAGCAGGTGCAGATGGTGAATGCCGTGGAGTATCTCGGGATCGACGACGCCGGCCTGCATATCCGCGTTGCCGAGGGCGAGCCGCAGGTGCTGCCGGTGGATACCGTGATCGTCTGCGCCGGCCAGGACCCACTGCGCGAGTTGCAGGACGGCCTGCTGGCGGCCGGCCGGAGCGTGCACCTGATCGGCGGCGCCGATGTCGCCGCCGAGCTGGATGCCAAGCGCGCCATCAACCAGGGTTCGCGCCTGGCTGCCGAACTCTGAGAACCTGTCCGCGATCTGTTGCGTAGCGGAGAAACTGCGTTGAAAACGGCTTTTCTCCAGCTCGCACAGGTTCTGCGTATCGTCCCTGTCCGCGCTCGTCGGCGCGGCGGGGCGCTGCGCACCGGTTTGGTGAACGGTGGCGCTCTGCCACGGTGATCTCCGTCCGCTCAAAACCCGACCGCTTCACAATTTCCCCTACCGCTCGGCGGGCCGTCCGGCATCGCCCGGGTGTCTGCCAACCCAGTCACATTGCCCGCGACATTTTTTCCCCTAGACTTGCCCGAACAACGAGATAGCGCCTGTTTTTCAGGTGACATGCCAGATGGGTACTGCCGGATGCGGGCCGCCTCGCCAGGCGTTCGAGGGTTAGCGATGAGCATGCAGAAAAAGCCACAGATGGCGGAGGCCGTGCTGTTCTTCAACGACAGCGGCGTCTGCAAGGAAATGCTGTATCCCGAATTCGAGGCGCTGCTCGATGGCCTGGTGCGCATGCCGGAATACGCCGACCGGCAGATGCACCTGGCCTATGTGTTGATCAATCCGCGCCTGCAGGCGCGGGCGGCGGTGTTCTTCTATCTCGATTTCGACGAGCAGGGCGGCGCCGACACCGGCTGGAACCTGCCTCTGCGCAACCTCGCCGAGCGCGCCGGACGCGGCCCCGACATGGGCGGCGGGCCGATCCGCCTGGCCTGTCGCAGCCAGTGCCCGGTGTCCTGGCACCAGATGCACCTGTGGGACCCGGAGAGCAGCGCCGGACGCAACCATTTCGTACTCATCCGCGACGCGCTCAGGCGCAACCAGCTCGGCCTGCTGGTGGACGAGGAGCCTGCCGCGGTGGAGCCGCAGCGGCTGCAGATGGCCGCCGAAGAACAATGGTACGCCGCCGGTCCCGCCGCCCCGAAGGCAGCGCCCGCGGAGCCTCCGCGCAAGCAGGAGGACGAGCAGGCGGCGCGCCTGGCGCAACTGGTCAAGCAGCAGCGGCAACAGCTCGCCGCCCTGGCCCGGCAGCACGAGCAGCGCCTGGCCGGGCTCGCCCGGCAGCACGAAGAGGAACTGGCCAGGCGCGAACAGGACGCCCGCGGGCAACTGGACATCCTGCGCAGCGAAGTGCTCAGCCTGCAACAGGCCCTGGAACGGCAGGCGCGGGAGAACGCCGAGTTGCAGCAGCGTCTGCTGGAGCAGGGCGAGCAGTTCCAGCGCAACCGCGAGGAACTGACCCGGCAACTGCGTTTCATCGAGAACCAGGGGCGCAACGAGACCGACCTGCTGCGCTCGGAGTTCGCCGACGAACTGGAGGCTCGGGTGGCGGTGGCGGTGGCCGGCTACAAGGAGCAGGTCTCGATCCGCGACGTCGAACTGGCCTACCGCAACGAGCTGGACCAGCAACTGGAGCAGGAACTGGCCGAGCTGCGCGCCGAGCGCGACCGTCTGGCCGCCCAGGGGCCGGAGCAACTGCTGGAGCGTCTATCCGGCCAGGGCGTGGTATTCGTCGCCTACCATCCCGGCGCCGGGCACCTGACCATCCCCTTGCAGGACATCCCGCGTTACCAGGACAATCCGCTGGCCTACGCGGCGGCCAAGTGCTTCGTCTCCGAGAGCCAGTACCGCCAGTGGCTGGACCACTTCCAGCAGCCGCGCTGCGAGGCGCTGCTGCCCGGCGGCGAACGCTGCAACCTGCCGCTCGACCGGGTCGACAACCCGGCGCGCTTCGTCGCCGGCGACACCAACTGCTGCGCCCGGCACAAGACCACGGGGCGCCTGCGCACCGTGAGCTGACTCCTTGCCGTTTCCCCACTGGTCACCGCATACACCCTTGCAGCGTCTCGAACTCGACTGGCTGCAACGGGCCGGGGTCGAACTGGCGCTGCTGCGCCTGGACCAGGCCGATCCGTTGATCTCCGGCAACAAGGGGTTCAAGCTCGCGCCACACCTGGCGCTGGCCCGCGAGCAGGGGCTGGACGGCCTGATCAGCCTCGGCGGCGCCCACTCCAACCACCTGCACGCGCTGGCCGGCGCCGGCGCGCGTTTCGATTTCCGTTGCGTCGGCCTGTTGCGCGGACACGAAGTCGATACGCCGACGGTGCGCGACCTGCGCAGTCTCGGCATGGAACTGCACTGGCTCGGCTACGGTGGCTATCGCCAGCGGCATGCCGCCGGCTTCTGGCTTCCCTGGCGGGAACGTTACCCAGGTTTGCTGCCGGTCGCCGAGGGCGGTGGCGGGCTGCTGGGCGCGCGCGGTTGCATCGGACTGGTGGAGCGCATAGCGACCCAGTTGCCGACGCTCGGCTGGGACGATTACGACGCGATCTGGGTGGCCGCCGGTACCGGTACGACACTGGCCGGCCTGGTGCTCGGCGAGGCCGGGCGGCATCCCGTGGTGGGCGCGCTGGCGGTGCCGGAGGACCATGGCGTCGCCGCCCAGGTCGCGGCGACCCTTGCCGAGGCGGGCTGGGCCGATGCCGGCTATCGCCTGCTGGAAGCCAGCCGTGGTGGTTTCGCCCGCCTCGATGGGCGATTGGCGCGGTTCATCGTCGAGTTCGAGACGGCCAGCGGCGTCGCCCTCGAACCGCTGTACACCGGCAAGCTGCTGCTCGCCCTGCGCGAGGCCGTGGAGAGCGGCGCGGTGGCTCGCGGCAGCCGTTTGGTGGCGCTGCACAGCGGAGGCCTGCAGGGCCGCCGGGCATTGCAGGAGCGTTTGCTGGCGTTGCTCTGATCAGGCATCCGCGGCCTGGCGCGCGCTACCCCACAGGCTGAGCCCCGGGGGCCAGTCGTCGCTGGCCAGGAACAGGCGCTCGGCCTCTACCCAGTAGCCGTCGCGCGGCACCACCCTTACCAGCATTTGCGGACGTGCCTCGTCGGCGAAGGCGATGTTCCAGCAGGCGCCGTCGCGCGGTGGGTCGAGCGGGTCCTGCCGCCGCATGGCCGGCGCCAGCCAGTGCTCGCGCGACAGATGCAGCCAATGCTGCCCGGCCTGCGGTCCGGCCAGGCTGGCCAGGTACGCCGGCCAGTCGCGCTGGCGGAGCCAGCGGCCACGCAGATGCCGTGGCTCGATGTCGGCGGGCAGGCTGCCCGGCCCGGGCCAGGGATGGAACAGGTAGCCGCTCAGCCACAATGCGGAAACGGCCGATTCGGCGCCATGGGCGGCCAGCACCTGGCGACCCTCGCGGGTCGCCGCCAGCGGCAACTGGTGTCGGCAGAGGTGTTCCAGCTTGCGTGACAGGCGGTCCTGGCCGCCGGGCCCGAGCCAGTCGCCGGGGCCGGACTGGGGCCCCAGGTAGAGTTTGATCGCCAGTTCCAGGTGGTGGATGCCGTCGTCGTCCCGCAGCAGCAGGTCGAGTTCGCCAAGGGTATGCCCGCCGTCGCGCACCGGCAGGTTGGCGGCGATCAGGCGCACGTCCGGGGCTTGTTCCAGGGCGAATTGCCAGAGATGTTCGTAGTACAGGCCGAGACGCTGCCGTGGCCACTGCGCGAGCCAGGCGGCGAGGTGCTGCGGCTGTCGCTCCTGTTCGCGCAACCAGGCGGCCAGGCGCTCCGGCTCCTGGCGCCAGCGGCTGGCGGCGAGCGGATGGCGCTGCGGCTCCGGGGTCCGGCGCAGCAACGGCGGGGCGAGCAGGGTCCAGGCCAGGTCGCGGACGGCCGGGTGGCGCAATTCGTCGAGCAGTTCGGTCAGCAGCGTCATACCCAGAGGTTAGCCGGGTTGCGCCACTCGCGGCGATTTCCCGTACATGCGCGGGTTTGCCGCTGTCCGCGGCTTTCGCCCATAATCCGCTCTATCCCGCCCGCCAGCTTTTCGCAGGAACCGCATGGAACCCTTTCGCAATATCGGCATCATCGGCCGCCTCGGCAGCACCCAGGTGCTGGATACCATCCGCCGGCTGAAGAAATTCCTGATCGATCGCCACCTGCATGTGATCCTCGAGGACACCATCGCCGAAGTCCTGCCCGGACACGGCCTGCAGACCTGCTCGCGGAAGATCATGGGCGAAATCTGCGACCTGGTGGTGGTGGTCGGCGGCGATGGCAGCATGCTCGGCGCGGCCCGCGCGCTGGCCCGGCACAAGGTGCCGGTGCTGGGGATCAACCGCGGTAGCCTGGGCTTCCTCACCGACATCCGCCCGGATGAACTGGAGGCCAAGGTCGGCGAGGTGCTGGACGGCCAGTACATCGTCGAGAGCCGCTTCCTCCTCGATGCCCAGGTGCGTCGCGGTATCGACTCGATGGGGCAGGGCGATGCGCTCAACGACGTGGTCCTGCACCCGGGCAAGTCGACCCGGATGATCGAGTTCGAGCTGTATATCGACGGCCAGTTCGTCTGCAGCCAGAAGGCCGACGGCCTGATCGTCGCCACGCCCACCGGTTCCACCGCCTACGCGCTGTCCGCCGGCGGTCCGATCATGCATCCGAAGCTGGATGCCATCGTCATCGTGCCGATGTACCCGCACATGCTTTCCAGCCGCCCGATCGTGGTGGACGGCAACAGCGAGCTGAAGATCGTCGTGTCGCCGAACATGCAGATCTACCCGCAGGTCTCCTGCGACGGGCAGAACCATTTCACCTGCGCCCCCGGCGATACCGTGACGATCAGCAAGAAGCCGCAGAAGCTGCGCCTGATCCACCCCATCGACCACAACTACTACGAGATCTGCCGGACCAAGCTCGGCTGGGGCAGCCGCCTGGGCGGAGGCGACTGATGCAACTCGACCCCGGACGTGGCTACGACCTGATCGGCGATGTCCACGGCTGCGCGCATACCCTGGACCGCCTCCTCGACCTGCTCGGCTACCGCCTGCAGGGCGGCGTCTGGCGCCATCCGCGGCGCCAGGCGTTGTTCCTCGGCGACATCGTCGACCGCGGCCCGCGCATCCGCGAGGCCCTGCACAGGGTGCACGCGATGGTCGACGCCGGCGAGGCGCTGTGCATCATGGGCAACCACGAATTCAACGCGCTCGGCTGGAGCACCCCGGCGGCGCCCGGCAGCGGCCGCCAGTACGTCCGCGAGCATACGCCGCGGCATGCCCGGCTGATCAAGGAGACCCTCGAGCAGTTCGAGGGCCACGACGCCGACTGGCGCGACTTCCTCGGCTGGTTCCAGCAACTGCCGCTGTTCCTCGATGCCGGGCGCTTCCGCATGGTCCATGCCTGCTGGGACGGCGAACTGATCGCGACCCTGCGCCGGCAGTTCCCCGACGGGCGGATCAGCGAAGCCTTCCTGCAGGAGTCGGCGGAGCCCGGCAGCTTCGCCGACCTGGCCTGCAACCGCCTGCTGCGCGGTACCGACATGCGCCTGCCGCACGGTGCCACGCTGACCAGCAGCGATGGCTATACGCGCGCCTTCTTCCGCACCAAGTTCTGGGTCGAGGACGAGGCGCCGCGCACCTACGGCGATATCGTCTTCCAGCCCGACGCGTTGCCCGAAGCGATCGCCCGCGAGCCGCTCAGCGAGGAGCAGAAGTCCAGCCTGCTGACCTACGGCGCCGACGAACCGCTGTTGTTCGTCGGCCACTACTGGCGACGCGGCACGCCGGCGCCGATCCGGCCGAACCTGGCCTGCCTGGACTACAGCGCGGTGATGTACGGCAAGCTGGCGGCCTACCGCCTGGATGAGGAAACCCGCCTGGACCGGCACAAGTTCGTCTGGGTCGAAGTGAAGCGGCCGGAGGCTGACGAGTGAGCGCGGTGCAGGTCCTGAAGTTTCCCCTGTCGGTCGACCTGGCCGGCTTCGTCGGCCTGCTGCGGCGTCTGAACGTGCCGCACCGGGTCAGCGAGGAATCCGGCCAGCAGGTCCTCTGGGTGCCCGACGAGCGGCTCGCCGAGCAGGTCCGCGAGTTGTACCGGCGTTATCCCGAAGGCGATCCGCAGGCGACCCTGGAGGCCGCGCCGCGACCGGCGGGGCAGGGTTTCGTCCGGCAACTGCGGATGAGCCCGATGACCGCCGCGGTGTTGCTGCTGACCTTCGTCGTCGCCGCCGTCACCTACCTTGGCGACAACTTCGCGACGATGCGCTGGCTGACCTTCCAGGACTTCCGTATCCAGGGCCAGTACGCGCTGTTCACGCCGTTGGCCGAGAGCCTGGCGGCGGGTCAATGGTGGCGGCTGTTCACGCCGATGCTGATCCACTTCGGCTGGCTGCACCTGGCGATGAACGCCATGTGGTTCTGGGAGCTGGGCCGGCGCATCGAATTCCGCCAGGGCCGTCCGATGCTGCTCGGCCTGACCCTGTTGTTCGGCCTGGTGTCCAACGTGGTGCAGTACGCGGTGAGCGGCGCCAGCCTGTTCGGCGGGTTGTCCGGGGTGCTCTATGGCCTGCTCGGGCACTGCTGGATCTTCCAGTACCTGGCGCCGAACCAGGCCTATCGCCTGCCCAGGGGCGTCGTGGCGATGATGCTGATCTGGCTGCTGGTGTGCCTGTCCGGGGTGATCGACCTGCTCGGCTTCGGCTCCATCGCCAACGGCGCGCACGTTGGCGGGCTGCTGGTCGGTTGCCTCAGCGGTTTGCTGGGCGGCCTGCTGGCGCGGCGTCGCCGTTGAGCGAGGGGCTGCGGCAGCTTCGATGTGCGCCGCCGGCCCCGGCCCGGTAGAATGGCCGGTACGCCTTTTCACCGGAGCCGGCCATGTCGTCCTTCAATCAAGCGATCGAGAACATCACTCCTGAGATCTACCAGAACCTCAAGCTGGCCATCGAGATCGGCAAGTGGCCGGACGGCCGCAAGCTGACCCAGGAGCAGAAGGAACTCTGCCTGCAGGCGGTGATCGCCTGGGAGCTGCAGAACCTCCCCGAGGAGGAGCGCACCGGCTACATGGGCCCGCAGCACTGCTCCTCGCATTCCGACGAGCCGATCCCGAACATCCTGTTCAAGTCGGACTCCGTGCACTGATGGAAGAAATCGCCCGCGGCGCGCTGAGCAAGATGACGGCGCGCCTGGAAAGCAATGCTCCCGTGCAATACGCCTTCCGCCTCGACGACCGCGAAGTCGCGGTGAACCCGCTGATCGGCCGGCCGCTGCGCCTGGAGTACCTCGGCAGCATCTTCTGCACCCATTGCGGCCGCAAGACGAAGAAGAGTTTCAGCCAGGGCTATTGCTATCCCTGCTTCACCCGGCTGGCGCAGTGCGACAGTTGCATCGTCAGCCCGGAGAAGTGCCACTACGAGCAGGGCACCTGCCGCGAACCGGAGTGGGGCGAGCGGTTCTGCATGACCGACCACGTGGTGTACCTGGCCAACTCCTCCGGGGTGAAGGTCGGCATCACCCGCGCCAGCCAGATTCCCACCCGCTGGATCGACCAGGGCGCGCGCCAGGCGCTGCCGATCCTGCGCGTGGCCACCCGCCAGCAGTCCGGCCTGGTGGAAGACCTGCTGCGCAGCCAGGTCGCCGACCGCACCAATTGGCGGGCCATGCTCAAGGGCGAGGCCGAGCCGGTCGATCTGGCGGCAGTCCGCGAGCAGTTGTTCGACCAGTGCGCCGACGGCCTGCGCGAATTGCAGCAACGTTTCGGCCTGCAGGCGATCCAACCGGTTATCGACCTCGATCCGCTCGAGATCGCCTACCCGGTCGAGGCCTACCCGAGCAAGGTCGCCAGCCTCGACCTGGAAAAAACGCCTATCGTCGAAGGCACGCTTCGCGGTATCAAGGGCCAGTACCTGATCCTCGACACCGGGGTGATCAACATTCGCAAATACACGGCCTACCAGATCGCCGTGCATCACTGAGCAGAAGGGCCACAAGCCATGCGCACCGAGCAACCGAAAGTCATCCACCTCAAGGACTATCAGGCGCCGGACTACCTGATCGACGAGACCCACCTGAAGTTCGAACTGTTCGAAGACCACAGCCTGGTACACGCCGAGCTGAAGCTGCGGCGCAACCCCGAGCGCGGCGCCGGCCTGCCGCCGCTGTTGCTGCATGGCCAGCAACTGGAGCTGCTGGCGCTCGAACTGGACGGCCAGGCGCTCGGCGCGGACGACTACCAGCTGGACGACGAGCAGCTCGGGGTGCAACCGCGGCAGGCCGAGTTCGTCCTCAGGAGCACGGTGCGTATCCATCCGGAGAGCAACACCGCGCTGGAAGGCCTGTACAAGTCCGGCAAGATGTTCTGCACCCAGTGCGAGGCCGAGGGTTTCCGCAAGATCACCTATTACCTCGACCGTCCCGACGTGATGAGTCGCTTCACCACCACCGTCAGTGCCGAACAGCAGCGCTACCCGGTGCTGCTCTCCAACGGCAACCCGGTGGCCAGCGGTTCCGAAGGCAACGGCCGGCACTGGGCGACCTGGGAAGACCCGTTCAAGAAGCCGGCCTACCTGTTCGCCCTGGTCGCCGGCGACCTCTGGTGCGTCGAGGACAGCTTCCGCACCATGAGCCAGCGCGACGTGGCGCTGCGCATCTACGTCGAGCCGGAGAACATCGACAAGGTCCAGCACGCCATGGACAGCCTGAAGAAGTCGATGCGCTGGGACGAGGAGGTCTACGGCCGCGAGTACGACCTGGACATCTTCATGATCGTCGCGGTCAACGACTTCAACATGGGCGCGATGGAGAACAAGGGCCTCAACATCTTCAACTCCAGTTGCGTCCTGGCCCGCGCCGAAACCGCCACCGATGCCGCCCACCAGCGGGTCGAGGGCGTGGTGGCGCATGAGTATTTCCACAACTGGTCGGGCAACCGGGTGACCTGCCGCGACTGGTTCCAGCTGTCGCTCAAGGAAGGCTTCACCGTATTCCGCGACTCGGAATTCTCCGCCGACATGAACTCGCGCACGGTCAAGCGCGTCGAGGACGTCGCCTTCCTGCGCACCAACCAGTTCGCCGAGGACGCCGGGCCGATGGCGCATCCGGTGCGCCCCGACTCGTTCATCGAGATTTCCAACTTCTACACCCTGACCGTCTACGAGAAGGGCTCGGAAGTGGTGCGGATGATCCACACCCTGCTCGGCGCCGAAGGCTTCCGCAAGGGCTCGGACCTGTACTTCCAGCGCCACGACGGCCAGGCGGTGACCTGCGACGATTTCGTCAAGGCCATGGAAGACGCCAATGGCGTCGACCTGACCCAGTTCAAGCGCTGGTACAGCCAGTCCGGCACTCCGCGCCTGGCGGTGGAAGGCGAGTACGACGCCGCCGCCCGCCGCTACACCCTGACGGTGCGCCAGAGCTGCCCGCCGACTCCCGGCCAGCCGAGCAAGGAACCCTTCGTCATCCCGCTGGAGCTGGGCCTGCTCGACGGCCAGGGCCACGAACTTCCGCTGCGCCTGGAAGGCGAGGCCGCGGCCCAGGGCGGCAACCGTGTGCTGGCGGTGACCGAGGCCGAGCAGCGCTTCGTCTTCGTCGAGGTGCCGGAGCAGCCGCTGCCATCGCTGCTGCGCGGCTTCTCCGCGCCGGTGAAACTGAGCTTCCCCTACAGCCGCGACCAGTTGCTGTTCCTCATGCAGCACGACAGCGACGGCTTCAACCGCTGGGAGGCCGGCCAACAGCTTTCGGTGCAGGTCCTGCAGGAGCTGATCGGCCAGCACCAGCGCGGCGCGCAACTGGTACTCGACCCGCGCCTGATCGAGGCCTACCGCACCCTCCTGGCGGACGAGGCGCTGGACCAGGCGATGGTCGCCGAGATGCTCTCGCTGCCCAGCGAGGCCTATCTCACCGAGATCAGCGAAGTCGCCGATGTCGACGCGATCCATGCCGCCCGCGAATTCGCCCGCCAGCGTATCGGCGAAGCGCTGTTCGAGCCGCTGTGGCAGCGTTACCAGGCCAACCGCAAGATTTCCCGCGACACCGCCTACCTCGCCGAGGCCTCGCACATCGCCCGGCGCAGCCTGCAGAATATCGCGCTGTCCTACCTGTCGCTGTCGGGCCGGGAGGAAATCCTCGCCGCCTGCCTGGAGCAGTACGAAGGCTGCGACAACATGACCGAGCGCCTGACCGCCCTGGCGGTGCTGGTCAACTCCGGCTTCGAGGCGGAGAAGGGCAAGGCCCTGGCCATGTTCGCCGACTACTTCAAGGACGACCCGCTGGTGATGGACCAGTGGTTCAGCGTGCAGGCCGGCTCGCCGCTGCCGGGCGGGCTGGAGCGGGTCCAGGCGCTGATGCAGCACCCGGCCTTCACCCTGAAGAACCCGAACAAGGTGCGCGCGCTGATCGGCGCGTTCGCCAACCAGAACCTGGTCAACTTCCATCGTCCTGACGGCGCCGGCTATCGCTTCCTCGCCGACCAGGTGATCGTGCTCAACGCACTCAACCCGCAGATCGCCTCGCGCCTGCTGGTGCCGCTGACCCGCTGGCGCAAGTACGACGAGGCGCGGCAAGCGCTGATGCGCGGCGAGCTGGAACGCATCCTGGCCTCCGGCGAGCTGTCCAGCGACGTCTACGAAGTGGTGAGCAAGAGCCTGGCCTGATCCGCCAGCTTCTCCCGGAAGAGGGTGTTACTGGCCACTGGCTGGTAACGCCCTTTGTTACTTCTGGGAATCGCTTCACTGTTTTCCATTGATGGAGCCCGCTTAATCGTGTTTCGCGAACCACCCTGCGCAGGCTCTGCGAAGGGACTTTTCGCGCCATTGGCGGAATTCGCCTGGCGCGTTTTGTCGGACACTTCCTGTTTTCTGGTCAGTGAATGAACAGTCATCTGGCAGGAAGTCCTGTTTTTGTCGCAATCCATTGAATTCCCTGGAGGATTCCGCTGAATTGGCATCCCGGTTGCACTGCCTCGTCGCGCGGTTCCCTTTCGTCGACGCGAGGCCGGTGACGCCGCGACCACCCATAACAAGGCCGCAGAGAAACGGCCGAACGGCGAACCGCCCGCAGTGGCGGCGCCCAACGCATGACCACATGGAGTGAGTTCCCGATGTACATCCCCAACCGCCAGCCCCGGCTGCGCTCCGCGCCGGCCCGGGCCGGCTTCGCCTTCGCCGGGCTGCTGCCGCTGCTGGGCGGCCAGGCCCAGGCCGTCGAATTCAGCTTCCTCGACAACGAGGTGTCCGGTTCGCTCGATACCACCCTGTCCTACGGCACCCTGTGGCGGGTGCAGGGGCAGGACAAGAGCAACAACGACATCAACACCAACGACGGCAACCGCAACTTCGATACCGGCCTGGTTTCCGAGGTCTACAAGATCACCTCGGACCTGGAGGCGACCTGGCGCAACTATGGCGTGTTCATCCGCGGCACGGCGTTCTATGACACCCAGATCATGGACAAGCGCAACGACTACTACAGCCACAACGATCCATCGCAGCCGAGCCAGAGCTATCCCCACGACGACCGTTTCACCAGCCAGACCCGCGACATCGCCGGGCACAAGGCGGAAATCCTCGACGCCTACGTCTACGGCAGCTGGGACATCGGCAACATGCCGCTGAGCGCGCGCTTCGGCCGCCAGGTGTTCAACTGGGGCGAGGGCATCTTCTACCGTGGCGGGGTCAACACCACCAACCCAGTGGACGCCGCCAAGTACCGCCTGCCCGGTTCCGAGCTCAAGGAAGTGCTGATGCCGGTGGAGGCGCTGAGCTTCAACATCGGCCTGACCGACAACCTGTCGATGGAAACCTTCTACCAGTGGAACTGGAAGGAAACCCGCCTCGACCCGGTCGGTACCTTCTTCTCCGAGACCGACCTGTTCGCCGACGGCGGCAACACCGGCTACAGCGACTTCACCGGCACCGCGCTGGACACCCCGGTGCCCGGCTTCGGCAACGTCATCGGCCTGTACCAGGCGCTGGGCAACAATCCGCTGCTCAGCGGCGCGCTGAAGAACACCGGCCTCTATGCCAACGGCGTGACCCCGGCCTACGGCAACGTGATGAAGGTGTCGTCCATCGGCAAGGACATCAACGCGCGCAACGACGGCCAGTTCGGCGTGGCCTTCCGCTACATCGCCGAGGAACTGAACAGCACCGAGTTCGGCTTCTACTTCGTCAACTACCACTCCAAGGAGCCGACCCTGTACGCCGACATCGGCGACTATGCCGGGGCCGACCTGGCGGCGCTGGCCAACACCCTGCGGCCGATCGCCGGCAACCTCGCCGAAGCCCTGGCCAACGGCCTGGTGACCGCCGACGTGATGGGCAACATCAATGCCCGCCGCGAGTTCGCCGAAGACATCCGCATGTACGGCTTCAGCTTCAACACCACGGTGGGCGACGCCTCGGTGTTCGGCGAGCTGGCCTATCGGCCGAACCTGCCGATCGGCATCGCCGCCACCAACGACCTGATCGGCGACCTCGCCCACGGTGCGGCGGAAGCCGCCAACGGCGGGCAGATCAACGTCGGCGGGCAGATGGTCGGCCTCGGCGGGCAGATCCACAACTACGAGCGGGTCGAGGCGTTCAACACCTCCCTCGGGACCATCTACAACTTCGGCCCGTCGCTGAGCTTCGACTCGTTGACCGGCGTCGCCGAGCTGGCCTCGGAACACCTGCGTGGCAGCAGCCTGAAGTACACCGCCTACGACGGCAGCACCCGCTACTATGCCGGGCGCGGCAACAGCTCGTACGTTTCCGGCGGCGACCGTGGCGACCAGGTGAACCGCAACGCCTACGGCTACACCCTGCTGCTCAGCGGCACCTGGAACGACGTGTTCGCCGGGGTCAACGTGTCGCCCTACGTGGTCTACAAGGACGACTTCGAAGGCAACTCCTACCAGACCGGCAACTTCATCGAAGGTCGCAAGGCCTACACCCTGGGGGTCAAGGCCACCTACCTGAACAGCCTGGAAGGCGAACTGCAGTACACCGAGTTCTACGGCGGCGGGCAGAACAACAACATCCGCGACCGCGACAACATCGGCCTGACCGTCAAGTATTCCTTCTGACCGAACCGATAACGACACGGGCGCCGCGAGCGCCCGGCACCTCACACGGAGAACCCTCATGTTGAACAAGCACCTGCTGATCGGCGCTTCCCTGGCGCTGGCACTGGGCAGCGGCGGCGCGCTGGCCGGCGTTTCCGCCGGCGAGGCGGCGCAACTGAAGTCGAGCCTCACCCCGCTGGGCGCGGAGAAGGCCGGCAACGCCGCCGGCAGCATTCCCGCCTGGACCGGCGGCATCACCCAGGCGCCGGCCGGCTACAAGCCGGGCCAGCACCACCCGGACCCGTTCGCCGCGGACAAGCCGCTGTTCACCATCGACAAGGCCAACCTGGAGCAGTACAGGGAACACCTGACCCCGGGCCAACTGGCGCTGTTCAAGACCTACCCGGACAGCTTCCGGATGCCGGTCTACCCCAGTCGCCGTTCCGGCTCGGCGCCGCAGTGGCTGTACGACAACACCTTCGCCAATGCCACCAGCGCCAGGCTGCTGGACGGCGGCAACGGGTTCGCCGACGCCTATGGCGGGGTGCCGTTCCCGATTCCGAAGAGCGGCGTGGAGGCGCTGTGGAACCATGTCGCCCGCTACCGCGGTACCTATGTCGTGCGCCGCGCCTCGGAAGTCGCGGTACAGCGCAACGGTAGCTACTCGCTGGTGACCTCGCAGCAGGAAGCGCTGTTCAAGTACTACCTCAAGGGCGGCAGCTTCGCCGACCTGAACAACCTGATGTTCTACTACCTGTCGTTCACCAAGAGCCCGGCGCGCCTGGCCGGTGGCGCGGTGCTGGTGCACGAGACCCTCGACCAGGTCAAGGAGCCGCGCCAGGCCTGGGGCTACAACGCCGGCCAGCGCCGTGTGCGGCGTGCGCCGAACCTTGCCTACGACACGCCGATCGCCGCCGCCGACGGCCTGCGCACCGCCGACGACACCGACATGTTCAACGGCGCGCCGGACCGCTATGACTGGAAGCTGCTGGGCAAGAAGGAAATCTACATTCCCTACAACAACTACAAGGTCAGCAGCCCCGAGGTGAAGTACGAGGAACTGCTCAAGCCGGGCCACCTCGATCCGCAATACACCCGCTACGAACTGCACCGCGTGTGGGTGGTGGAAGGCACCCTGAAGCCGGGCGCGCGGCATATCTACTCCAAGCGCACCCTGTACCTCGACGAGGACAGCTGGAGCGCGGCGGTGGTCGACCAGTACGACGGTCGCGGCGAACTGTGGCGGGTGTCCATGGCCTACCTGAAGAACTTCTACGACCTGCCGTACACCTGGAGCGCGCTGGACGTGTTCCACGACCTGCAGGCGCGTCGCTACCACGTGCAGAACCTGGACAACGAAGAGCCGGGTACCATCGACTTCACCCAGGCGATACCGGACGACTCCTACTTCAAGCCCTCGGCCCTGCGCCGCCGCGGCACCCGCTGATCGCTCCGCTCGCCGGCGCCGACCGCTTCCCTCCGGGGAGGAGGGCGGCGCCGATCCCCCGTTACAGACGGCTTACACGCTTAACAAAAGATAACGTGGCTTCAATTGTCTCCGTCGCCAAACGCTGGCTATATAACGCTCACCACGAACCACTAATAACAACAACGGGGACGGTATCCATGCGTGAGCCCATGACGTGGCGCACTTCGCCCGGCCAATCCGCGGACGCTTCGCGGCATCCGGCCATTCCTTCCAGATCGCCCCTGGCCAGCAGGGCCCTGTCGTTTCTCGGGGCGCTTTCTCTTCTGACCTTCGCCGCCACCCCGGTTCTGGCCGAGTCGACGCCAACCGCCGCGCCGCCGCAATTCGCCGTGGAATCGCCGAAGGCCGCCAGCAGCCTGCTGCTCAGCGTCGCCCATGCCGGCAAGCGGCTGGTCGCGGTCGGCGACCGTGGGCATATCCTGCTCTCCGACGACGACGGCAAGACCTGGACCCAGGCCAAGGTGCCGACCCGCCAGTTGCTCACCTCGGTGTTCTTCGTCAACGAGCGCAAGGGCTGGGCGGTCGGGCACGATGCGCAGATCCTCGTCAGCGACGACGCCGGCAGCACCTGGACCAGGCAGTTCGAGGACCTCAGCCGCGAAGCGCCGTTGCTGGACATCTGGTTCGCCGACGAACAGCACGGCCTGGCCGTCGGTGCCTATGGCGCGCTGCTGGAGACCCGCGACGGCGGCCAGCACTGGGAAGACGTCAGCGAGCGCCTGGACAACGAGGACCAGTTCCACCTCAACGCCATCGCCGCGGTCAAGGACAACGGCCTGCTGGTGGTCGGCGAAGCCGGCAGCCTGTTCCGCTCGAAGGACTGGGGCGCCACTTGGGAAAAACTCGAAGGCCCCTACGAGGGCTCGCTGTTCGGCGCCATCGGTACCGCCGATGCGGGCGGCGTGCTGGTCTACGGCCTGCGCGGCCACCTGTTCCGCTCCGCCGATTTCGGTGACAGCTGGGAAGAGATACCGCTGAAGGCGGCGTCCGGCGACCTGGAATTCGGTCTCTCCGACGGCGCGCTGCTGGCGGACGGGCGGATCGTCGTGGTCGGTCACGGCGGCAGCGTTCTCGAAAGCACCGACGGCGGGCGCAGCTTCAGCGTGTTCAACCGTCCCGACCGGCTATCCCTGGCCGGCGTCAGCGCCACCGGCGACGGCCACCTGATCCTGGTCGGCCAGGGCGGCGTGCACCTCGCTGCGGCGGACGGTGCCGCGCTCGAACAACCACAATAAGGCGGGGTCGCATGAGTGCCATGAACCAGCATCAGCAAAACAAGGCGAGCCTGCTCGAACGCCTGATCTTCAACAACCGGCCGGCGGTGATCTTCCTCTGCCTGCTGGTCAGCGTCTTCCTGTTCTACCAGGCCACCCAGGTGCGGCCGTCCACCAGCTTCGAGAAGATGATCCCGCTGGAGCACCCGTTCATCCAGAAAATGCTCGAGCACCGCAACGACCTGGCCAACCTCGGCAACACCGTGCGCATCTCGGTGGAGGCGGTGAACGGCGACATCTTCACCAAGGAGTACATGGAGACGCTCCGGCAGATCCATGACGAGGTGTTCTACATCCCCGGCGTCGATCGTTCCGGCCTGAAGTCGCTGTGGAGCCCCAGCGTGCGCTGGACCGAAGTGACCGAGGAAGGCTTCGCCGGCGGCGAGGTGATCCCGCAGACCTACGACGGTTCGCCGCGGGCGCTGGAGGAACTGCGCAACAACGTGCTCAAGTCCGGGCAGATCGGCCGCCTGGTAGCGAACAACTTCAAGTCGAGCATCGTCGACGTGCCGCTGCTGGAGATGTACCCGAATCCGAAGAACCAGAGCGAACTGATCAAGCTCGACTACCGCCAGTTCTCCCATGAGCTGGAAGAGAAGATCCGCGACAAGTACCAGTTGCAGAACCCCAACGTGAAGGTGCACATCGTCGGCTTCGCGAAGAAGGTCGGCGACCTGATCGACGGGCTGGTGATGGTGGTCGGCTTCTTCGGTATCTGCCTGCTGATCACCCTGGTCCTGCTGTACTGGTTCACCAAGTGCATCCGCAGCACCATCGCCGTGCTGATCACCACCCTGGTGGCGGTGCTCTGGCAGCTCGGCCTGCTCAACCTGGTCGGTTTCGGCCTCGATCCCTATTCGATGCTGGTGCCGTTCCTGATCTTCGCCATCGGTATTTCCCACGGCGTGCAGAAGATCAATGGCATCGCCTTGCAGTCCAGCGGCGCCGACAATGCGCTGATGGCGGCGCGGCTGACCTTCCGCCAACTGTTCCTGCCCGGGATGATCGCGATCCTCGCCGACGCCGTCGGCTTCATCACCCTGCTGGTGATCGACATCGGGGTGATCCGCGAGCTGGCCATCGGCGCCTCGATCGGCGTGGCGGTGATCGTCTTCACCAACCTGATCCTGCTGCCCGTGGCGATCTCCTACATCGGCATCAGCAAGAAGGCGGTACAGCGCAGCAAGGACGACGCGGTGCGCGAGCACCCGTTCTGGCGCCTGCTGTCGAACTTCGCCAGCCCGAAGGTGGCCCCGGTGTCCATCGCCATCGCCTTGCTGATGCTCGGCGGCGGCCTCTGGTATGGCAAGCACCTGAAGATCGGCGACCTCGACCAGGGCGCGCCGGAACTGCGTCCCGACTCGCGCTACAACCTCGACAACGACTTCATCATCCGCAACTACTCGACCAGTTCGGACGTGCTGGTGGTGATGGTCAAGACCACCCCGGAAGGCTGCTCCACCCACCAGGCCCTGGCGGCCATGGACGAGCTGGCCTGGAAGCTGGAGAACACCGAGGGCGTGCAGTCGGCGATCTCGATGGTCACCGTGTCCAAGCAGGTGATCAAGGGGATGAACGAAGGCAACCTGAAATGGGAGACCCTGTCGCGCAACCAGGACGTGCTGAACAACTCCATCGCCCGTGCCGACGGTCTCTACAACACCGACTGCTCGCTGGCGCCGCTGCTGGTCTTCCTCAACGACCACAAGGCCGAGACCCTCGACCGCGCGGTGGCGGCGGTGCAGGCCTTCGCCGCGGAGAACGACAAGGACGACCTGCAGTTCCAACTGGCCGCCGGCAACGCCGGGATCGAGGCCGCCACCAACGAGGTGATCAAGCAGTCCGAACTGATCATCCTGGTGCTGGTGTACATCTGCGTGGCGGCCATGTGCATGATCACCTTCCGTTCCTTCGCCGCGACCCTCTGCATCGTCCTGCCGCTGATCCTCACCTCGGTGCTGGGCAACGCGCTGATGGCGGCGCTGGGCATCGGCGTGAAGGTCGCGACCCTGCCGGTGATCGCCCTCGGCGTCGGCATCGGGGTGGACTACGGGATCTACATCTACACCCGCCTGGAGTCTTTCCTGCGCATGGGCCTGCCGTTGCAGGAGGCCTACTACGAGACCCTCCGCTCCACCGGCAAGGCGGTGCTGTTCACCGGCCTGTGCCTGGCGATCGGCGTGGCCACCTGGATCTTCTCGGCGATCAAGTTCCAGGCCGACATGGGCCTGATGCTGACCTTCATGCTGCTCTGGAACATGTTCGGCGCCCTCTGGCTGCTGCCGGCCCTGGCGCGTTTCCTGATCAACCCGGCCAAGCTGCAGGCCAGGAAGGCCTCGCTGTTCGCTCACTGAGTCGCACCGAGCCTCGCCAAGACCGCGGCCCCGGCCGCGGTTTTTTTCGCGCGGAGGAAGGCCGCCGCGCTTCAGTCCGGTGTGGCGGGGAACAGCAGCTCGCAGCGGAAGCGCTGCTCGTCGCTGCTGTAATGCAGGCGCCAGCCGCTCTTCTGGCACAGGCGCTGGACCAGGTCGAGGCCCAGGCCATAACCGAACGCCATCGACTCCTCCGTGCCCTGGGCCGCGCCGATGGGGTTGCTGATCAGCAGGCTGCGGTCGCGCACGACGATTTCCACCACGCCCTCGTCGCTGTACTGCAGGGCGTTGCGCAGCAGGTTGCCGATGATGATCCGTGCGCGGGTCTGCGGCAGGCTGTGTGGCTCCACGTCGAGGTGGAAGGTCAGGCCGCGGCGCTGGCTCAGCGCCTGCTGTTCCTCGAGCAGTTCCTCCAGCAGGCGGCCGACCTCGATGTGTCCGTCGTCGCGCAGTTCGCCGCTCTCGCGGCTGAGCCAGAGCAGGGTCTCGGTCATCTGCTGCATGCCCAGCGCCGAGCGGCGGATGCGTTGCAAGGCATGCGGGGAGGGCGCGCGGCCGGGTTGGTCGAGCAGCTCCAGGTTCATGCCGATCACCGCCAGCGGGGTGCGCAGCTCATGGCTGGCGTAGCGCAGGAAGCGCTCCTCGCGCTGGCTGAAGTCCTTGATCCGGGTCACGCTGTTCCACAGGGTATCCGCCAGCACGTTGAGTTCGCGGTAGTTGAAGCGCGGCCGCTGGCTGTCCGGGGCGAGGTCGTCGAGGGTCATCGACCAGCGCGTCAGCTTGCGCAGCGGGGCGACGATGAACCAGACCAGCAGGCCGACGGCGGCCAGCGAAGGCAGGGTGACCGACAGGGTGACGATCCAGGTCTGCCTGACGCGGGCGTCGATGATGGCGTCGGACAGCGGCGTGTCGATGCTGCCGGCGGCGTCGTTGTCGTAGAGGTAGAGCGTCTTGCCGTCGGCCAGTGGCTGGCGGACCACCACGTAGGCATCGTCGCTGGGCGCGTCGTCATCCTCCTCTTCGTCATCGTCGTCCCAGTTGCCGAGCAGTTGCATGGCGCCGATGCTCTTGTAGGGCGGGGTGTCGAGCATCTCCCTGAGTTTCGGCGGCAGCCCCGCGGTGCCGACGCTGCCCTTGAAGTAGTAGCTGTCCGGCGCCGGCGTAGCCGGGTCTTCCTGGTAGCGCTGGGCGAAGTACAGCCCTTCCTCTTCCATCATCATGCTGAGCAGGTAGAGGGCGCCGGTCTCACCGTAGTCGCCGAGCATGCGCGTGTAGACCAGCAGCACCCCGGCGAGGATCAGGCTGACGCCGCCACCGACGATGGGGATCAGGCTCAGGCCGCGTTTCATTTGCGCTCCAGTTGGAAGCCGACGCTGTGCAGGGTATGGATCAGAGGGGTGGCGAACCCCTTGTCGACGGTGCTGCGCAGGTGGTGCATGTGCACGTTGAGGGTGTTGCTTTCCGGCGGCTCGTCGCCCCAGACGCTGCGCCCCAGCTGCTCGCGGGTGACCAGCGCGGGGCTGGCGCGCATCAGGCACTCGAGGATCTTCCAGGCGGTGGGGGACAGCGCTAGGGGCGTGCCGCCGCGGCTGGCCTGGCGGCTGTCGAGGTCCATCACCAGGTCGTCGACCTGCAGGCGCTGGGCCTGGCCGCTGCGGCGCCGGCTGAGGGCTTGCAGGCGGACCAGCAGCTCCGGCAGTTCGAAGGGCTTGAGCAGATAGTCGTCGGCGCCGGCGTCGAAGCCGTCGAGCTTGTCCTGCAAGGTATCCAGGGCGGTGAGCATGAGTACCGGGGTCTGCAGGCCGGCTTCGCGCAGCTGGCGACAGACCTGCCGGCCGTTGATGCGCGGCAGCATGATGTCCAGCAGGATCACGTCGTAGCGGTTGGCGCGCGCCAGGTTGAGGCCGGCCTGGCCGTCGCGGGCGTGATCGCAGACCACCCCGGCGGCCTCGAGGTAGTCGATGACGGTGCCGGCGAGATCGAAGTTGTCTTCGACGACGAGTACGTGGATATGCATGGCCTGGGTCGCGTGACGAATGGGCTGGTCGACTGGCGGTGGATGGCCGTCGCGCCATGGGCGGTTCGGGAGAGGCGGGCGGTCGGCGGTTTTCGCGAGTCGGGCAGCGATGTTCGTCGATCGGGGCGCGGGCTGTCCAGTTGCCCACCCGGTTTGCGCCTCCGCTGTGACCTCGTGCCGCTCCCGTCGGCGTGTCCGCGTTAAGCCTTTTTTAACCCCCCGGGAGCTAGCGTGCGCCTGCTCGGAACGCTAGCCGCCAGGCTATTGCCGGGTGCCATCCGCGAAGAGTGCGGGTGCCTTTCGTTTTTGGGGGATTTTTTGCCATGTCGCGGACGACGCGTTGGAAGGATGTTCGAAAGTGCGGGATACGCACACTGGTGCCGCTGGGCGTTTCGCTATCGCTGTCGCCCTGTGCGTTGGCCGAAGCCCGGTCCAGCGGCTGGGAGCAGGACTTCATCGGCGTGCCGGTCGCGCGCGCGTTGGGCCTGACCGGCAAAGGCGTGGATGTCGGGGTGATCGATGGCGGTTTCCTTCCGCAGCATCCGGCGTTCGCCGGCCAGGCGATCACTCCGCTGGCCAACCGAGTGGCCATCGACGGCGAGGAAGCGATCGCCGATCCCTCCCGGCCGCTCTTCGATCGCGATGAGCAAAGCGGAGAAATCCAGGTCGCCAGCCATGGCGCGAATGTCAGCGGAATCATCGCGGCCAGGCCGGAGGTCATTGCCGATTTCACCTATCGTGGTGGCGTGGCGCCGAAGGTCGGGCTTTTCCAGACGCAAATCAGGCCCAGCGACGAAGCCGATGACGAGGATGCCGACATAGAGGAGGAACAAGACGAAGCGGCGAGCCAGGCCAGCCTGCTGCAACCGGGCAGCGAGGAACTCGTCCATGGCGCCCTGAGCACCCTCTACCGGGGCGCGCCGACGGTACGGATCATCAACAACAGCTACAACGACGATCCTATCGGCAATGACGCCGCCGCGGTGGATGCCGCTTATGCGGCGATCGATCCCGCAGCGCCGCATCCCTACCTGAATGCCCTGGCCGACGGCGTGCGCGACGGGCGCCTGCTGGTGTTCGCAGCCGGCAACGAAAGCCGCGCGCAGCCCGGCTTGCTCGCCACCTTGCCGCGCTTCATGCCCGGACTGGAAAGCGGTTTCCTCAGCGTGGTCGCGCTGGGTCCGGACCGCGACCTCACCGACTACTCCAACCAGTGCGGGGTGACGAAAGACTGGTGCCTGGCGGCGCCCGGCGACATGTACGTGGCCGCGGCGAACGGTGCCTCGGCCGAACGCTTGACCTACACCTATGCCGACCAGAGCGGTACCTCCTACGCCACGCCGCTAGTCAGCGCCAGCGCGGCATTGCTGGCCGAGCGTTTTCCCTACATGGACATGGCGCAGGTGCGGATGACCATGTTGAGCACCGCCGTCGATCTTGGCGAGCCTGGGGTCGACGCGCGTTTCGGCTGGGGGTTGCTGGACCTGGCCCGGGCGGTACGTGGACCAGGCCAGCTGTTCGGCGATCAGCGGGTGACGCTGGACGCGGCGCGCGGCGGCTGGAATGCCAGGGATGCCTGGAACAACGACATCCGCGCCGGTGGCATGCTTGGCAAGGCCGGCAGCGGCGCGCTGCGGCTGTCGGGCGATAACCGTTTCGCCGGGGTCGCGGTCGAGGCCGGCGAACTGGCGCTCGCCGGGCGCAACCGGTTCTCTGCCGCCAGCGAGGTTCGCGGCGGGCGCCTGGTGGTGGACGGCACGCTCGAAGGACCGGGGTTGAGGGTAGCCCGGGCCGGCGAGCTGGGCGGCGGCGGCACCATTGCCGCGCCGACCCGGATCGACGGCGTGCTCGCCGCCGACCGCCTCGCGGGCGCGCCGAGTTTCACCCGCTCGCTCGAACTGTCGCCGTCGAGCACGACCCGGGTGGCGCTGGGCGGGCAACCGCCGATCCGCCTCGACGGCGCGGCTGCTTTCGCCCGGTTGGGCGGGCGGCTGCAACTGACGGCGGCCGATGCGGCGGGGGCGGGGCAGAAGTTCCTGACGGTCGCGCGGGGCGCCACCTACCAGGGCGGTTTCGATGCCTTGCAACAGGCGCCGGGCCTGGCCGCGCGGGGCCTGCGCCACGACTTGCGCTTCGCTGCGGATGGCATCGCCCTGGCCCTGGCTCCGCTCGACCTGCCGGGGCAGGTCAACCTACAAGGCAACGCCGGGCGTTCCGCGGCGGCGTTGAACGCGCTCCGTGACCGGCCCATCGCCCTGCGCCCCGGCGCCTACAACGATTGGCTGCAGGCCAGCCTGGCGCGCGGCGATCTCGCTGGCCTGCCACGCAGCGCCGGCGGCCAGGTGTATGCCGACAGCCTGGCCTACCTGAGTCGGCAGCCGTCGCAAGTGGATCGCGCGATGTTTGGCGAGCTTTCCTGGGCGCAGCCCGGGCAGGCGCCGCGGTTGTGGTTCCAGGGGCTCGCTTCCGGCTTGCGCAACGAGGGGCGCTCAGGCGTCAGCGGCAGTCGCGAGCGTAGCGACGGCATTGCCCTGAGCCTGGTCCAGGCGCTCGACGAACGAACCCAGGGCGGCGCGACGCTGGCGCAGACCAAGGGACGGATCAACAGCGCCGGCGGCAAGGTCGAGCTGGACATCACCCAGCTCGCCGTGGGCTTGCTACACGCCTTCGACAGCCTGGAACAGGGCGGTTACGTCAGTGCCATGCTCGGCGCCGGCTACCTCGACGCCGCCAGCAAGCGGCGCCTGCCGGGCTTTGCCACGGCCAAGGGCGACAGCGAGGGCTGGCTCTACCACGCCAGCGTCAAGAGCGGCTACCGCTGGCGCAAGGACGATTGGCGGGTCGAGCCGCGGGTCGGCCTGCTGGCGACCCGCACGGAATGGAAAGGTTTCCGCGAAAAGCACAGCGAGCTGGCGCTGGACGTCGACCGCGCGGCCAGGGATGCGACCTTCGCCACCCTGGAACTGAGCGTCGCGCGCAGCCTGCGGGTGGCCGACTGGTCGCTGGAGCCGGAGCTGAACCTGGGCTACGAGCGTGCCCTGGGAGTGCCGGCGAGCCACACCGAGGCTAGCCTGCAGGGCGTCGACCTGAAGCAGGTTTCGGCCCATCGGGGGCGCGACCTGTTCAGTGCGGGGATGGCGCTGCACGCCCGCCGCGGTCCGTTGCAGGGCAGCCTGGAGTTGCAGGGGACGAAAGGCGAGCGGGTCGGCGGCAGCGCCGTCAACCTGCGCCTGAGCTACGACTTCTAGCGCTGGCTACTTGAGCACCTTGATTGGCTTCACCGGGGTGCCGTCGCTCCACTGGCCCATGCCGGTCTGCTCCGGCGTAGCGCCCAGGGCGTACTGGCGGTTGCGGTTGTAGAACGCCGCGTCGGTGAGGCCATCGAACAGCTTCCAGGTGCCGTACCAGTCGAGGGCGTCGATCACCAGCGGGTCGTGGCCGGTATAGCGGCCTTCGGCCTGCTGGACTTCGAGGCGCTTCTCGACGCGGTCGAGCAACCAGTCGCTGTCTTCTTCCTTCGGATACTGCGGGCCGAATACCGGCGCGGTGGGCGCCGCGTGGTTGGCCAGCAGCGGCGGAGCGCCGTGGCGATCGCTGCGCAGCAGCAGGAGGTTCTTGTCGCTGGGCGGAATGTGCCGGCTCTGGCGGTAGATGCGCTTGGCGTCGGTGCAGGCCACGTGGCTGTCCTCGTCGCCGCAGACCGCCAGCAGCAGGGTACCTTTGGCCAGCCCCGACAGGCGTTCCTGGGCCACGCCGTCCCAGCGCTTGCCCTGGCTCTTGCCGGGCTCGACCACCATCAGCGCCTTCGCCGCCGGCAGCTTCAGGCGTTCGCTGGCGGCCGCCAGGTTGGCGGCGAGCAGTCCGCCGGCGGAGTGGCCGAGGTAGGCGACCTGGTTCAGCCGCGGGCGCACCCCCAGCTCGCCGGCCTGCAGGCGCCTGAGGGCGTCGCTGAGGGCGCCGGCGGCATTGTCGAGGAAGTCTGCGTTGGGCGTCTTCAGGTCCGGCTGGTAGCGCGGGTAGACCACCACCATGCCGCGGCGGACGATATGGTCGATCCAGGCGCGGTAGAGGTCCGGCTGCATCACGCTCCAGCCGTGCAGGAAGATCACCAGCGGAGCGTTGCCGGGGACCGGTTGCTCGGGGGTGAACACCCAGTATTCGCGAGCGCCTTCGCCGAAGTGCCACTGATGCACGCTGGCATGGCGATAGGCCGCGCCGCCCGGCCCTTCGGCCGGCTGCGTCGGCGGCGTGGGCGCGGTCGGCGGTTCGGCGGCCGTCGCGGCGTGGCCCAGGAGCAGGCCGCACAGGACGAGGTACAGGGTACGGAAGCGCATGCGGGCCCTCTTGCGGAATCGGAATGTCGTGCCAGTCCTAACCATAGCGCCGTTCAGCGCGGATAGAGCGGTGGCAGGCCGCCATTGTCGACCGCTCCCGCCGGCGCTTGTTCCGTGGTGGGCAGGGCGCGGATCGCCCGCCACAGGTCCTCGCCCTGCCAGGAATGGCCGCTCTCGCTGTACAGCGCGCCGTTGAGGCCATCCAGGGCGTCGGACAGCGGTACGAAGCGGGCCGCCATGTCGGCCAGGGTATCGGGTTGCTGACGGGCCCAGGCGTCCAGGGCCTGGCGGGTCGCCTGGGGATCGTTGGCCAGGCAGGCGCGGCGCAGCTCGTCGAGCAGGCTGCGGCTGCTCGGGCCGTTGGCTGCGGCGCGGATCACCGCCGGTAGCTGGCGGGCGCGCCACCAGAGGCCGAAGCCGAGCAGGGTGGTCAGGGCCAGCACGGCGGTAGCCAGTTGCCAGGGCCAGAGCGTCGGCTCCAGGCGTTCGCCGAGCGGCAGCGCCGCCGCCGGCGGCTCCGCCTCGGCCTGCGGCGCGGCGGCCACTTCCAGGGTGCGCGGTGGCAGGCTGGTGCGCTCCAGGCGGTCTTCGCGGGTGTTCCACCAGACCACTTCGAGCGCCGGCAACTCGATGCGCCCGGCCTGCTCGGGCACCAGCGCCTCGCGTTCCTCGCGACTGCCGATGAGGCCCTGGTCGGTGCTCTGGTCGGCCAACTGCGGTTGGTCCGGGTAGCGCCGCAGGCCTTGCACGTCGGGCAGCGGCAACGGCGGAAGCTGGGTGCCGGAAAGCCCCTCGACCTTCAGCAGCACATTGCGCGTCAGCGATTCGCCGACCTGCGCCTGCTCCGGCTGCGGGCTCCAGCTTTCGCTGATGCTCAGCGCGCGGGCCGGCATCCAGGGCGCGTCGGCCGGATAGTCGGCAGGCTTGGGCCGGACCTGCAGCGGGATGCTCGGCGAAGTCACCCGCATCTGCCGGCCGGGGCGCGGGCCGAAGGGGTTGTAGTCGTCGCTGCCACGGTCGACCAGGGTCGCGCTGAAGGCTTGCGCAGGAATCTCCAGGGTGCCGCTCTTCTGCGGGAAGATCGCGTAGCGCACCTCGATCACGCCGTGGCGGATGCCGTTGATCTCCTTCTCGTAGGTACGCGCCTCGCCGAGCTGTTCGACCTTCGCGTCGTTCATCGCCAGCGGGGTCAGGCTGCTGTCGTCGTATAGCGACACCGAGTGGTAGATGCGCAGGGTGAGGATCGCCTGGGCCTGCACGTAGACCGTCTCCTGGTCGACGCTGGCATCGATGAAGACCGGCGCCAGCTTGCTGCTCTTGGCGCGGTCGCGCGCCTCCAGTACGTGCAGCCTGATCGGCTGGGTGCTGCTGGCGCCGAGGCTGATCGGCGGGATCGCCACGTAGCCGCTCTGCTTCGGCAGGAGGGTGACGATCCAGCGGGTGGTGGCCTGGGCCCGGCCGTTCTGCGTGGCGAGACGGTTGACCTGGCGCGTGCCGAGGACCTCGAAGAGGGCGTCCAGCGGGCTCAGGTCGGGCTTGCCGAAGAGGGTCGGGTCGTCCGATTCCAGCGTCAGTTCGACGCTTTCCCCTTCGGTCAGGCGGGCGCGGTCGACGCTGGCGCTGAAGCTGGCGTGGGCGGAGACGCAGAGGAGCGCGAGAAGCAGGCTGCAGAACAGGCGGATCATGGCGTGGCTTCCTGGCGTTGCTGCTGTTGGTACCAGAACTTGCGCCGCAGCAACTCGGCGGGATCGTCGGGAATCTGTCGCAGCCATTGCTCGAGGGCCTGGCGACGTTCGTCGTCGAGTCCGTCGTCGGCTTCCTCGTCGCCCGTCCGCTCGTCCTCGGCGTCGGGCTGCGGCTGCGCTTGGCCGGGTGCTCCGGCGGTCTTCTCGCCTTCGTCTTCCGGCAGGCTGGTCGAGGGCGCCGCGGCCTGGGCCTTCTGCGCATCGACGGTCGCCGCGTCGCGCGGCGGCCGCTGGCTGCTTCCGGATGGCGGGCTCTGCTGGCTCGCTTCCTGGCGCTGTTCCTTGTTCTCGCCGGCCTGCTGCTGCGCCGCCTGTTCCTGGCGCTGGCGCAGCAGTTCCTCGACCAGGGCCTTGTTGCGTTGCGCGGCGACCAGTTGCGGCTGGCGCTCCAGGGCTTGTTCGTAGGCGTCGACGGCGGCTTCCAGTTCGCCCTGGCGGGCCAGGGCGTTGCCACGGTTGTAGTGATCGTCGGCCTGGTCGCCCTGGGCGAAGGCCTGGGCCGCGGCTGCGTAGTCGCGGGCCTGGTAGAGCGACAGGCCTTTCCAGCGGAAGTCCTCGAAGCGCTTCGCCGCCTCGTCCGCCTGGCCCCGTTGCAACAGGCGCTGGCCTTGCTGGTCCGGACGCAGCCAGAGGTCTTCGAACTGGAAGGCCATGGCCGGTTGCGGCAGGCTCAGCATCAACAGCGGCAGGCAGAACAGCCAGCCGCGCCGTCCGGCACAGGCGGCCAGCAGGAGCAGCGGCAGGAGCAGCCAGTAACCCTGGTCGGCCCAGCGCTGCAGGCGCAGCAGGGCGTTCTCGCGGTCTTCCTCCAGCGTGCCGCCGCGGGCCAGCAGGCCGAGGCTGTCGAGGTCGCGGTCGTTCGGCCGCAGGCGCTGGTAGCCGGCGCCGATCTCCGCGGCGAAGCGGCGCAGCCCGCTTTCGTCGAGCCTGGGCAGGAGGATGCCGCCCTGATCGTCCTTGAGGAAGCTGCCATCCTCCTGCTGCACCGGAGCGCCCTTCGGCGTGCCGACGCCGAGCACGGCGAGGCGCGCCGCCCGGTGCTCGAGGGCGCTGCGGATGCCCTGGCGCTCGGGTTCGCTCAGCCCGCTGGTCAGCAGCAGCAGGCGGCCGCGGCCCTGGGCGCCCTGTTCCAGCAGGTCGAGGGCCTGGCGCACGGCGAGGTCGGCGCGCTGGCCGGGCTCGGGCATGATCGAAGGTTTCAGGGCGTCGAGCAGGTTGCGCGCGGTGAGCTGGTCGTCCGACAGCGGCACCAGGGTATGCGCGCTGCCGGCGTAGACGACGATCGCGGTCTGCGCGTCGTTGCGCGTGCGAAGCAGGTCGAGCAGCTTGCGCCGGGCCTGCTCCAGGCGGGTCGGCGACAGGTCGCCGGCAAGCATCCCGGGAGTCAGCTGGAGGATCGCCACCAGCGGGTCGCTACGCTTCATCGAGGGCTGTTCCAGTTGCTGCCAACTGGGCCCGAGCAAGGCCAGCAGGGCCAGCAGCCAGGCGATGCCGAGGCAGATCCAGGGCATGCGGTTCTGCCGCCCGGCGCCGCCGACCAGCAGCCAGGGCTGGAAGGCCGTCGGCAGCAGCAATTGCCAGCGTCCGGCACGACGCTGGCGATGCAGCAGCTTCCACAGCAACCAGCCAAGCAGCGGCGCCAGCAGCAGCCAGTAGGGGCGCAGCCAGTGTGGCCAGGCGTCCAGCAGCAGGTTCATGGTTGCCTCCCGGAACGGCGGCGCGGCCAGGTCCGGTTTTCCCGTGGCCAGAGTTCCAGCGCCACCAGCAGCACGCTCAGGCCGAGGGCGGCGGCCAGCGGCCAACTGTACAGCGCCAGGGCCGGGCGCGCCCGGGTAGTCTGCTGGGCGACCGGTTCGAGGCGGTCGAGGGTCGCGGAAATGCTTTCCAGCTCGGCGCTGGATCGCGCGCGGAAGTATTCGCCGCCAGTGATCTCGGCGATACCGCGCAGGGTCGGCTCGTCGAGATCGAGCCCCGGGTTGAAGCCGAACAGGCCGGGCACGCCGCCCTGCTGCGGGTCGGCGCCGACGCCGATGGTGTAGATCTTCACCTGTTGCTCGGCGGCCAGTTGCGCGGCGATCTGCGGGGCTATCTGTCCGCCGGTGTTGGCGCCGTCGGTGATCAGCACCAGCACCCGGCTTTCCGCGGGCCGCTGGCGCAGGCGCTTGACCGCCAGGCCGATGGCGTCGCCGATCGCGGTGTTCTTGCCGGCGATGCCGATCTGCGCCTCGTCCAGCCAGACCCGCACGGTGTGCCGGTCGAAGGTCAGCGGCGCCTGCAGGTAGGCCTGGCTGCCGAACAGGATCAGGCCGACGCGGTCGCCACGACGGTCTTCGATGAAGTCGCCGAAGAGTTTCTTGATCAGTTCCAGGCGGCTGATCTCGTCGTCCTGCCAGCGCATGTCGCGGTAGTCCATGGAGCCGGAGACATCCACCGCGAGCAGCAGGTCACGGCCGCTGGCGGGTAGCGGCAGGGGTTCGCCGACCCACTGCGGGCGGGCCGCGGCGAGCAGCAGGAGGAACCAGAGCAGGGCGAAGCGCACCTGCTGCCGCCAGGCCGGCAGGCGTGCGCGGGCACGGCGTCCGGCGAGGCTTTCGAGTTCGTCGAGGAAGCTCACCTTGAGCGCCGCCTCGCCGCTGTCGGCGGCCGGCAGCACCAGGCGCAGCAGCCAGGGCAACGGGGCGAGGGCGAAGACCCAGGGCCAGGCGAACTCAAACATGCTTGCGAATCCAGGTGGCGACGGCGGCGTCGAGGCCGTCCACGGCCTTGTCGTCGAGGGTGCAGTCGGCACGGTAGCCGCCTTCCACCAGGATCATCCAGCGGGTCAGGCCGGCGGCCGGGCAACGGTTGTCGAGGAACGCCAGCCAGGCGCGGCCGCTGAGGGCGTGGCTGCCGCTATCTGGCCAGCGCGCCCTGCAGACCCGCTTGAGCAGGCCGTTGATGGCCTGCAGCCAGGGCCCGGCGGAAGCCCTGCCGTAGGGCTTGGCAAGCGCGGCCAGTTCGGCCAGGGCCGCTTCGCGCAGCGGATCCAGCGGCGCTTCGCCGCGGGTGGCGATGGTGCGCCGCGGCAGGTGCCGGCGCAGTCGCCAGAGCCCCCAGCCGAGCAACGGCAGCAGGGCGGCCAGCAGCCACCAGCCGGGCGCCGGCGGCCACCAGCCGACGAGCGGGGGGGCGATCAGCGGTTCCAACCGGTCGAGCGGATTCATGCGCGATACCCCGGCTGGTGTTGTTCCAGCAGGTCCCGCAACTGCTCCACCAGGTCTTCCTGGGTCGACAGCGGCAGCAGCGGCACGCCCAGTCGCTGGGCCAGCCGCTGCCAGCGCGCGCGGCGCGCCTCGGCCAGCTCGCGATAGGCCTGGCGCAGCTCGTCGGCGTGGGTGTCCAGCTCGAGGTCGGCGGCGCCTTCGCGGAAGCGCAGCAGTCCGGCGGCGGGAAGGGCATGGTCGAGCGGGTCGGACAGCGGCAGCAGTACCAGGTCGGTATGGCGTGCGATCAGGCTGAGTTGCTGCTCGGCGACGTCATTGAGTGTCCGCTCGTCGCACAGCACCAGGATCAGGCTGCCCGGGCGCAGCACTTCGCGGGCGCGGCGCAGGGCCAGGCCGAACAGTTCGCCAGGCCGCTCGGCCGGCGTCTCGCGCAGCTCGCGATTGGCCCGCAATAGCTGGTTGAACAGTTGCAGCAGGCTGTGCTTGCTGCGTCGCGGCTTGATTTCGTGGCAGTCGCGGTCGCTGAATACCAGGCCGCCGATACGGTCGTTGTGGGCCAGCGCCGACCAGCCGATGAAGGCCGCCGCGCGTGCCGCCAGCACCGCCTTGAAGCACAGGCCGGAGCCGAAGAACAGGCGCTGGCTCTGTTCGACCAGGACGAACACCGGTCGCTCGCGTTCCTCGTGGAACAGCTTGGTGTGCGGCTCGCGGGTGCGCGCGGTGACGCGCCAGTCGATGGTCCGTACGTCGTCGCCGGGCTGGTAGATGCGCACCTGGTCGAAGTCCACGCCGCGTCCGCGCAGGCGCGAGTGATGCAGGCCGACCAGCGGGCTGCGGCGGTTCTGCGAGGAGAACAGGCGTGCTTCGTGGAGCCGGTGGCGCATTTCCAGAAGCTCGTCGAGGCCCAGTTCGACGCCAGGGGCGGCGCTCAGCATGGCGGCGGCCTCAGGCCACGGCGACCACGTCGAGGATGCGCTGCACGACCCGGTCCTGGTCGATGCCGGCGGCTTCCGCCTCGAAGGTCAGGATCAGGCGATGGCGTAGCACGTCGAACAGCACCGCCTGGATGTCCTCGGGGCTGACGAAGTCGCGTCCGCCCAGCCAGGCGTGGGCGCGCGCGCAGCGGTCGAGGGCGATGGAGCCGCGCGGGCTGGCGCCGTAGGAGATCCATTCGGCGAGTTCCGCGTCGTGCTTGGCCGGGGTGCGGGTGGCCATGATCAGTTGCACCAGGTATTCCTCCACCGCGTCGGCCATGTACAGGCCGAGGATTTCCTGGCGCGCGGCGAAGATGGTTTCCTGGGTCACCCGGCGCTCCGGCCGGGCCTCGCCGTTCAGTGCCTCGCCACGCGCCTGCTGGAGGATGCGGCGTTCCACCGAGGCCTCCGGGTAGCCGATCTTGACGTGCATGAGGAAACGGTCGAGCTGGGCTTCCGGCAACGGATAGGTGCCTTCCTGCTCGATCGGGTTCTGTGTCGCCATCACCAGGAACAGCTGTGGCAGGTCGTAGGTGCTGCGGCCGACCGAAACCTGGCGCTCGGCCATGGCTTCGAGCAGCGCCGACTGCACCTTGGCTGGGGCGCGGTTGATCTCGTCGGCCAGCACCAGGTGATGGAAGATCGGGCCTTGCTGGAACACGAAGGTGCCGGTCTCCGGACGGTAGATCTCGGTGCCGGTGATGTCGGCGGGGAGCAGGTCGGGAGTGAACTGGATACGGTGGAACTCGGCTTCGAGGCCTTCGGCGAGGTCCTTGATGGCCTTGGTCTTGGCCAGTCCCGGCGCGCCTTCCACCAGCAGGTGGCCGTCGGCTAGCAGCGCGATCAGCAGGCGGTCGACGAGTTTTTCCTGGCCGAGGATCTGGCTCGACAGGTAGCCCTTCAGTCCCTGCAGGGCGCTCTTGTGCTGCGTGCTTTCTGGCTCGTTGCTCATTGTCTGGACTACCGGTTCCAAGGCCTGCTGGGGTGTCGCTCGGTGGCGCACGGCGAGGCCGGCGCGCGCGGGCGGGGAGAAGGCTCCGCTCTGCGGCGGATGACGCCCCCCGATCCCGCACATGTTAGCGCACGGCGACTGCCTAGCGTACTCTCCGACGCTCGTGCCGCGCCTATTCGTGAACCCGCGCGGGTATGCCGGTGAAAAGCCTCCGCCTCTCGCCGTGACCTGCCTCGCGAAGCGCGGCGGATCGACGCGCCCGGGGAACTTCGCCGGCGCAGGCGGGTCGGTTTCCGCGATGCGAACAGCGAATGGACAGAGCGTTTGTCAGGAGCGACATTGCCGGGGCTTGCCCGGCGCAAGGGGGAGGGCCGCGCCCGGCGTGGGTGGCGGCGCTGGGTCGGTGGGCTGCTGTTGCTGCTCGGCGCGCTCGCCAGCGGATGTTCGAACGCGCCGCGCAACGCCGCCGGCGAGGACACCAGCCAGGGTTCGATGCGCGCCGGCGAATTCCTCCAGACCGATGCCGATCGCATGGCCACCCTGGCCATGCGCGACAACCTGCAAAGCCTCTACCAGTTGCTCTGGAAGCTGTACAAGCGCAATCCCGCCGAATGGAAGAAGACCGGCCTGCCGAGCCAGGCCGACGCCGAGCTGGCGATCCGCCGGGCCATCGAGCAGAACCGCGAACTCAGCGACCTGGGCGGCCGCCGCGACATCGCCGCGCTGTCCTACTCCCTCGATCCGGCGTTCAGGGGCGACCGCGTCGGCGCCTTCATCTATTCCCTGGCCAGCATGCTGATCACCGCCCATGGCGGGCGTACCGAGTTCTACGTCTACCAGGGGATCGACGCGCAGTACGTCTACAACGCCGCGCGCAACGTCGAGGTCGCCACCTGGATGCTGGCTACCCGCAAGGACGACAAGGGCGCCCCGTTGCTGCTTTCCAACGCCCTCACCGACGACGCCAGCAACCTCAGCTACGCCCGCGAGTTCGCCAAGATCGTCGCGCGCCTGGACCTGCTCGCCGAGGTGCTCGGCGAACGCTACCGGCGGATCAGCGTGAACTACGCCCAGGGACTGCTGTTCATGCATTTCCTGCCGGTGCAGTGAGCCGATGCTCCCGGGGTGAACGAATATGTCGCAGCACGGTAAGTGTTTTGCCTTGCCGGCTCGTTAAGCTCTGTCGGATATGACCGGCGGGTCGCTCGCCGAAAAGGGCGGTTCCCGGTCAGCCTTTGCTGTGCGCCTGCCTGCCTGGATTAATGCTCAGCTTCTGCTGAACTTCATGGACGCAGCGAGGGTCGGTCCGAAGGTGCGTTGCTCGCGACCTTTCCCGCGAACCGCTCGCCTCCATGAAATAACAAGCCAAGCGGAGTACAACCATGGCGTTCTTCACCGCGGCCAGCAAAGCCGATTTCCAGCATCAACTGCAGACGGCACTGGCGCAGCACCTCGGCGACAAGGCGTTACCACAAGTCACGCTGTTCGCCGAACAGTTCTTCAGCCTGATCTCCCTCGATGAACTGACCCAGCGTCGGCTTTCCGACCTGGTCGGTTGCACCCTTTCCGCCTGGCGCCTGCTGGAGCGCTTCGACCGCGACCAGCCCGAAGTCCGCGTATACAACCCCGACTACGAGAAGCACGGCTGGCAATCCACCCACACCGCGGTGGAAGTGCTGCACCCGGACCTGCCGTTCCTGGTCGACTCGGTGCGCATGGAACTGAACCGTCGCGGCTACAGCATCCATACCCTGCAGACCAACGTCCTCAGCGTGCGCCGCTCGGCCAAGGGCGAGCTGAAGGAAATCCTGCCCAAGGGTAGCCAGGGCAAGGACGTCAGCCAGGAATCGCTGATGTACCTGGAGATCGACCGTTGCGCCCACGCCGGCGAACTGCGGGCGCTGGAGAAGGCCATCCTGGAAGTGCTCGGTGAAGTACGCGTGACCGTCGCCGACTTCGAACCGATGAAGGCCAAGGCCCGCGAACTGCTGACCTGGCTTGGCAAGGCCAAGCTGAAGGTGCCGGCGGAGGAACTGAAGGAAGTGCGCAGCTATCTCGAATGGCTGCTGGACAACCACTTCACCTTCCTCGGCTACGAGGAATTCAGCGTCGCCGACGAGGCCGACGGCGGGCGCATGGTCTACGACGAGAAATCCTTCCTCGGCCTGACCCGTCTGCTGCGTGCCGGCCTGAGCAAGGATGACCTGCACATCGAGGACTATGCCGTCGCCTACCTGCGCGAACCGGTCCTGCTGTCCTTCGCCAAGGCTGCCCATCCGAGCCGCGTGCACCGCCCGGCCTACCCGGACTACGTGTCGATCCGCGAGCTGGACGGCAAGGGCCGGGTGATCCGCGAGTGCCGCTTCATGGGCCTGTTCACCTCCTCGGTGTACAACGAGAGCGTCAACGACATTCCCTTCATCCGCGGCAAGGTCGCCGAAGTGATGCGGCGCTCCGGTTTCGACACCAAGGCCCACCTCGGCAAGGAACTGGCCCAGGTGCTGGAAGTACTGCCGCGCGACGACCTGTTCCAGACCCCGGTGGACGAGCTGTTCAGCACCGCCCTGGCGATCGTCCGCATCCAGGAGCGCAACAAGATCCGCGTGTTCCTGCGCAAGGACCCCTACGGTCGCTTCTGCTACTGCCTGGCCTACGTGCCGCGCGACGTGTATTCCACCGAGACGCGCCTGAAGATCCAGCAGGTCCTGATGGAGCGCCTGCAAGCCAGCGACTGCGAGTTCTGGACTTTCTTCTCCGAGTCGGTGCTGGCCCGCGTGCAGTTCATCCTCCGCGTCGACCCGAAGTCGCGCATCGACATCGACCCGGCGCGCCTGGAGGAAGAAGTGATCCAGGCCTGCCGTTCCTGGCAGGACGACTACAGCAGCCTGGTGGTGGAAAACCTCGGCGAGGCCAAGGGCACCAACGTCCTGGCCGACTTCCCGAAAGGCTTCCCGGCCGGCTACCGCGAGCGCTTCGCCCCGCACTTCGCGGTGGTCGACCTGCAGCACCTGCTCAGCCTCTCCGAGCAGCGCCCGCTGGTGATGAGCTTCTACCAGCCGCTGGCGCAGGGCGAGCAGCAACTGCACTGCAAGCTGTACCACGCCGACACCCCGCTGGCCCTGTCCGACGTCCTGCCGATCCTGGAGAACCTCGGCCTGCGCGTGCTCGGCGAATTCCCCTACCGCCTGCGCCACCAGAACGGCCGCGAATACTGGATCCACGACTTCGCCTTCACCTACGCCGAAGGGCTGGACGTGGACATCCAGCAGCTCAACGAGATCCTCCAGGACGCCTTCGTCCACATCGTCAGCGGCGACGCCGAGAACGACGCCTTCAACCGCCTGGTGCTGACCGCCAACCTGCCGTGGCGCGACGTCGCCCTGCTGCGTGCCTACGCGCGTTACCTGAAGCAGATCCGCCTGGGCTTCGACCTCGGCTACATCGCCAGCGCGCTGAATGCCCACACCGACATCGCCCGCGAGCTGGTGCGGCTGTTCAAGACCCGCTTCTACCTGGCGCGCAAACTCACCGCGGAAGACCTGGAAGACAAGCAACAGAAGCTGGAGCAGGCGATCCTCGGCGCCCTCGACGAAGTCCAGGTGCTCAACGAGGACCGCATCCTGCGGCGCTACCTCGACCTGATCAAGGCAACCCTGCGGACCAACTTCTACCAGCCCGACGGCAACGGCCAGAACAAGAGCTACTTCAGCTTCAAGTTCAACCCGAAGGCCATCCCGGAGCTGCCCAGGCCGGTGCCCAAGTACGAGATCTTCGTCTATTCGCCGCGCGTCGAGGGCGTGCACCTGCGCGGCGGCAAGGTGGCCCGCGGCGGCTTGCGCTGGTCGGACCGCGAGGAAGACTTCCGCACCGAGGTGCTCGGCCTGGTCAAGGCCCAGCAGGTGAAGAACGCGGTGATCGTGCCGGTCGGCGCCAAGGGCGGCTTCGTCCCGCGCCGCCTGCCGCTTGGCGGTAGCCGCGACGAGATCCAGGCCGAGGCGATCGCCTGCTACCGGATCTTCATTTCCGGCCTGCTCGACATCACCGACAACCTCAAGGAAGGCGAAGTGGTGCCGCCGGCCAACGTGGTCCGCCACGACGAGGACGATCCCTACCTGGTGGTCGCCGCGGACAAGGGCACGGCGACCTTCTCCGACATCGCCAACGGCATCGCCGCCGAGTACGGTTTCTGGCTCGGCGACGCCTTCGCCTCGGGCGGCTCCGCCGGCTACGACCACAAGGGCATGGGGATTACCGCCAAGGGCGCCTGGGTCAGCGTGCAACGGCACTTCCGCGAGCGCGGCATCGACGTGCAGAAGGACAACATCAGCGTCATCGGCATCGGCGACATGGCCGGCGACGTGTTCGGCAACGGCCTGCTGATGTCGGACAAGCTGCAACTGGTGGCCGCCTTCAACCACATGCATATCTTCATCGACCCGAACCCGGACGCCGCCAGCAGCTTCGTCGAGCGCCAGCGCCTGTTCAACCTGCCGCGTTCGAGCTGGGCCGACTACGACGCCAAGCTGATCTCCGCCGGCGGCGGGATCTTCCTGCGCAGCGCCAAGAGCATCGCCATCACCCCGGAAATGCAGGCGCGCTTCGACATCCAGGCCGACAGGCTGGCGCCCACCGAGCTGATCCACGCGCTGCTCAAGGCGCCGGTCGACCTGCTCTGGAACGGCGGTATCGGCACCTACGTGAAGTCGAGCAAGGAAACCCACGCCGATGTCGGCGACAAGGCCAACGACGGTCTGCGCGTCGACGGCCGCGAGCTGCGCGCGAAGGTGGTGGGCGAGGGCGGCAACCTGGGCATGACCCAACTGGCGCGGGTCGAGTTCGGCCTGCACGGCGGCGCCAACAATACCGACTTCATCGACAACGCCGGCGGCGTGGACTGCTCCGACCATGAGGTCAACATCAAGATCCTGCTCAACGAAGTGGTGCAGGCCGGCGACATGACCGAGAAGCAGCGCAACGCGCTGCTGGTGAAGATGACCGACGCGGTCGGCGCCCTGGTGCTGGGCAACAACTACAAGCAGACCCAGGCGCTGTCCCTGGCGCAACGCCGCGCCCGCGAGCGGATCGCCGAGTACAAGCGGCTGATGGGCGACCTCGAGGCACGTGGCAAGCTCGATCGCGCCCTGGAGTTCCTGCCTTCCGACGAGGAGCTGGCGGAACGCATCAGTGCCGGCCAGGGGCTGACCCGCGCCGAGCTGTCGGTGCTGATCTCCTACAGCAAGATCGACCTCAAGGAATCGCTGCTGAAATCGCTGGTGCCGGACGACGACTACCTGACCCGCGACATGGAGACCGCCTTCCCGGCATTGCTGGCGGAGAAGTTCGGCGACGCCATGCGCCGCCATCGCCTGAAGCGCGAGATCGTCAGCACGCAGATCGCCAACGACCTGGTCAACCACATGGGCATCACCTTCGTGCAGCGCCTGAAGGAGTCCACCGGCATGAGCGCGGCCAACGTCGCCGGGGCCTACGTGATCGTTCGCGACGTGTTCCACCTGCCGCACTGGTTCCGCCAGATCGAGAACCTCGACTACCAGGTGCCCGCTGATATCCAGCTGACCCTGATGGACGAACTGATGCGTCTCGGTCGCCGCGCCACCCGCTGGTTCCTCCGCAGCCGCCGCAACGAGCTGGACGCGGCGCGCGACGTGGCCCACTTCGGCCCGCGCATCGCCGCCCTCGGCCTGAAGCTCAACGAGCTGCTCGAAGGGCCGACCCGCGAGCTGTGGCAGGCGCGCTACCAGACCTACGTCGACGCCGGCGTACCGGAACTGCTGGCACGCATGGTGGCCGGCACCAGCCACCTGTATACGCTGCTGCCGATCATCGAGGCGTCCGACGTGACCGGCCAGGACACCGCGGAAGTGGCCAAGGCCTATTTCGCCGTGGGCAGTGCGCTGGACCTGACCTGGTACCTGCAGCAGATCACCAACCTGCCGGTGGAGAACAACTGGCAGGCGCTGGCCCGCGAGGCGTTCCGCGACGACCTCGACTGGCAGCAGCGGGCGATCACCGTCTCGGTGTTGCAGATGCAGGACGGACCGAAGGAGGTCGAGGCGCGCGTCGGCCTGTGGCTGGAACAACACCTGCCGCTGGTCGAGCGCTGGCGGGCGATGCTGGTCGAACTGCGTGCCGCGTCGGGTACCGACTACGCCATGTACGCCGTGGCCAACCGCGAGCTGATGGACCTGGCGCAGAGCAGCCAGCACGGTGTCTGCATCCCCTGATGCGACCGGACTGACGGCAAGCAAGAGCCCCGCCTGAGTGCGGGGCTCTTTCATTCTGGCGCGGCGAAAACCTGCGGTGTTTGCGGTGGCTGAGGCGCTGCGCGGCGACAAATGTCCGGCGCCCGGCGTTAGCCCGGAAAGGACAACCTGACTCACAGATTTAATAAATATTTAGTTATTAGAAACTCTATTAATAGGTTCATATGGATCTATGACTTCTCCGCTTCGTATGCCTTGGCCGGGATCCTGTCGATCGCATAAACCCCCGGCAGCCCGTACTTCCTTCCCCGCCCGGTGAGTTTTCCGATGACGTCGCGGCGGTCACGCGGGAGGCAAGAGCAGGCAAAAGGACACCATGGCGTCCTGTATGTGCCTAAAAATTGACAGTTTCCGCTTAAAAAATTAGCAATTAGCATATTTAGTCATTAGATTGACGTTAATCGCCTGCGGCTGCTTTGGCCGTGCCCGCACTGTCAGGGATTCGA
This sequence comes from Pseudomonas sp. HMSC067G02, assembly GCF_001813485.1. NCBI lineage: Bacteria > Pseudomonadati > Pseudomonadota > Gammaproteobacteria > Pseudomonadales > Pseudomonadaceae > Pseudomonas > Pseudomonas sp. HMSC067G02. The sequence goes on from NZ_KV812717.1 coordinate 53,949, forward strand.
CGTTGCCATCGGAAACCGCATCCATGCTCCCGACCTGCCGCTTCGGTCGGTATCGACCCTGCCGCGTAGGCTGGGCATGCGGTTCAGCAAGAAAGGAATCGCCGTGCTGCGTCTGCCGTCCCGCCGTAACATCCTTCGACCCATCGAACGCCCGCTCGCCTGGCTTGCCGGCCTGGCGCTGGCGCTTTGTGCCGGCGCTGCCGCAGGGGCTGCCGGCGGGCCGTCCAGCGTGGCGTTCTGGTACGCCGAGCGGCCGCCGCTGGCCGAGCTTTCCCAGTTCGACTGGGTGGTGCTTGAGGCGGCGCACCTCAAGCCGGCCGATGTCGGGTATCTGAAAGAGCAGGGCAGCACGCCCTTCGCCTATCTGTCGGTCGGCGAGTTCGACGGCGACGCCGCCGCCATCGCCGATAGCGGCCTGGCCCGGGGCAAGAGCGCGGTCCGCAACCAAGCCTGGAACAGCCAGGTAATGGACCTCGCCGCGCCGAGCTGGCGGGCGCACCTGCTCAAGCGCGCCGCGGAGCTGCGCAAACAGGGCTACGCCGGCCTGTTCCTCGATACCCTGGACAGCTTCCAGCTACAGGCCGAGGAGCGCCGCGAGGGCCAGCGCCGGGCGCTGGCCAGTTTCCTCGCCCAGCTGCATCGCCAGGAGCCGGGCCTCAAGCTGTTTTTCAATCGCGGTTTCGAAGTGCTGCCGGAGTTGCCCGGCGTCGCGTCGGCGGTGGCCGTGGAGTCGATCCATGCCGGTTGGGACGCCGCTGCCGGGCAATACCGCGAGGTGCCCCAGGACGATCGCGATTGGCTGAAGGGTCACCTGGATGCCCTGCGCGCCCAGGGCATGCCCATCGTCGCCATCGACTACCTGCCGCCGGAGCGGCGCGACGAGGCGCGCGCGCTCGCTGCGCGCCTGCGTAGCGAAGGCTACGTGCCGTTCGTCAGCACCCCGGCGCTGGACTACCTGGGGGTGAGCGACGTCGAGGTGCAACCGCGGCGCATCGCGCTGCTCTACGATCCGCGCGAGGGCGACCTGACCCTGAGCCCCGGCCACGTCTACCTCGGCGGCCTGCTCGAATACCTCGGTTATCGGGTCGACTACCTGCCCACCGACCAGCCGCTGCCCGAACGTCCGCTGAGCGGTCTCTACGCCGGGGTAGTCACCTGGATGACCAGTGGACCGCCGCTGGCCAGCGACGCCTTCGACAACTGGATCGCTGCGCGTCTCGACGAAAAGGTGCCGGTGGCGTTCCTCGCCGGCCTGCCCACCGAGAACGACGGCCTGTTGCAGCGCCTGGGTATTCGCCGGCTGTCGCAGAAGCTCAAGGTCAAGCCGAGCACCGAGACCCACGACCAGGCGCTGTTGGGCGCCTTCGAGGCGCCGCTGGTGATCCGGATCCGCGACCTGCCGGCGCTCACCGTACTCGACCCGGCGCGGGTGGCCCCGGCGCTCAAGCTCAAGGGCGACGGCAAGGAGTACGTGCCGGTGGCGACCGCCGACTGGGGCGGCTTCGCCCTGGCGCCCTATGTGCTGGAGGAGGGTAGCGAGCACCGGCGCTGGATCCTCGATCCGTTCGCTTTCCTGCGCAAGGCCTTGCGCCTTGCGCCGCTGCCGAGTCCCGACGCGACCACCGAGAATGGCCGGCGCATCGCCACCGTGCACATCGATGGCGACGGCTTCGTCTCCCGTGCCGAGGTGCCCGGCAGTCCCTATGCCGGCCAGCAGGTGCTGGAGGACTTCATCAAGCCCTATCCGTTCCTCACCTCGGTCTCGGTGATCGAAGGCGAGGTCGGGCCGAAGGGCATGTACCCGCACCTGGCCAGGGAGCTGGAGCCGATCGCCCGGCGCATTTTCGCCGACGACAAGGTCGAGGTCGCCAGCCATACCTTCAGCCATCCGTTCTTCTGGCAGCCGCAACTGGCCGAGCAGGGCGAGAACTTCGAGGCCCAGTATGGCTACAAGATGGCCATCCCGGGCTACGACAAGGTCGACTTCGTACGCGAGGTGATCGGGGCCCGCGACTACATCGAGCAGCGCCTGACCACCCCGCGGAAGCCGGTGAAGATGATCTTCTGGTCCGGCGACGCGCTGCCCGACGCCGCCACCATCAAGCTCGCCTACGACGCCGGGCTGATGAACGTCAACGGCGGCAATACCGCGCTGACCCGGGCCTTTCCCTCGCTGACCGGACTCTACCCGCTGATCCGGCCCACCCGCGGCGGCGTGCAGTACTACGCGCCGATCATCAACGAGAACGTCTACACCAATCTCTGGCAGGGGCCGTACTACGGCTTCCGCGGCGTCATCGATACCTTCGCCCTGACTGACAGCCCGCGCCGCCTGCGCGGCCTGCACCTCTACTACCACTTCTATTCGGGGACCAAGCAGGCCTCGATCCGCACCATGCACCAGATCTACGCGGCGATGCAGGCGGAGCATCCGTTGTCGCTGTGGATGAGCGACTACATCCCGCGCCTGGAAGGCCTGCATCGCGCCAGCCTGGCCAAGCGTGCCGATGGCAGCTGGCAACTGCGTGGCTTCGCCGCCCTGCGCACCCTGCGCCTGGACCCGGCGCTGGGTTGGCCGGACCTCGCTCGCTCCACGGGAGTCGCGGGCGTGCGCGACCTGCCCCAGGGGCGCTATGTACACCTGAGTGCGGCGAATGCGCACCTGGTCCTGCGCGACAGCCGCGATCCGCGGCCGGCGCTGGAGGAGGCCAACCTGCCGCTGAAGCACTGGCGCTACCGCGACGATGGCCGCGTCGAGTTCGCCTTCGCCGGGCACCTGCCGTTGCGCCTGGTGGTGCGCGCGGCGGGCGATTGCCGGCTTAGCGCGGCCGGCAAGGCCTTCCCGGGAAAGGCCGGCAACGGCCTGTGGACGTTCGAGTTGCCGATGGAGCAGGTGCGCGATGGCCAACTCGCCTGCCGCTGACAAGCATCCCAAGGCGCGCCTGCTGAATCCCTGGGCCCTGCTGCCGGTCGCTCTCGGGGTGGCGCTGGTGCTGTGGCTGACCTTCAACAGCGAAGAAGTATTCATGCCCAGCGGCGATGGCGAGCCCGACGCGGTCTCGGTGAACTACGCCGAACTGCTGTTGCAGGCGCACCCGGAGAACGACGCGCTGCGCCTGACCCTGATCGACCTGCTGGTCAAGCTCGGCGACTTCGAGCAGGCGCGTCATCACCTCGCCCTTCTGCGCGGCAAGGACCGCCTGGCAACGCCGTTCTACGAGGTGGAACTGGACATCCTCGGCGCCCTGGCCAGGCCCGAGGGCATGGATGAGGAGCAGACGCGCCGATTGCTGGAGCGCCTGCGCAAGATCGAGCATGTTTCGTTGAACGACGCCATGCTCGAACGACTTGCCCGTCATGCCCTGGCCCTGGACGCGCCGGACCTGGCGGCGCGGACCTTTGCCGAACTGGCCGGCCGCGACCCGCAGGGCCGGCAGCGCTGGCTGGACGAGGCGGCGCGCTGGTACCTGGCTTCCGGCGAGCCGCTGCCGGCGGCGGACATCCAGCGGCAACTGGCCGAAGCGCAAACCGAGCCGGCGAAGCGCCTGGCCTATCTGCGCCAGGCCTTCGCCAGCCTGCTCGCTGGCGAGCGCGGCGAACAGGCGGCGTTGTTGCTGGACGAGCGGCTGGACGCCTTGCCGGAGGATGAATCGACCCTGGCCTGGCTCGCCGAGGGCGTACGCGCCGCCGAAGGCAGCCAGCGCTACGACCTGGCCGAACGCTTCATCCGGCGCTGGCGCGAATTGCGCCCCGAGGACCATGAGGCGCTGGCCGCCGACCTGCGCCTGAACATGGCCGCCGGGCGGATCGAGCGGGCCTGGGAGGTCGGCCAGGAGCTGCTGGCCCTGCGCCCGCAGGACAGGACGCTGCTGGCCGATCTCGCGCGCCTTGGCGAATGGACCGGCAACGGCCCGCAGGCCCTGGGCCTGTGGAAGCAACTGCTGGCCGGCGCCGATGACCCGGCCCTGCGCGAGCATGCCTGGCGCCTGTCGCTGCAGATGTTCGATTTCGACAGCGCCATCGAGCTGCTGGCGCCCATCGGCGCGCAGCGACAGATGACCGACGAGGAACTCGATGCGCTGGTCTACAGCCATGAAACCCGCGGCACGCCGGAAGAGGGCGAGGCATGGCTGCGCGGCTACGTGCAGGGTTATCCGAAACAGCGCCTGGCCTGGCAGCGCTTGCAGCAGATCCTCGAACACACCCAGCAGTTGCAGGAAGAGACCGGGGTCTGGGCGCGGATGGCCCGGCATTTCCCGCTGAGCGTCAAGGAACGCATGCAGTGGGCGGAAACCCACTGGAACCTGTTCGATCCGCGCCAGGCCTGGAAGGTCCTCGCCGGCGTGGATACCCGCGCGATCCGCGAGCCGGAGTTCTGGCGCCTGCGCGCGGCGCTGGCCTGGGCCCTGGAGCAGGACGACGATGCCCGCGCCGCCTACGAGCGCATGCTGGCCCTGGACATCCGCCTGAACAGCAGCGACGAGGACCAGTTGATCGCCCTGTACCGGGACAGCAATCCGAAGCAGGCCTTGCAGGTGCTTATCGGCAGTTGGCAGCGCAGCCGCGATCCGCGGCGCCTGGCCAGCGCCCTGCAACTGGCGGAGAACCTCCACGACTGGCCGGCCCTGAAGAGCCTGCTGGCCGAGGCCGAAGGCCTGCCGGAAGCGCAGGGCAGCCCCTATTACTGGGTGGCCAGGGCGCGGCTGGCGGAACAGGAAGGCCATGGCGACGTCGCCGAGCGTCTGTACCGGGAAGCCCTGGTGCGTTTCCCCGGCGAGAACCTGGTGCGCGAACGCCTGCTCTGGTTCTACATCGACCGTGGCCGTCGCGACAGCCTGGCGCCCCTGTTGGCGCAGTGGCATGGCCTGGCGCTGCGGGACAGCACGCTGTGGCTGCCGTTCGCCAGCGCCAGCCTGCTGCTCGAGCGTAACGACCAGGCGCTGGCCTGGTTCCGCCTGTACCTCAAGTCCAATCCCAACGACTGGCTGGTGCAGGCCGCCTACGCCGACGCACTGGATGCCAGCGGCTACCAGGACAAGGCCCTGCGCCTGCGCCGACTACTGCTCCGGCGGCTCGACCGCGAGGCGGTCAGGGCCACCCCGGACAGCTTCGCCGCCTACCTACGCCTGCTCGCCGTGGCCCAGGGGCCGCTGCTCGCCCAGGGCGAGGCGCGGCGGGCCTGGAATGGCGAGCCGGCGATGCTGCAGCTGTGGTTCGAGCAGTTCCTCGACCAGCTCGCCGCCACCAACCAGGAGCCGCTGAAGGATGACTGGCTGGCCTGGGCGCGCGGCCGGGGCCTGAAGATCGGGCGCAACGAAGAGATCCAGGCCGCCCTGCGCAGCCAGAATCGCGCCGCCCTGCAACGCCTGCTGGAGCGCGGCGAGCTGGATCCGGCGCAGCGGGTCGAGGCGCTGGTGCGTCTCGGCCATGGCGGCGAAGCGCTGGGCGAGGCCCTGGGCGCACTGGGCGACGGCCACTCGCGCGACAACCGCGAGCAGCTGCGGCGGCAGGCGGCGGAAATCCTCGAACGCACGCCCCAGGGCCTGCAACTGGGTTGGAACAAGCGCGACTTCGGCGGTCTCGACTTCAAGGGACCGACGCTGCGCGCGGCGCGCCACCTCGGCGACGACTGGTACGCCGACCTGGCGCTGGGCAGCGGTCGCTATCGCGGCGACGCACTGGATAGTTCGCTCCTCGGTAGCGAACGCAACGCCAGGCTGACGTTGCGGCGCGAACTGGCCGATGGCTTCGCCGCGGCGACGCTCGATGGCAGCTGGCGCGACGACGAGGACCGCCACGGTCTGGGGTTGCTGCGCAATTGGCGGCTGAGCTCGCGCGACGAACTGGAAGCGGGCCTCGATTGGCACCGCGAGACCGACGAGACCGGCCTGATGCGAGCCCTCGGCATGCGCGACAGCCTACGGCTCGGCGGCCGCCACACCCTCAGCGGGCGCGACCAGTTGAGCTGGTCGCTGGCGCACAACCGCTTCTCCACCCGCCAGGGCGACGACCTCGGCAACGGCGAGGCGCTGTCCCTGGAATGGGCCCACACACTGTTCTTCGACGGCCCGGCCTGGCAACTGCGCGGCGGCATCGACTACCAGCGCAATCGCCTGGAGAACCGCGTGCCGGACGACCTGCTGGCGGCCCATGGCGGTGCGCTGGTGCTCGATGGCGCGCGCAGCCAGGACCTGCTGCAGGACCGCTATGGCCAGGTCTACCTCGGCAGCACCTGGCGCCGTGGCTTCCCTGGCGCGCTGAACCGCAGCCGTCCGCAATACACCTGGATCGTCGACACCCTGGCCGGCTGGCAGTGGACAGAGAAGGAGTTCAACTACGGCATCGATCTCGGCATCGGCATGGAGCTGCTGGGCGACGACGAACTGGCGTTCACCTTCGGCTACCAGTCGGCTCCCCAGGGGGGCGGCGGCGATGCCGGCGGCACGCTCGGGGTGACCTACAGCACGCGCTTCGGCCGCTGAACGCGGCCCGGATACGGAATTCAACAGGAGGAACACAACATGCAATCCATCCGCTGCCTGGCTCTCGCGGCCGTCGCCCTGTTCATGGCGGGCTGCTCCAGCTTCACCAGCGAAAGCGCTACGCCGCTGGCGCGCGGCGCGCAGTGGGGCCTGGTGCCGCTGCTCAATTACTCCCAGGCGCCGCAGGCCGGCGAGCGTGCCGAGCAGATCCTGCTCAGCGTGCTGGCCGAGGAGGGCGTGCGGCCGCGCCTGTACCCGGCTCAGCCGCAAGGCGACCTGCAACTGGTCGACGACCGCGAGCGCCAGCAGCGCGCGCTGGACTGGGCACGCCAGCAGAAGCTGGCCTACGTGGTCACCGGCAGCGTCGAGGAGTGGCAGTACAAGAACGGCCTCGACGGCGAGCCGGCGGTGGGCGTCAGCCTGCAGGTGCTGGAGCCGGCCTCCGGGCGGGTGCTCTGGAGCACCAGCGGGGCGCGCGCCGGCTGGTCCCGGGAAAGCCTGGCGGGCGCCGCGCAGAAAGTCCTGCGCGAGCTGGTCGGCGACCTGCGGCTCGAGTGACGGCGATGTCCGCGCACAAGGATTTCACCCTCGCACCGCGCGCCAGCGGCAGTGTCTCCTGGGTCGAGACGCTGGTCATCAGCGCGCTCGCGCTGGGCCTGGGCTGGTGGTTCAGCCCGGACGACCCGCTGCAGGTCAACGCCACCTTTCCCTGGGTGATCGTCGCGCCCCTGTTGCTGGGCATGCGCTACGGCTTCGTCCGCGGGTTGGCCAGCGCGGCGCTGCTGGTGGCGGCGCTGTTCGCGTTTCGCGTCCAGGGCGTCGAGGCCTATGCCCAGGTACCGGCGGCCTTCATCGTCGGCGTGCTGCTCTGCGCCATGTTGGTGGGCGAGTTCCGCGACATCTGGGAACGCCGCCTGGAGCGCCTGGAGCTGGCGAACGAGTACCGCCAGTTGCGCCTCGACGAATTCACCCGCGCCCATCACATCCTGCGCATCTCCCATGATCGCCTGGAACAGCGGGTCGCCGGCAACGACCAGAGCCTGCGCAGTTCGCTGCTCGGTCTGCGACAACTGCTGCGCGAGCTGCCGAGCGAGGAGGCACCGCTCGATGCGCTGGCGGAAACCGTGCTGGCGCTGCTGGCCCAGTACGGTTCGCTGCGCATCGCCGGACTCTACCGGGTGCGCCACGACCGCACCCCGGAGCCGCAACCCTTGGCGACGCTCGGCGAGATGCCGGCGCTGGACGCCGACGATCTGCTGGTGCGCACCTGCCTGGAGCGCGGCGAACTGGTCAGCGTGCGCCAGGAACTGCTGGAGCGCGGCGAGCAGCGTGCGCACAGCGCGCTGCAGGTGTGCGTGCCGCTGGTCGACACCGATGGGCGGATCCTCGCCCTGCTGGCGGTGGAGCAGATGCCGTTCTTCGTCTTCAACGAACGTACCTTCAGCCTGCTGGCGATCCTCGCCGGGCACATCGCCGACTTGCTGCAGAGCGACCGTCGCGCACTGCAACTGGCCGACATCGACGCCCAGCGCTTCTCCCAGTACCTCAAGCGCTCCCTGCTGGACGCCCGCGACCATGGGTTGCCGGCCTGCCTGTATGCCTTCGAGTTGACCGATGCGCGCTACGGCGAAGAGGTCCAGCGTCTGCTGGAAGGCAGCCAGCGTGGCCTCGACGTGCAGTTGCGACTGCGCAACGACGAGGGCCGGCGGGTCCTGCTGGTGTTGTTGCCGCTGACTTCCGCCGAAGGCTCCCAGGGGTATCTGCAGCGCCTGAGGATTCTCTTCGCCGAACGCTTCGGCCAGGCCCGCGAGCTGGAGTCGCTGGGCGTGCGCATCCGCCAGTACGAACTGGACGCCGGCAACGATCGGCAGGCGCTGGGACATTTCCTTTTCAACGAGTGCGGCCTGAATGATCAGCAAGTGGCTGTTTAGCGGCGCCTTCCTGTTCGAGCTGAGCAGTTGGGCGAGCGTCTTCGCCGACCTGCCGTTCGGCCAGGCGCTGGCGCTCTACCTGTTCGCCCACGGCCTGGGCAGCGCGCTGCTGTGCGTCGGCGTATGGCTGCTGCTGCCGCGGCGCTACAAGTTCCCGCTGCCGTGGAGCCCGCTGTTCCTCTTCAGCCTGGCCTTCTTCGTGCCGCTGATCGGAGCGGTCGGCGTCGCTGCGGCGGTATTCCCGGCGCTGTACCTGCCGCGCCAGCGTGGCGAGCAGGCCTGGCAGGCGATGGGCGTCCCCGAGCTGCCGTTCCGGCCGAAGGAAAAGCGCCTCGACATGATGTTCAGCGACGGCGGCCTGCAGGACGTCCTGCGCCATGCGCCGGACCCGAACCAGCGGCTCACGGCGATCTTCGCCACCCGGCGGATGCCCGGCAAGGAAGCGATCCCGATCCTCAAGCTGGCCCTGCGCGACCCTGCCGACGACGTCCGCCTGCTGGCCTACTCGATGCTCGACCAGAAGGAAAGCCGGATCAACCAGCGCATCGAGGCCGCCCTAGGCCGCCTCGCCGGCGCCACGCCGGCGCGACGCGGCGCGTTGCACGGGACCCTGGCGCGCTGGTACTGGGAACTGGCCTACCTGGGGTTGGCCCAGGGCAGCGTGCTGGAGCACATCCTCGAGCAGGCGCGCGAGCATACCGACCAGGCGCTGCGCGGCACACCCTCGGCCGACCTGCATCTGCTGGCCGGGCGCATCGCCCTCGAACAAGGCCGCCTGGAGGATGCCGGACGCGCGCTCCAGGCCGCCGAGGAGGCGGGAATCGATAGTGCCCAGCTGGCGCCGTTCCGCGCCGAGGTGGCGTTCTTCCAGCGGCGCTACCGGGACATCCCCCGGCTTCTCGCCGGAATGCCCGACGACATGCTGCAACGGCCGCCCTTCGCGGCCCTGGCGAGATACTGGACATGACCGAACACACCGCTCCGACGGCGCCCGTCGCCGATGTCTGCCTGCTGCTGGAGGGCACCTGGCCCTATGTCCGCGGCGGCGTCTCCAGCTGGGTCAACCAGTTGATCCTCGGTCTCCCCGACCTGACCTTCTCGGTGTTCTTCATCGGCGGCCAGAAGGATGCCTACGGCAAGCGCCACTACCCGATCCCGGACAATGTGCTGCACATCGAGGAACACTTCCTGGAAACCGCCTGGAGTTCGCCGAACCCGCAGACGCGACAGGGCAGTAGCGAGACCGAAAAGGCGTTGCGCGATCTGCACCGTTTCTTCCACTACCCGGAGACGCCGGACGTGGAGGAGGGCGATGCGCTGCTCGACCTGCTCGCCGAGGGCCGCATCGGCCGCGAGGACTTTCTCCACAGCAAGGCCAGTTGGGAGGCGATCACCGCAGGCTACGAGCGCTATTGCACCGATCCGTCCTTCGTCAATTACTTCTGGACCCTGCGCTCGATGCAGGCGCCGGTGTTCATGCTCGCCGAGGCGGCCCGGCGGATGCCGCGGGCGCGCATGCTGCACTCGATCTCCACCGGCTACGCCGGCCTGCTGGGCTGCATCCTGCAACGTCGCTGGGGCTGCCGCTACCTGCTCAGCGAGCACGGCATCTACACCAAGGAGCGCAAGATCGACCTGGCCCAGGCCAACTGGATCGCGGAGAACCCCGACGAGCAGCTGAGTACCGGACTGGATGCCGAGGTCAGCTACATCCGTCGCTTGTGGATCCGCTTCTTCGAGCGTGTCGGCCTGCTCACCTATCGCGCCGCCAATCCGATCGTCGCCCTCTACGAAGGCAACCGCCAGCGCCAGGTACTCGATGGCGCCGAGCCACGGCGCACCCGGGTGATCCCCAACGGCATCGACCTCGATGCCTGGGCCGGCGCCCTCGAACGGCGGCCGCCGGGGATTCCGCCGGTGGTCGGGCTGGTCGGCCGGGTAGTGCCGATCAAGGACGTGAAGACCTTCATCCGCGCCATGCGCGGGGTGGTCAGCGCGATGCCGGAGGCGGAGGGCTGGATCGTCGGTCCGGAGGAGGAAGATCCGGACTATGCCAGCGAATGCCGCAGCCTGGTGGCCAGCCTCGGCCTGCAGGACAAGGTGAAGTTCCTCGGTTTCCGTCGGATCGGCGAGGTCCTGCCGCAACTCGGCCTGATGGTCCTCACCTCGATCAGCGAAGCGCAGCCGCTGGTGATCCTCGAAGCCTGGGCTGCCGGCGCCCCGGTGGTGAGCAGCGACGTCGGCTCCTGCCGCGAACTGATCGAAGGCGCCGACGCCGAAGATCGCGCCCTGGGTCGCGCCGGGGAGGTGGTGGCGATCGCCGACCCGCAGGCCACTTCGCGGGCGATCCTCGCCCTGCTGCGCAATCCGCAGCGCTGGCAGGCGGCCCAGGCGGTCGGCCTGCAACGGGTCGAACGCTACTACACCGAGGCGCTGATGCTCGGACGTTACCGCGGGCTGTACCGCGAAGCCACGGAGATTGCATGACATGGCCGGCATCGGCTTCGAACTGCGGAAGATCCTTTCCCGCGATTCCTATACGGCGACCCTGCGCGCCTACCTCTACGCCGGGCTGATCAGCTCCGGTCCCTGGGTGCTGTCGATCGTCAGCGTGATGCTGATCGGCGTGCTGAGCCTCGGCGTGGTGGTGCCGGACGTGCTGGTCCGGCAGTTCCTGATCACGGTGACCTACCTGATGGCGCTGTCGCTGATCTTCACCGGGGGACTGCAACTGTTCTTCACCCGCTTCATTTCCGATCGCCTGTTCGAGCGCAAGCACGAGGCGATCCTGCCCAACCTGGTGGGCGTGCTGTTGCTGGTGACGTTGGCGGCGGGCCTGCTCTCGGCGATATTGCTGGCGACCCTGTTCGATGAGCCGTTCGCCTACCGCCTGCTGGTGATGGCCAACTTCGTGGTGCTCTGCAACCTGTGGCTGGTGATCATCTTCCTGTCGGGAATGAAGGCCTACAAACGCATCCTGCTGGTGATGTTCATCGGCTACGCGCTGATGGTCGCCTGTGCCTACCTGCTGCGTTTCATGCAGATGGACGGCCTGCTGCTGGCATTGCTGATCGGCCACGCCAGCCTGCTGTTCGTCTTCCTCTACGACATCCTCCGCGAGTACCCGGCCAGGCGCATGGTGGCCTTCGACTTCCTCGACCGCCGGCAGGTCTTCGTCAGCCTGCTGCTGACCGGCCTCTGCTACAACCTGGGGATCTGGATCGACAAGTTCATCTTCTGGTTCAACCCCTCCACCTCGGACCTGGTGATCGGCCCGCTGCGCGCCTCGATCCTCTACGACCTGCCGATCTTCCTCGCCTACCTGTCGATCATTCCCGGCATGGCGGTGTTCCTGGTGCGCATCGAGACCGACTTCGCCGAGTGGTACGAGCGGGTTTACGAGGCGATCCGCGGCGGCGAGACCCTGCAGCACATCGGCCTGCTCAAGGAGCAGATGATCCTCGCCATCCGCCAGGGCCTGCTGGAAATCTGCAAGGTGCAGGGGCTGGCGGTGGTCCTGCTGTTCCTGCTGGCGCCGCAACTGCTCGGCTGGCTGGGAATTTCCCGCTACTACCTGCCGCTGTTCTACATCGACCTGATCGGGGTGAGCATCCAGGTAGTGTTCATGGCCTTGCTCAACGTCTTCTTCTACCTGGACAAGCGCCGCATCGTCCTCGAACTCTGCGTGCTGTTCGTGATCGTCAACGGCGCCCTGACCTTCGTCAGCCTGCTGCTCGGGCCGAGCTTCTTCGGCTACGGCTTCACCCTGTCGCTGCTGGTCTGCGTGCTGGTCGGGCTGTACCGCCTGACCACCGCGCTGGACGACCTGGAGTACGAGACCTTCATGCTCAATCGCTGAGGGGTTTCGCCGGCGGCAGGGTCTTTCAGAAAGGGCCGATTCACCCGGTTGAATCGGCCCCTTTTTTTGCTTCCTCGATGCGTTTTTGCAGCTTCTGCATATCCACCAGGCGTTGCGTACCGAAGGTTCGCATCGGCAGGTCGCCGCTCTCTATCCAGGCATAGAGCAGGTCCGGCCGGTCGCTGAGGCCGGTCAGGAAGGCGAAACGCATCAGGGTTATATAGCGGGGGCACTCGGCGAAACCCTCTTGGGGGAGTTCTTCCACTTTCATCAGGCGTCCTGCACCATGGTCCGATGTTGGAGGGGAACCCTCGGTCTAGAGGGCTTGGATTCATATTGATCTACTAACAGTTAGTGAATCAATATGCATAGGGAACCATCAGACGCGGACTACACATGGTAAAGAATCGACGTTTGTTCACTGCTGGCAAGCGCTTGCGCGCCCTGCGCGAGCTGATGGGCTTGAGCCGTCCGCAGTTCGCCGAGTTGGTGGGGATGACGGCCAAGCGCCTGGAGAACATCGAGAACGAACTGCAGCGCATGCACGACGAGGACTTCGAGAAGGTCTGCGGAACCTTCCCGGAGTTCAGCGACTGGATCGCCTATGAAGGCAGCATCGAGCCGCAGTCGATCGCCTGGAAGGTCGCCGACTCGGCACAGGCGGCCGCGGTCTACCTGGTGGAGCGCAACCCGGTGCTGCTGGAGCGGCACGGCATCGACATGCAGGCCTGGCGCGAACGCCACCGTGAGATACGCGAGGCGCTGCTGGCGGCGGAACAGGCGCCGGAGGCGGAGCCGGCGCCCCTGGAAGAGCCGCCGGAACCCAGGCGCCAGCGGAAGAGGAAAACGCCCGCGAGCGGCAAGGGCGACTGAGGCGCATCGCGCCAGAAACGAAGGGAAGTATCTGTACATGGTCTATGTAGTGAGGAAGCGCTGCCTGTTTCGCGCCGGCGAGCGCCTGTTCGGGTTGCGCGGGCTGACGGGGTTGAACCGACCGCAGTTTTCCGAGGTGGTCGGCATGGATCCCAAACGCCTTGAGAACATCGAGAGTGGCCGGCAGCGCATGCACGACGAGGATTTCGAGAAGGTCTGCGGGACCTTTCCGGAGTTCAGCGACTGGATCGCCTATGAAGGCAGCATCGAACCGCAGTCGATCGCCTGGAAGATCGCCGAGGCCGCCCAGGAAGCGGCGGTCTATCTGGTGGAGCGCAACCCCGAGCTGCTCGAACTCCACGGTCTCGACGTGCCGGCCTGGCGCGAGAAGCATCGGGAAATCCTCAAGAAGCTGCGCAAGCGGGAACTGTCGCCGCCACCTGAAAAACCACTGAAACCCAGGCGCAAGCGCAAGCCGAGAAGCAACCTGCCCACACCCACCGACGGTACCTGAGACCGGCTCCCTCTCCCCAGCCCTCTCCCGCAAGCGGGAGAGGGAACGGGGCTCCCGAAGCCCAGCGGTAGGGCGGATAACGCGCAGCGTTGTCCGCCGTCAGCCCCAGGTGGGCTTCAGAACACCACTCCTACCGGATAGACGAAGGCGTTCACGTCGTAGAACGGCGTGCGCTGGTAGAACCATTGCAGGCGCGCCTGCGGATCGGCGGCGAAGGCCTTGTCCTCGCGCAGGCGTTTGTCGAAGGCGGCCTTCAGCGCTGGGTCTTCCGCCAGCATCTTGCGCGCCATCGGCTCCATCACGTATTCCTCCGGCTCCTCGGCGGCCACCAGGGTGGAATTGAAGAAGCCCCAGGACCAGAAGGAATCCGGACTCTGCGGTTGCAGCAGGTCGATGGCCAGGACGCCCAGCGGCTGGGCGGTGTCGATCGACAGCGAGCCGGCCGGGAAGGTCTGCAAGCGCTGGAACGGCTTCGGCGTGCCGCTGACCAGCAGGCGACCTTCGTAGCCCGGAATCCGGTTGCCTTGCACGCGATCCGGTTCGAAGCCATCGGCGAGCTTGATGTCGTCCATGCGGTACAGGGTCACGGCGATTTCGGTCGGACGCTCCAGGGTGGTGTAGCGGATGCCGTGGGCCTTGATCCGGGCGATCACTTCGTGCCACTGCACCGGGACGATGAAACGCTGGGGACGCGGCACCACCAGGTCGGGTACGCCGTTGTCGGTCACCGGCAGTTTCAGCGTCTTCGGCCGGTTGCTCCAGACGATGGTGCGGGCCCCGGTGACCGGCGATTGCTCGTAGCGGTAGTCGCCGACCACGAATGGCGTCTCGGCGGTCTCGCCCGGCTTCCAGGTGAGGATCACCTCCTTCTGCCGCAGCAGGCGCTCGCGGTCGCTGGCGATGGCCTGGCGCAGGCTGGCGGCCTGCTCGCCGATCACCTTGAACATCGCCTTGAGCATCACGTAGTTGCCCAGCACCTGGGTCTTGTACGGATGCAGGGCGTGTTGCTCGATGAGGATCGACGGCACGTTGCGGATGTCGCCGTACTGGTTGGAGAAGCGCGCCAGGTCGGTGCGGTAGGGGTAGTAGCCCTGGGTCGGATCCTGGTTGTCGTTCAGGCTGATGCATTCATGGACCATGTGCCCGAGGCTTTCCAGCGCCTGGTACACCGGCTTGCGCATGACCTGGTCCATCCAGGCGCTGCTCGCCGGTGACCAGCCATTGCCGTTGTGGCAGTAGGAGCTGTCGTAGGGATACATGGCGCCGTCGGTGGAGTGGGTGTCGGCGAAGAAGCTCAGTTCGTAGTGGTTGAACACCCAGGCGACGTTGCGGATCTCCGCGCTGTCGAGCTTGGTGAAGTCGCGGTTGAGATTGAGATTGCGGCCGTTCACCCGCCAGCCGGTCTCCTGCGGGCCGTTCTGGTTGATCCGCCCGTAGGCGCTGCGGCGCAGGTCGCCGTCGACGTTGACCACCGGGATGAACAGCAGGTTGATCTTCTCCAGCAGCCCGGCGAGCGGGCGGTCGGCAGCGCTCATGTCGCGCAGCAGCATGAACATGGCGTCCTTGCCGTTGGCCTCGCCGGGATGGATCTCGGCTTCCACCAGCAAGGTCGGCTTGGCGGAGCGCTTCAGGCCGGCGGCGGACTTGTCGGCCTCGGTGGAGGCGGTCACCAGCAGCATCGGGTGACCCTCGGCGCTGCGCTCGGGCAACTCGCGCAGGGCGATGCGGCCGGAGGAGGCGGCTACCAGTTTCTCCAGGTAGGCGCGGGTCTCGCGGTAGTCGCTGGTGCGCTGGAAGTCGCTGCTCTCGGCCTGGGTGATCAAGGGGTCGCCGGGCTTGGCGAGGTAGCGCAGGCTGCCCAGCTTCTGCTCGAACATCGGTGGCAGGATGCGTTGGCGGGCCGCGGCCGGGTAGGCGCTGTCATCGATGTAGGCGGGCGCGTGGGGCAGCTCCGCGTGAGCGGGCAGGGCGCTCGCCAGCAGGACGCCGGCGAGTAGCGAACGGGGTTGGCAAGGGAACACGATGAACCTCCATGTGGATGGGAACGGCCGCGGCGTGGGTGGGCTTGCGCGACGCGAGCCACGCGTCGTCGCGCAGCCAGTGCAGTGAAACGCCGGCGGCAGGCATCGGTGTTGACGCCGGGCAAGGCGCGGCGAAGCCGATGGCGAGAGCGCCGCCGGTGGATGGTTCAGGGCTGGGTTTGCAGACCCTTCAGCAGTGCCTGGTGGAAGCGTTCCGGAGCCTGTATCTGCGGGGTATGGCCAAGGTCGGGGAATTCCACCAGGGTCGCCTGGGGAATCCGTCGGGCGGCGTCCTTGCCCAGTTGCGCGTAGTTGCCCAGCCTGGCTTTCAGTTCCGCCGGCGCGGCGTCCTTGCCGATGGCGGTGTTGTCTTTCTCGCCGATCAGCAGCAGGGTCGGCATCTGCAACCGGCCCAGTTCGTAGACTACCGGCTGGGTGAAGATCATGTCGTAGGTCAGCGCCGAGTTCCAGGCCACCGACTCGCGCCCCTTGCCGCGATACATGCCGGCCTGCATCTGTACCCAGCGATCGAACTCGGGGCGCCATTCGCCGGCGTAGTAGGTGGCTTGCTGGTATTGGCGAATGCCTTCGGCGCTGGTCTGCAAGTCGCGCCTGTACCAGTCGTCGACGCTGCGCCAGGGCACGCCCAGGGCCTTCCAGTCCTCCAGGCCGATGGGGTTGACCAGCACCAGTCGTTCGACCTGCCGCGGGTAGAGCAGGGCGTAGCGGGTAGCGAGCATGCCGCCCATGGAGTGGCCGATCACGCTGGCCCGGGAGACGCCGAGCCGTTCCAGCAGGGCGTGGGTGTTGGCTGCCAGTTGCTGGAAGCTGTACTGGTAATGGGCCGGCTTGCTCGACTTGCAGAAGCCGACCTGGTCGACGGCGATCACCCGGTAGCCGGCGTCGGCGAGCACGTCGATGGTGCGCTCCCAGGTCCCGGCGCAGAAATTCTTGCCGTGCATGAGCAGGATGGTGCGGCCGTTGGCTTTCTTCGGCGCGACGTCGAGGTAGGCCATGCTCAGCGGCTGGCCCTGGGAGGTGAAGTCCAGATAATGCACCGGATAGGCGTAGTCGAAGCCTTCCAGGCGTTCGCCGTAGACCGGCGCCTGGCTGGCCAGCGCCGGCCCGCAGGCGAGGGCGAGACAGAGACTGAGGCGGGGTAGGGACATGCGATCGCTCCTGTGTGGGTCTGCTGGAGGATGCACGTCAGGGCGCGAGCTGGCCAGTCCTGGCCGGTTGCCTACAGTTGCTTCAGATACTTCACCACGTCTGCCGCGCCAGCCGCCCGCAGACCTTCGCCGAGGGCATCGGCGCGTTCGTCGTTGCGGGGCAGCAACAGGCACTCCGGGGTTTCCGGGGTGAACAGGGCGAGTCGCGCATAGGGCAGGCCGGTATCCAGCAGCAGGCTCATGAAGGTCGGCTCGGACCAGGCCTGGGTCGGAATCCGCAGCATGTGGTAGCGCTGTTCCAGTTCGTCCAGCGCGCCGGGCTCCAGTTCGTAGCGTTCCAGGTGTGCCGGCAGCTTCAGTTCCAGTTCGCGGCGGCGGGCGTAGACGATCGCCGCGGCGAAGGCGCAGGCCTGACGTTCGCCCGCCCAGAACAGGCGCTCGCCGTGCCAGGCGGCCTGGCGCAGGCGGATGCTGTCGCCGTTGGTGAAACGCGGCAGGGCCAGGCTCAGGGCCTTGACGAAATCCTTGTAGCTGATGATCCGTACGCCCCGGCAGACCTCGGCCGTGGCCAGGTCTTCCAGGCGTGGGCAAGGTGTCTGGACGAGGATCTCGCGGCTGCATACGCCTTCGATGGTCTTCAGGTCGACCGACTCCAGGGTGGAGTGACTGACCCGCACCAGGCGCTTGAGGACCGCGTGGGCTTCCGCCTTGTCTTCCTGGACCGGGCCGGACAGCGCGCCGCGCGGCAGATCGACCAGGGTGTGCAGGGGCGGTCCGGCCTGCCACCAGACGCTCGGCTCCGGCCGTCGCAATGGCTGGAACGGCAGCTCGAGGGCGGCCGCCCGTTCGCGCAGCTCCCGGCCATCGCTTCGCGCGGCACCCAGGCGCAGGCGGTTGGCGAGTGCGGAAAGGCGACCGGTGAAGGTGCTGTTGCTACGCGAGTTGGAACTCATGATCGACGGAGGGCTCCTCGGGCTCGGCGACCGACGCGGAAAGGGGCGGGAGGGGACGGCGACGGTCCGTCCATTGAAGCACAGGTTCGGGCGTGACATTCAACCGCGTGGTTTGTGGCAAGCTGTCGTGGTTCATTCAAGCGGGGGGCTCCATGCCCAGTCTCATCATGGATATCGCCCTGTCCGGCGAACGCCTGCAGGCCATCTACGGCGGCAGGGCCAATCGGGTCCTGCTGCGCAGCCGCGACGGTCGCCGGGTGAACCTGCCGGCCCATCACCTGCGTCCGTTCATCGGCCACGATGGCGTGCATGGCACGTTCCGCCTCGATTTCAGCGAGGATGGTCGCCTGCTGGCGCTGCAACGCCTCGCCTGAGCGGGCGCTCGGCGGCTATAATCGGCACCCTTCATTCTGCCGACCGATACCCGACCATGTACACCCTGGCCCGCCAGCTGCTGTTCAAACTGTCCCCGGAAACCTCCCACGAACTGTCCATCGACCTGATCGGGGCCGGCGGTCGCCTGGGCCTGAACCGCCTGCTGACGCCCGAGCCGGCCAGCCTGCCGGTCTCTGTGCTGGGCCTGGAGTTTCCCAATCCGGTGGGGCTGGCCGCGGGCCTGGACAAGAACGGCGACGCCATCGACGGGTTCGGCCAGCTCGGTTTCGGCTTCATCGAGATCGGCACCGTCACTCCGCGACCGCAGCCGGGCAATCCCAAGCCGCGCCTGTTCCGCCTGCCGCAAGCCAACGCGATCATCAATCGCATGGGCTTCAACAACCACGGCGTCGACCACCTGCTGGCACGGGTGCGCGCGGCGAAGTATCGCGGCGTACTGGGGATCAACATCGGCAAGAACTTCGATACCCCGGTGGAGCGCGCGGTCGACGACTACCTGATCTGCCTGGACAAGGTCTACGCCGACGCCAGTTACGTCACCGTCAACGTCAGCTCGCCGAACACGCCCGGCCTGCGCAGCCTGCAGTTCGGCGATTCGCTCAAGCAACTGCTGGAGGCACTGCGCCAGCGCCAGGAAGCGCTGGCGCTGCGGCATGGCCGGCGGGTACCGCTGGCGATCAAGATCGCCCCGGACATGACCGACGAAGAGACCGCGCTGGTCGCCGCGGCGCTGGTCGAGGCGGGGATGGACGCGGTGATCGCGACCAATACCACTCTCGGCCGCGAAGGTGTGGAAGGCATGCCGCATGGCGACGAGGCGGGTGGCCTGTCCGGCGCGCCGGTGCGGGAGAAGAGCACGCACACGGTGAAGGTGCTGGCCGGCGAGCTGGGCGGACGGCTGCCGATCATCGCCGCCGGCGGTATCACCGAGGGCGCGCACGCGGCGGAGAAGATCGCCGCCGGGGCGAGCCTGGTGCAGATCTATTCGGGTTTCATCTACAAGGGACCGGCGTTGATCCGCGAAGCGGTGGACGCCATCGCCGCATTGCCGCGGCGGAATTGAAAAGGGCCCCTTGCGGAGCCCTTGGGCTTGCGCCCGCCGCCCGGATGGGGCGTGCCTTGGGGAAATCGGTGCTATCCGTGTTGTCGCTTACACGTGCTGGAGTTGATTGAGACGTTGTAAGCCGGCCGTGCCAGTGAGGCCGTCCCAGTTGTCGCCACGGCCCTCGCGCCAGCCGTTGAGCCAGGACTGCCGCGTCGTAGGATGGGTGAACGGACAAAGATCACGAGATTTACCGGTTATGCCGTTCTGATAACCACGCAAGAAGGCTCTTTCCAACGGATCACGCTTAAGTCTTCTCATAGGGTGTTGCCCTCACTTGTTGACTGTTATGTCCCGTTGGCCCCCAGGGGAGGCCTGGCGAAGCTTTCGCCGAAAGGGGTCGTTGCCGGCGTGACGACCCTCGCCCGACACCGTTGCGGTGGCGGATTAACTGGAGTTCTAACCAAAGCGTTCAGGCGTGTGAATGACCGATTTGTCATAAAGACTTAACGCTTTCGTCGATAGGGCCATATATTGCAGGCTCATGACGCCTGGTTTCCGGCGCTAACGCCGCAGGGTCGCGGGGTTGCGCCTTATAACGATTTGCACCCCCACCAATTGAGATTTCCTCGCATTCCGACGAAGGGTCGCCCAGACTGCGACTCGGGGTCGCAGCGAGCAACGCCGGGAGCGTTCCGGCAATCGAACCACGGCACCTGGTGCCAAAGAAGTGCCCATGAGGGTGCTTCCACTGACAAGGGCTACGGCCCGGGAAGGCGATATGGCTGATGTTTACGAATTGTTTCTGACCTGCCCGAAAGGCCTGGAAAGCCTGCTCCTCGAAGAGGCGCAGGGGCTCGGCCTGGACGAGGCGCGCGCCCAGGTGTCGGCGGTGCGCGGGCAGGGCAGCCTGGAGGTGGCCTATCGCCTCTGCCTGTGGTCGCGCCTGGCCAACCGGGTCTTGCTGGTGCTGGCGCGATTCCCGGTGGAGAACGCCGAGTCCATGTACATGGCGGTCCACGCGGTGAACTGGGAAGACCACCTGGACGCCGGCGGCACGCTGGCGGTGGAGTTCAGCGGCAAGGGCTCGGGCATCGACAACACCCATTTCGGGGCGCTGAAGGTCAAGGATGCGATCGTCGACAACCTGCGCGAGCGCTCCGGCCGACGCCCGTCGGTGGACAAGGTCAATCCGGACGTGCGCGTCCACCTGCACCTCGACCGCGGCCAGGCGACCCTTTCCCTGGACCTCTCCGGGCATAGCCTGCACCAGCGCGGCTATCGTCTGCAGCAGGGCGCCGCGCCGCTGAAGGAGAACCTGGCGGCGGCGGTGTTGATCCGTGCCGGCTGGCCGAAGATCGCCGCCGAGGGCGGTGCCCTGGCCGACCCGATGTGCGGCGTCGGCACCTTCCTGGTCGAGGCGGCGCTGATGGCTGCCGATATCGCGCCGAACCTCAGGCGCGAGCGCTGGGGCTTCAGCAATTGGCTGGGGCACGTGCCGGCGCTGTGGCGCAAGCTCCACGAGGAAGCCCAGCAGCGCGCGGCGGCCGGCCTGGCCAGGCCGCCGTTGTGGATTCGCGGCTACGAGGCCGATCCGCGCCTGATCCAGCCGGCGCGCAACAATATCGAGCGTGCCGGAGTGGCCGACTGGGTGAAGATCTACCAGGGCGAACTGGCGACTTTCGAGCCGCGCCCGGACAAGGGCCAGACCGGCCTGGTGATCTGCAACCCGCCCTATGGCGAGCGCCTCGGCGACGAAGCCAGCCTGCTGTATCTCTACCAGAACCTCGGCGAGCGCCTGCGCCAGAGCTGCATCGGCTGGAGCGCCGGGGTGTTCACCGGGGCGCCGGAACTGGGCAAGCGCATGGGTATCCGCAGCCATAAGCAATACGCGTTCTGGAACGGCGCGCTGGCCTGCAAGCTGCTGATGATCCAGGTCGAGCCGCGCCAGTTCGTCACCGGCGAGCGTGGCGAACGCAACGACGAAGGCCTGGCGCGGGCGCCGAGCGAGCCGGCACGGCTGAGCGAGGGCGGGCAGATGTTCGCCAATCGCCTGCAGAAGAACCTCCGGCAACTGGGCAAATGGGCGCGCCGCGACAAGATCGAGTGCTATCGCCTGTATGACGCCGACATGCCGGAGTATGCCCTGGCGGTGGATATCTACGGCGATTGGGTTCACGTCCAGGAGTACGCCGCGCCCAAGTCGATCGATCCGGCAAAAGCCCAGGCGCGCCTGTTCGACGCCCTGGCGGCGATTCCGCAGACCCTGGGCGTTGCCCAGGAGCGGGTGGTGGTCAAGCGCCGCGAGCGCCAGGCCGGCAAGAAGCAGTACGAACGGCAGAGCAGCGAGGGCAAGTTCCTCGAGGTGGGCGAGGGCGATGTGCGCCTGCTGGTGAACCTGACCGATTACCTGGATACCGGGCTGTTCCTCGATCACCGGCCGATGCGCCTGCGCATCCAGAAGGAGGCGGCCGGCAAGCGCTTCCTCAACCTGTTCTGCTATACCGCCACGGCCACCGTACATGCGGCCAGGGGCGGCGCGCGCAGCACCACCAGCGTCGACCTGTCGAAGACCTACCTGGACTGGGCGCGGCGCAACCTGTCGCTCAACGGCTTTTCCGACAAGCAGCGCCTGGTGCACGGCGACGTGATGGAGTGGTTGCGGGAAGACGATGGCCAGTACGAACTGATCTTCATCGACCCGCCGACCTTCTCCAACTCCAAGCGCATGGAAGGCGTATTCGACGTGCAGCGCGACCACGTCGAACTGCTCGACCTGGCCATGGCGCGGCTGGCGCCGGGCGGGGTGCTGTATTTCTCCAACAACTTCCGCAAGTTCGAACTGGACGAGAGCGTGCAGGCCCGCTATGCGGTCGAAGAGATCACTGGCGAAACCCTCGATCCGGATTTCGCGCGTAATCCGAAGATCCATCGGGCCTGGAGAATCACCGTTCGCTGAGGCGAGCGGCATTCATGCAAAAGGCCGCCGGCGGGCAACCGCTGGCGGCCTTTTTTTTCGTACTGCGCCTTATTTCCGCGCGTGCAGGCTCAGCAGTACCTGGTCGAGGATCGCCGAAGCGCCCCACGGCCGCGGGCTGTTGAGGATCGCCACCACCACCCAGTTGTGGCCGCTGGCGTCGCGGCTGAAGCCGGCGAGGGCGCGCACGGTGTTGAGGGTGCCGGTCTTCACGTGCGCCTCGCCGACCAGTGCGGTGCGCCGCAGGCGTTTGCGCATGGTGCCGTCGAGGCCGGCCAGCGGCAGCGAGGAGATGTACTCCGCTGCATAGGGGCTGTGCCAGGCGGCTTGCAGCATCGCCGCCATCTCACGGGCGCTGACCCGTTCCTGGCGCGACAGTCCCGAGCCGTTCTCCATCACCAGGCGCGGTGCGGTGATGCCCTTGCGCGCCAGCCACTGCCGCACCACCCGCTGCGCGGCCTGGGCGTCGTCGCCGTCGGCGCTGTTGCGGAACTGCGCGCCGATGGAGAGGAACAACTGCCGGGCCATGGTGTTGTTACTGTATTTGTTGATGTCGCGGATGATCTCGACCAGGTCTGGCGAGAAGGCCTTGGCGATCAGCGTGGCGTTGCGCGGTACGCTGCCCTGGCGGTCCTTGCCGAGGATGCTGCCGCCCAGTTCCTGCCAGATGCCGCGCACCGCGCCGGCGGTGTAGCCCGGGTGGTCGAGCAGCGACATGTAGGTCTGCGCGCTACAGCCCTGGGGAATCTGTCCGGTGGCCAGCAGGGTGGTGCCGTCGAACTGGGTCACCGGGCTGAAGCGCAGCTTCGGCCAGGCCGGGCAGGTGGCCGGCGCGGTCATCTTCACCTGGTTGTCGATGCGTACGTTGGCCAGCGGCGGGTCCATCTGCACGTTGACCTTGTTGCCGTCGGTGCGCACCACCATGCGCACGCTCTTCAGGTTGACCAGCAGCGAGTCCGGACCGACCAGGAACGGCTTGGTGTCGTCGCCGCCGTCGTCGTTGAATACCGGCAACTGCGGGATGTTGAAGTAGCTGCGGTCGAGTACCAGGTCACCGGTGACCTTGGTCACGCCATTGGCGCGCAGGTCGCGCATCAGCAGCCAGAGCTTCTCCATGTTCAGTTTCGGATCGCCGCCGCCCTTGAGGTAGAGGTTGCCGTTGAGCACTCCGTTCTTGAGCTGGCCGTCGGTGTAGAACTCGGTCTTCCACTGGTAGGTCGGGCCGAGCATTTCCAGGGCGGCATAGGTGGTGAACAGCTTCATGGTCGAGGCCGGGTTCACCGATACGTCGGCGTTGTAGTAGGTGGGGTTGCCCGGGCCGTCGAGCGGAATCAGCACCAGCGACAGATCGTTGCCGGTCAGCTTGTTGGTCTGCAGGGCTTTCTGCACGTTGGCCGGCAGGGTGGCGTTGACCTGGGCGAGGGTGGGAAGGGCGAAAGGCAGGAGCGTGGCGAAGGCAAGAGTACGCAGCGACTTGAACATTAATGAAGAACCCTTGAAGACGGAGGGTAGAAAATGAAATGAAGATGAAAAACGAAGCGAACCTGAAAAAAGAGACGGGCATCACGCGAAGAGGCCGTCTTGCTCATTATGCCGCAAGGCGGATAACGATGCGCTGGAGTTTCGCGGAGTTCGCCGTCATATCGCCGAATGGTCGGAACTGGTAGAGTGCGCCGGCAATCCGGCCGCGCCGCGCGGAGCTTGCCGGGGTTCGCCCGCGGCTCCAGCGGCGTCGGCTACTGTCTGTAATGCGAGGCTCCGCCAATGGAGCGTCAATCCAGGAGATGCCGCCATGGCTACTAATCGTTCCCGCCGCCTGCGCAAGAAATTGTGCGTCGATGAATTCCAGGAGCTGGGTTTCGAATTGAACTTCCACTACAAGGAAGGCGTGGATGCCGATGCGGTGAACGCTTTCATGTTGCGCTTCATCGATCAGGCGATCGAAGCCAACGAACTGACCTATGGCGGCTGCGACGAATTCGGTTTCGTCTGCCTGGCGCGCCGTGGCTCGGTCAATGAAGAGCAGCGGGCCCTGATCGAGGCCTGGTTGAAGCAGCAACCGGAACTGGCCAGCGTCGAGGTCGGCGCGTTGGTCGACGCCTGGTACCCGGAACAGCCTGTCCTGTCGAAGCTCTAAGCGATAGCGCCGCCATCCCGCCCGAGGATGGCGGTCGCGTCTTCCCTCCCTTTCAATCCTGCTCCGGCGCTATCTGGCCCGGCGCCCGTCGTGCTTCCCTTTGCCCTGCCGAAGGCATGTCGGCGGCTTGTGGCCGTACATGCGGATAGCATTACTCCGAAGCCCCTGACGAACTATTCAACTCGCTCTGGCAGATAACGAGCCGGGAGAGCGCGTATATATGCGGGTGTTTTTCATGCAGATAACCAGGCCAATTGCTTGGCAATATACGAGGTTTTGAATTCGCCGTAAGAAATAAATTAAGTTTCCGTGAGAATATTCCTTAAAGTATATGAGTTGCCATCGAATATCTCGACAATATGGCTCCCGTCTATATCTTGCTCAGGAGAATTTTTTCTGAATTTTTATTGGCAAGGAAATCAGACAATGAGCCGTATCCTGATAGTCGACGATCATCCCGTGATTCGCATGGCCATGAAGATGTTGCTGGAAGCCGAAGGGCACCAGATCGTCGGCGATACCGATAATGGCGTGGATGCCATCAGCCTCGGGCGGGAGCTGAAGCCGGACCTGGTCATCCTCGATATCGGCATTCCCAGGCTGGACGGCCTCGAGGTCATCAGCCGCCTGATGGTGCTGGCGTTGCCCCTGAAGATCCTCGTCCTGACCGGCCAGAGCGCCTCGCTCTTCGCCCTGCGCAGCATGCAGGCGGGCGCCGCCGGGTTCGTCTGCAAGCAGGGCGGACTGGCCGAACTGGTGACGGCGGTGAATGCGGTCGCCTCGGGATACAGTTACTTTCCCAGCTCGGCCATGCGTCCTGTGCAACAGGGCGCCTATTCCGACGATGTGGAATTGCTCGGACGCCTGTCCGATCGCGAAGTATCGGTATTGCAATACCTCAGCCAGGGTTATTCGAACAAGCAGATATCCGAGCAGATGTTTATCAGCAACAAGACCGTCAGCACTTACAAGGCGCGCTTGTTGTTGAAGTTGAACGCCGGCTCGCTGGTGGATCTCATCGAGTTCGCCAAACGCAATACGCTTATCTAAGGGCCGGAACCGAATGAAGTTCCAGAAACGCAGTGCGTGCATGCTCGGCCTGCTTCTCATATTCGCCTGCATGGCGGGATATGCCGTTCCGGCGAGGGCGACGGCTGGCGAATATGCTTCCATGCTCCGGATTCCCGCTCCGGATCGTCCGGGGGACGCCGATGTGGTCGACGAAGCGCCGCTACACCAGGCTGCCGACGGGCTGCGCTCGCCATCCCCTTCCAGCCTGGTGCTCGGCCTGCTGGTGGCCTGCCTGGTCTGCGTCGGATGCCTGGGCTGGAATACCGTCCTGCAGCTCAGGCTCAGGCGCTGGCAACGTACCGAAGCCGACCTGAGCGGCCGCCTGGCATTGAAGCAGGCGCTGGTCGACGGGATTCCCTACCCGGTGAGCATCCGCACGCTCGACGGTCGCCTGCTGGCCTGCAACCGCAATTACCTGGAAAGCCTGCGGATGACCCGTGAGCAGGCCCGCGGCACCCTGTTGACCGATTCCGACTGGGTCGAGGGCAGCAAGGCACGGCTCATGCACCAGCAGTGCCTGGCGGTGGCTCGGGGAGGAACGGCGAGCTTCACCGACATGGCGGTGCGCATCGGCGGGCAATTGCTGGAGATCCACCATTGGGTCACGCCCTACAGGGATCGCCAGGGCCGGGTGCTCGGCCTGATGAACGGCTGGATCGACATCACCGAACGGGAGCGCCTGGCCCGCCAGTTGCGCGAGGCGATGCGCCAGGCGGACGAGGCGAATCGGGCGAAGAGCGTCTTCCTGGCGACCATGAGCCACGAGATCCGTACGCCGATGAATGCGGTCATCGGCATCCTCGAACTGGTCCTGCAGCGCCTGGCGCCGGAGCAGCGCGAACGCGCCTCGCTGGAGGTCGCCTACGAGGCTGCGGGGTCGCTGCAACTGCTCATCGGCGACATCCTCGACGTCGCCAAGATCGAGTCCGGCCACCTGACCCTCACGCCCGAGCGGGTTCGCCTGCGCCATGTCGTGGAGTCGGTGCGCCGCATGTTCGAAGGCCTGGCCCGGCAGAAAGGCCTGAGGCTCGTTGTGGAGCTGGACGATGCCCCGGGACGGGACGTGCTGATCGATCCCCTGCGCTTCAAGCAGGTGCTCTCCAACCTGGTGAGCAATGCGATCAAGTTCACCGAGCGGGGACAGGTGACGATCCGTCTCCAGGAAAGGAGCCTGGACGAGGGGAGGGCGATCGTCCGGGTGGACGTGGAGGATTCCGGTATCGGTATCGCTCCGGCGGACCAGGCGCGCCTGTTCCAGCCTTTCATCCAGGTGGCCAAGGGACGCACGGTGCAGGGCGGGACCGGCCTTGGGCTGGCGATCTGTCGGAAGTTGGTGGACCTCATGGGCGGCGATGTCGAGATGCACAGCGAGCCGGGCAAAGGCACCCGGGTGTCGCTCGACCTGCTCTTGCGCCAGTGCGGGCCGAAAATGCCTGAATCCAGCCAGGACCCGCTGGCAGCATCCATGGAGCCGTCTCGCCGCCTGCATATCCTCATCGCCGACGACTATCCGCCCAACCGGGTACTGCTGCGCCAGCAACTGGAATTTCTCGGCCACCGGGTGGCGGAAGCGGAGGATGGCCAGGTGGCGCTGGAACTCTGGGCCGACGAGCGCTTCGAGGTGCTGATCAGCGACTGCAACATGCCGCGCCTGAACGGCTATCAGTTGGCACGCAGGATACGCATCCAGGAACGGTGCGAGCGGCGCGCGCCGATCCTGATCCTCGGCTATACCGCCGACGCCGAGCCGGACGAGGTACAGCGCTGTCGCGACGCGGGCATGGATGATTGCCTGTTCAAGCCGCTCGGCCTGGAGACCCTGCGCAACTACCTCGCGACCTCTTTCGGCCGCGACGCCGCGCAGCCCCGGGGGCTCTATGACGCGGACGCTCTCAGCAGCCTCGGCGGCGGCCGCCCGGAACGGCTGCGCGAACTGCTGGAGACCCTGCTAGGCAGCAACCGTCAGGACCTCCAGCGCCTTGCCATCCTCCTGCGCGAGGGCGACAGGGCCAGGCTCGCCGAGCATGCCCACCGCATCAAGGGCGCCGCGCGGATGATCGGGGCGCGTACCCTGCTGGAGGCCTGCGAGGCCCTGGAGGACGCCTGCCGGCGAGGTAGCGACGGGGAGTGCCTGCAGGCGCCTGGCGAAAGACTCCGGCTGGCCCTGGAGGCGTTGCAGGAGGAACTCCAGGAGCAGTTGGCGGCCGCTGCGGTATGAGCCCTTCCGTTCAGGAGGGGCTCGAGCGTCCGGTCATTTCCCGGGCCATTTCCGTGGCGTAGCTGTCGGTCATGCCGGCAATGAAATCGATCACCTGGAGAAAGGCGCGGTACAGCGGCCACTGCGGGTCGGGCGCGTTGCGTCCGAGCAGGTCGAGGATGCGCCGGTTCTTGAACGACGGCGTATGCCCGCCGTATTGCTCCAGCGCGGCGCCACAGAAGGCGTTGAGGAGGATCTCCAGAGTGGTGTAGGCGCCGATCTCGTGGAGGGTCTTGCGCTTGTCCTGGAAGATCTTTTCCCGCGCGATGGCCTTGGCCCGCTGCACGCAGAGCTTGGCCGGGCCGTGCATGTGTTCCACCAGGTCGCCGGCAAGCTGCCCGGCGAGCAGGGCCTGCTGCTGGTCGACGAAGGCACGGGCGGCGGCATTGGTCAGGTGCTCGATGGCCTTGCCGCGGAGGATCGCCAGCTTGCGCCGGCGGGAGTCCCTGGGGCCGAGTTGGCGATAGGTGTCGGGCAGGTCGTCGCCGACCAGGCCGAGCAACAGCGCCTCGACCTCGCTGTATTCGAGCAGCTCCATTTCCAGGCCGTCTTCGAGGTCGATCAGGCCGTAGCAGATGTCGTCCGCCGCTTCCATCAGGTAGACCAGCGGATGGCGAGCCCAGCGCTCGTCGTCGAGTTGCGGCATGCCGAGCTTATGGGTGATCTGCTCGAGCAGCGGCAGTTCGCTCTGGTAGCAGCCGAACTTGTGCTTCTTGTAGCCCAGCGCTTCGGCGTGGCGCGAGGTCCAGGGGTACTTCAGGTAGGTACCCAGGGTGGCGTAGGTCAACCGCGTGCCGCCGTCGAACTGGTGGTATTCCAGTTGGGTGAGGACCCGGAAGCCCTGGGCGTTGCCTTCGAAGTGGAGAAAGTCGGAACGCTCGGCGTCGCTCATCTCGTCCAGCCAGCCACGTCCGGCGGCTTGCTGGAACCAGTTGCGGATCGCGTCTTCGCCGGAGTGCCCGAACGGTGGGTTGCCGATGTCGTGGGCCAGGCAGGCCGACTGGACGATGACCCCGAGGTCGCTGGGGTCGCACCACTCGGGTAGTTCCTCGCGGAGGATCTCGCCGACCCGCATGCCCAGCGAGCGGCCGACGCAGGCGACTTCCAGGGAGTGGGTCAGGCGGGTGTGGATGTGATCGTTGCTGGAGACCGGATGGACCTGGGTCTTGCGTCCGAGGCGGCGAAACGCGCCGGAGAAGATGATCCGGTCATGGTCCTTGTGGAAGGCGCTGCGGCCCAGTTCATCGTTGCTGTGTACCGGCTTTCCGAGCCGTTCGCGGGTGAGCAGGGTCTGCCAGTCCATCGGGAATTCCAGGGATGCGCTGAGGCGATGCGGACACGCTAACGGTTTGCCTCGGCAAGCTCAATCGTCGCGTTGGGGAAACGGAGGGCGCCGACCGTTGCCGGTCGGCGCATCCTTCAACGGCCTTTCCGCGTGCGCAGGCCGAGCAACAGCGGGGCCAGGGCGACGCCCAGGCGCAGCAGACGCTGCCAGCGTCCGCCCTTGCCAAGCAGTACGCCCAGCAGTGCGGCTCCGCCGGCGCCCCAGAGCGCCGCATTGCCACCGCCGAACAGTTGCTGGCTGAGGTTGTGGCCCAGCCCCTGGGCCTGGCGGAAGGGTTGCACCAGCAGTTGGCTTTCGCGGCGCAATTGCTGGCGCTGCATTTCCAGGCGCAGGCGGATCACCGCCTTGCGCAATTCGCGACGCGACAGGCCGGTCGCGTTCACCGGTAGTTGGCTCATGCGCGTTTCCTTGTCATGGCAGCAGTCGCTCGCGGTCGTTGGCCAGTTCTTCCAGGGTGGCGCTGAACGGCGAGCTTTCGTCGTTGATCGACTGGTACAGGCGCCAGCCGCAGAACAGCGAGCCGATCACGTAGAACAGGCACAACCCGAGCGCCGCTGCGAGCCGGTTGGTGTCCCAGAACACGATCAGCACCAGCAGCGACAGGCCGACCAGCAGGAGCAGGGCGAATACCAGGGCCAGCCCGGCGAACAGCAGCAGGCGCAGGGTGTTGGCCTTCTGTTCCTGCAGCTCGATGCCGAACAGCTCGACGTGACCGTGCAACAGGCCGAGGAAGGCGGCGCCGAAGCGCCGCAGGGAGGGGCGGCCGTCCGCCGGGTCCTTTCCTTCGCTCATGGCTCAGCGCCGGCTGACCAACAGGCCAAGCAGGAAGCCGACGCCGGCGGCGATGCCGATGCTCTGCCAGGGGTGTTCGCCGACGTACACCTCGGTGGCGTCTACCGCGGCCTGGCTGCGTTCGCGGACGTTGTCCTTCAGCGAGTCCTTGGTGTCGCGCAAGGTATCGCGAGCGCGCTTGAGGCTGTCGTGGATCTTGCCGCGGATTTCTTCCGCCTGGTCGCCCGCCACGTCGGCGGTGCTTTGCAGGAGTTTCTCGGTATCGGCGACCAGTGCCTGGAATTCAGCCAACAGTTCATCCTTTGCAGCGTTTGCAGTGGTCTTGCGGGGCATGACGAGCTCCTCTGGTCATGGGGTGTGTTTTTTTCGAGCCGAGCGCGGGGCGGAAGGTTCAACCGATGGGTAATTTCCGCGCGTTGCCGGTCGCTCCCGGCGCTCCTTTCATTAAAGACTGCCACAGCGTGCCTGTCGGCGCGGCTGCGGCGAGATGACGCCCATCCGGCTGCCTCGCAACGGGGCGCGAACTGGTATGGCGCTTGCAATTCCCTGGTGCGCACGTCGGCCGGAATGCCCCTTGCGAGGGCGCCAGGCGCTCCCGGAGGGTACTTCGGGATGAACGTCCAACCCAATGAAAATCAAGGAAAGTCCGGGAGCTTTCCGTGCTGCCTCAGGCACCTTGCGAAACGTCCGCCGAAGAAAAGCGGCGGTTCGCACGACGACTACTGCTTCGTCATGGTGCGTTGAAGGGTGGGCGTGGGCGTTTCTGGTGCTTTCTCTCTACGCGCGAAGGCTGCCTCAATCCATGGATAACCTGAATAGTGCGGTGCAAGTCCTGATCCACGGCTCCAATACCCTGTTCATCCTGCTCGGAGCGGTGATGGTGCTGGCGATGCACGCCGGCTTCGCCTTCCTCGAGGTGGGCACCGTGCGCCTGAAGAACCAGGTCAACGCCTTGTCGAAGATCCTGTCCGACTTCGCCATCTCGGCGCTGGCCTATTTCTTCGTCGGCTACTGGATCGCCTACGGCGTGACCTTCTTCCACCCGGCAGCGGCGCTGACCGTGGACAGTGGCTATGCGCTGGTGAAGTTCTTCTTCCTGCTGACCTTCGCCGCGGCAATCCCGGCGATCATCTCCGGCGGCATCGCCGAGCGTGCCCGGTTCGGCCCGCAGTTGTGCGCCACGGCGCTGATCGTGGCCTTCGTGTACCCGTTCTTCGAAGGCTTGGTGTGGAACGGCAATTTCGGCTTGCAGGAATGGCTGAAGTTGGAGTTCGGCGCACCTTTCCACGATTTCGCCGGCTCCGTGGTGGTGCATGCGCTGGGCGGCTGGCTGGCATTGGCGGCGGTGCTATTGCTGGGCAGCCGCAACGGCCGCTATCGCGACGGCAAGCTGGTGGCGATGGCGCCGTCGAGCATCCCGTTCCTGGCACTGGGGTCGTGGATCCTGATCATCGGCTGGTTCGGCTTCAACGTGATGAGCGCCCAGACCCTCGCTGGGGTCAGCGGGCTGGTGGCGGTCAACTCCTTGCTGGCGATGGTTGGCGGCACCATGGCGTCGCTGCTGATCGGCCGCAACGACCCGGGTTTCCTGCACAACGGTCCGCTGGCCGGGTTGGTGGCGGTGTGCGCCGGTTCCGACCTGATGCATCCGATCAGCGCGCTGGCTACCGGCCTGGTGGCGGGGGCCCTGTTCGTCTGGGCGTTCACCGCGACCCAGGTGCGCTGGAAGATCGACGACGTCCTCGGTGTCTGGCCGTTGCACGGTCTTTGCGGGGTCTGGGGCGGGATTGCCTGCGGCATCTTTGGCCAGCAGGCATTGGGTGGGCTCGGCGGGGTGAGCCTGGCCAGCCAGGCGCTCGGCAGCCTGCTGGGGGTGACGGTGGCTTTCGCCGGCGGCCTGTTGGTCTATGGGCTGATGAAGGCGCTGCTGGGCATCCGCTTGAGCCAGGAGGAGGAGTACTACGGCGCGGACCTGTCGATCCACAAGATCGGCGCGATCAGCCACGAATGAGGGGGCGGACTTCCTTGGTCCGGCGGGGTATCGGCGGATAACGCCCCAGGCGCTATCCGTCCTGCACGTTGCGAGCGAGGCATCCCGCCATGAAAGAGGCCACCCAAGGGTGGCCTCTTCGTTCTGCCGCGGGGCTCTGGGGAGGGGCGGATGGCCGTAGCGCGGCTATCCGCGGGGCCTGCCGTTACCAGAGCGGCAGCGTGTAGCTGACGATCAGGCGATTTTCGTCGTAGTCGTTGGTGTAGTTGGTGCGCATGGTCGCGTTGCGCCACTTCACCCCGAGGTTCTTCAACGGGCCGCTCTGGAACACGTAGGCGATGTCCATGTCGCGTTCCCATTCCTTGCCTTCGCCCGAGGTGGTCAGCAGGTCGATGTTGTCGCCCTTGACGTAGCGGGTCATGAAGGTCAGGCCGGGAATGCCGACGCCGGCGAAGTTGTAGTCGTAGCGCGCCTGCCAGGATTTCTCGTCCTTGTTGGCGAAGTCGCCGATCTGGATGAAGTTCACCAGGTAGGGGTCGGCGCCGTTGATGTAGGCGAAGCCGGTGTCGCCGCTCATCTTCTGGTAGCCGACGCCGAAGGCGTGGTAGCCGAGGCTGTAGGTGAACATGGCGTTGAGCGCCTTGTTGTCGACGTTGCTGGAGCCGTCGTCGGTGGAGCGCGCCCAGCGGATGTCGGATTTCAGCGACTGCTTGTCGGCGATCGGCAGGGTGTGCACCAGGCCGAGGTAATGCTGCTTGTAGAAGTTGTCGAGCTTGCCGTAGTGGTAGCTGGTGCTGAGGTTGTCGGTCCACTTGTAGCTGCCGCCGGCGAAGTCGAACTTGTCCGAAGTCAGCCCGGAACGGACCACGATGTTGCGCTTGCCGCCACCGGTGATGGTCATGTCCTCGTTGTCCGAGGAGTCGCGCTGGTTGACCTTCTTCAGGCGCCCGGCGTCGAGGCTCAGGCCGTCGATCTCCATGGAGTTCAGCGCGCCGCCCTGGAAGGTCTGTGGCAGCAGACGGCTGTCGTTGGGCATGATCACCGGCAGCTTGGGGGTCAGGGTGCCGATCTTCAGGGTGCTCTTCGACGCCCGCAGCTTGGCGGTGATCCCTGCCTCGCCATAGTCGTCCTGGGCGCGGCCGGTCTCGCGGTCGCGCTTGAGCAGGCCGGTGCCGCTGCGGTCGGGGCTGGAGTCGAGCTTCACCCCGAGCAGGCCGATGGCGTCGACGCCGAAACCGATGGTGCCCTCGGTGTAGCCGGACTCGTAGCGCAGGAGGAAGCCCTGGGCCCATTCCTC
This sequence comes from Pseudomonas sp. HMSC067G02, assembly GCF_001813485.1. Taxonomy (NCBI): domain Bacteria; kingdom Pseudomonadati; phylum Pseudomonadota; class Gammaproteobacteria; order Pseudomonadales; family Pseudomonadaceae; genus Pseudomonas; species Pseudomonas sp. HMSC067G02. The sequence goes on from NZ_KV812717.1 coordinate 87,055, forward strand.
GGCCTTGGACTGGCTGGCGCCTTCCTGGCGGAAATCACGGTTGAAGTAGAAGTTGCGGAGTTCGATGCTGGCCTTGCTGTCCTTGATGAACTCGGCATGGGCCAGGGTTGGGACGGTAATGCTGGAACCCAGCGCGGCAAAAGCCACGGCACGGGCGATCGGGGTCATGCTCATTGTTATTGTCTCCTCGAGCGCTTGGGGCAGGCCGATGGCGGCGGCGTGACGCCACGTCGGCCTGTGACAGCCCGGTTACTTAAGCACTACAGGAAGACGGCCACTGTTAGACATTAGTCGAGGGTGGCCGCGAATTGGCACGAACCCTGTCTAGGACGGGCTTTCCCGCTATTCCAGCCAGTGCGGGAAGTAGCCCAGGGCGGCCTGGACCCGCGCATCGTGCGCCGGAATCACGCTCAGGCGCGGGTCGCTGCGGAGCAGCAGGCGGATCTTCGCCAGTTGCGCGAGGGTGCGCGCGGGATCGCGATCGACCAGGGCGCGGCCGGCGAAGAATTTCTGCCGCGGGCCTTCGACGCCTTCGAGTCGCCAACTGGTGTCGCCGCTGAAGAACAGCCGGCGCCCGCTGTCGAGGGTGACGAACAGACCGACCGAGCCGGGCGTATGGCCGGGCAGGGGGACCAGCACCAGGCGGCCGTCGCCAAACAGGTCGAGGCTTTCGTCGAAGCCCATGAACGGCTGCGGATCGAAGCTGTAAGGTCGCCAGCGCACGCCATGGCGGAATTGGCTGGGGAAGGCGGCCGGCGGGGTGGCGATGCGGCTGAAGGCGATCTCCTCGTAGGGTGCCCAGACCGGTACTTCGGGGAAGTCGACCAGGCCCGAGGCGTGATCCCAGTGTGCGTGGGACAGCAGGATGCGATCGACGCGGATACCGGCTGCGTCCAGTTGGTCGCGCGCCGGGACGACTTTCTGGTAAGCGAACAGCGGCGCCGCCCACCAGGGCATGTCGGCGCGGAACTGGGCGTCGATGTCGCGCCCCAGGCCAGTGTCGAAGAGCAGGGTGGCGGCATGGTGCTCGATCAGCACCGCGGTATGGCTGAGCGGCACCCGGCGCACCCAGGAGCCGCCGTCGACGGTGAGCGCATCGAGGGTTTCCACTCCCGAGGTGCGCAACAGGGCGACTCGCATTTCCGCCGCCTGCACCGGCAGGACGAGGAGGGCGATCAACAACGAGGCAAGGCGATACAGGAAAGGCATCAAGATTCACCGGCAGGAAGAAAAGGGGATGGCTGGGGCTCGCCGAATGCCAGCGGCAGGCGGCCGCGCCGCCAGCGCCAGCCTGCGGGGCGCAACGCCAGCAGGCGCTCGGCGCCGGCGGGCCAGGGGATGGATGGCTGCGAACCCGGCCAGAACAGCTCGGCCTCGGCGTGCAGGTGCAGCAGGTCGCCGTTGTCGAAATCGATGAACAGGAGGCCGCAGCGAGGCTCCTGGAGCAGGTTGCCGAGGGTATTGAACAGGCGGTTGCCGGCGTAGTCGGGCAACCACAGGCGGCCATCCGCGCCGAGCCGGAGAAAGCCCGGCGGCCCGCCCCGATGGGAGACGTCGACGCCGCCCCTGAGTGGGTCGGCATGCTGGCTGGCGATGAACAGCGTATCGCTGCGCGAGACCAGCGACAGCCAGCGCGGATCGAGTCCTTCGCCCTGCAACGCGGGACTTGCGACCCTGGAGACGGGCTGATGGCTGCGCGCCTGGATGTACTTGGGACAGTTGCCGAAGGACTGCTCGACGCCGACCGTGAAACCCTTTCCGTCCCGCGCCAGGACCCGTCCATTCATGCGGTTGCGGCGGCGGGTCGGCCATTCCAGGCCGAGGATGCCGAGGCGGGTGCCGGCCTCGAGATTGGCCGCCAGCGGATCGTCCGCTTGCGGCAGGCTGTCGATGCGCAGGCGGGTCGGTTCCGGCGAACGGGCGAAGCCGGGGGGGCCCCAGAGCACCGAGGCGCTGGGGTAGCCGTCGGCGTCGAGGCTGCCCACCAGCAACAGCGGTAGCAGGGCGAAGAACTCCCGATGCTGGTCCGGCATGAAGGTGCGGATCGCGCGGCTGCCGAAGCCGGCGACCTGCTCGCGAACGCCGGCGCGTTCCTGGATCGCCAGTTCGCCGGCGTGGAAGGGGCTCTGTTCCTGGCTCATGCTGCCTCCTGTCGAGCTACAGGCCGGGCATCGGGATGTAGCCGGGCAGCGCGCGGATGCGGGCGATCCAGGCGTTCAGCGCCGGGTAGTGGTCCAGCGCCAGGCCGCCCTCGGGGGCCAGGGCCAGGTAGGGGTAGAGGGCCACGTCGGCGATGCTCGGCTGTTCGCCCTGGGCCAGCCAGCGATGCTCGGCCAGGTGCCGCTCGACCAGGCGCAGCACTTCCAGGCCTCGCTGGTGGGTCTGCTCGCGATCCAGCGGCAGGTCGAAGCGGGCGATCAGCCGGGCGCTGGCCGGACCGTTCTGCACCTCGTTGGCCGAATAGCTGAGCCAGTAGGCGATTCGGCCCTGGCTGACGGGGTCGAGCGGATACCACACGGGATCGGCATGGTGTCGCGCCAGATAGACGAGGATGGCATGGGAGTCGCCCAGTTGCAGCTCGCCGTCTTCCAGCACCGGGATCTGCCCGCGGGGATTCATGCGGAGGAAGGCTTGGGTCTTGTGCTCGCGGTTGAGGAAATCGACCGGCCGCAGCGTCGCCTCGCGGCCGATGAGGGAGAGGAACAGGCGGACCTTGTAGGCGTTGCCGGAGAGATCCAGGTCATGGAGTTTCATCTGAGGGTTCCAGGCGGGTATTGGTGTCTGGATATTAGACAGACAGGTCTGTATATTTCAAGGCACGCGTTCGCCTTTTTCCGTCGGTATTCGTCCGGGGAGCGACGCAGAGCGGTTCAAGGGGGCGGCAGGGTCGCGCATAATGGGCCGCTCAGGAGGCTTTCCATGACATCCCGCAAACGCGAGCAACTGCTCAGCACCGCCGTCGACCTGTTCTATCGCGAGGGTTACCACGCCACCGGCATCGACCGCATCCTGGCCGAATCCGGCGTGGCGAAGATGACGCTGTACAAACACTTTCGCTCGAAGGACGAACTGATCATGGCCGCCCTGGAGGTGCGTCGGCAGCGCACCGCCGAACGCATGCTCGAAGCCGAGGCACGGTTGCAGCCGCGCGCGGCGATCCTGGCGGTGTTCGATGGTCTGCAGGAGTTCCTCCAGGACGAGGCGTTCCGTGGCTGTGCCTTCATCCATGCCGCCGCCGAGTTCCATGAGCGCTCGCATCCGATCCATCGCCAGGCGGCCGAGCAAA
>NZ_KV812717.1:90440-129973 GCF_001813485.1 Pseudomonas sp. HMSC067G02
AAAGGCCTTCGTCGAAGCCTATTTCCAGCGCCAGCTGGAGCGCCTGGGCGTGCGTTCGGCGGCACTGCTTGCGCGGCAGTTGCAATACCTGATGGAGGGCGCCCTGGTGATGGCGCACATCCACGGGCCGGCGGACCAGGCCCGCGAGGCCCGGCAGGCGGCCGAAAGTCTGTTGCAGGTCGCTGGCATCTGAGCGCGGGTGCTACCATCGCCGCGAAACACTGCACAGGTCCTTTCGATGCCCCCGGAATGCCAACTCTTCGGAACCCTCGGTTGCCACCTCTGCGAAGTCGCGGAGGCGGTGCTGATGCCCTTCGTCGAACATGGCCTGCTGGTCGAACTGGTGGACATCGCCGACGACGAAGCCTGGGTCGAGCGCTATGGCCTGCGGATCCCGGTGCTGCGCCGCTGCGACAATGGCGCCGAGCTGAACTGGCCGTTCGAGGCCGAGCAGGTCGCAGCCTTCCTCAGCCGCTGATGCCTATTCATTCGCGCTAAGCGCGGCACCGCTGGTAACCCCGCGCGCTATGCGCAAACCGGACTGCGTTCCGCTTCCTTCCCCCATGCCGCGCGGTGCCTGGCTTCGGCGATGCTGGCGAAGCGATGCATAGGCGTTTCTCAATGGTTTTCATAGCCTGAGCCTATTGGCTCGGCAGGCTGCGTTCGGCTAGGCCTAAGGGCGATGGATAAACCCTGAGTTCCCTTCAGGACTGACTGGAAACAGCCGGGAACCCGCGTGGCGCAGGACGCGTCGCAGGTCGTTCGGTCCGCTGTCGCGGACCGCCGGGGTGTGGGGTCGGGACGACGAGGCTCGGCGTTTCCTCATAACGAAAGAGGACGCCTGATGAAAACGCCCGCCTGGACGCGCCATGCCCTCTGGGTCATGCCGCTCGCCCTGGGGCTGCAATCCGCCGTGGTCGCGGGGGATGAGCAGCCAAGCAAGACTTCCAGCTATTCGCCGGTGGTGATCAACGAGGACTTCGCCACCATCATGAAGCGCATGACGGCGAACAAGCCGTCGATCGAGCAGGCCCACAAGACGCTTCTCGAGCAGCGTTACGATCTCAGCGACAGGCCGGCCAAGGGTGCCAGCATGACGCGCGGCAAGCCGCTGCAGGAAGGGGGCCGGGTGAAGCTGCCGGCCGGCACCAGCTGGGAGGAGCTGGCCAGGCTGAGCCCCGAGGAAATCCGCAAGCAGGGGCTGTTCCCCGGCGGCTTCCTGCCGCTGCCACACCCCAACCATGCGGAGGGCGGGATGGTCTTTCCCAAGTTCCTCATCGACGAGATCAAGCGCCAGGAAAGCCGCGACCTGACCCGTTTCGACCTCGACTACGACCTGCCGGACCACTTCCTGCCGGAATTCCCGGCACCGATGTTCCTTACCACCCGGCCTGACCTGGGCGATGTGTCCAAGGGCAAGCTGGTGACCATCGACAACTATTTCGAGCTGTTCAACGGGATTCTCAATCCCAAGCAACTGGAAGGGCTGCGCCTGCTGCTAACGGCCTTTCCGCAGCAGCAGTTCAACCTCACCGACGATCGCCGTAGCGAGCATCCGAGCCGCGGCGTGGCCTGCTTCGACTGCCATGCGAACGGCCACACCAATGCCGCTACCCACCTGGCCGGCGACGTGCGCCCGCAGCCGTTCCGCCACCGCATCGACACGCCGACGCTGCGCGGGGTGAACATCCAGCGGCTGTTCGGCTCGCAGAGGGCGCTGAAGACCGTCGAGGACTTCACCGAGTTCGAGCAGCGCGCCGCCTACTTCGACGGCGATCCGGTAATCGCCACCAAGAAGGGGGTGAACGTGCTCGAGCGTGGCAGTCAGGTGCATTTCATGGGTGAGTTCCAGGCGCTGCTGGACTTCCCCCCGGCACCGAAGCTGGATGTGGAGGGGCGGCTCGATCCGGGCAAGGCCAGCGAGCAGGAATTGCGTGGCGAAAAGCTGTTCTACGGCAAGGCGGCCTGCGCCGGGTGTCATGCGCCGCCTTACTTCACCGACAACCTGATGCACAACCTGAAGGTGGAGCGCTTCTACGATCCGAAACTGGTCAATGGCGTGATGGCGTCCGCCGACGGGCCGATCAAGACCTTCCCGTTGCGCGGGATCAAGGATTCGCCGCCGTACCTGCACGACGACCGCCTGCTGACCCTGGAGGACACGGTGGAGTTCTTCAACCTGGTGCTGGAGCGCAAGCTGTCCGCGGAAGAGAAGGGCGACCTGGTGGCCTACCTGCGTACCCTGTGAGAAAGACCGAATCGCAGGCAATAAAAAACCCGCCGTTGAGGCGGGTTTTTCGGGATATGGTCGGAGCGACTGGATTCGAACCAGCGACCTTCTCGTCCCGAACGAGACGCGCTACCAAGCTGCGCTACGCTCCGTTTTGTTGGGGCGCATTCTACAGAAAAAGTTTTGGTACACAAGGGGTTAGATGAACTTTTTTTCGAGCCCCGGTTTCCCCGGGCGGAAAAGCAAAGACCCCGTCGCTCGTTCGAGTCGACGGGGTCTTCAGGAAAACCTGTTACGCGACGGTATCAGAGTTCCTTGACGGTGCGGACCTGGTCCTTGTTCACGCGGGCGCGCTTGCCGTCGAGCTGTTCGAACTCGTAGAAGCCGGAATCCTCGTCATAGGAAGGGGTGTCTACGGCCTGGATTTCACGTCCGTCGTTGAGGGTGATCACGGTAGGGCTGGAACAACCCGCGAGGGCGCCGAGGCCTACGGCGAGGAGGAGGGCGGGTAGCATCCGCTTGATCATTGCGCAGTTCTCCTGTGCGGTCAGACTTTGAAGTTACGAGTTTCTGACAGACGAGTTCTAGGAAGAGTTCCCCCCTAAAAACGAGTGTTCCCCCCACCTTCGAGAAAATTCGACTCGACGTCCCTTCCGTTTTACTTCAGTTCGCGGTGATTAGCCAACAGCTCGGGGGTGTTCAGGTTGGCCAGCCGCGGATCGCCCGCGGCCAGCTCGATGGCCTCCGCGCCAAGCGGCAACAGGACGTGGCGTGGGCTACGGTCGCCCTGGCGCCAGGCGTGTTCTATCTCTTCGGCCAGGTGCGTCGGGATCAGGCTGAACAGCGGTTCCCACTGGCCGCCGCAGCGCAGCATCCAGGGGCGCGCCGGTGTGCGGCCGGCGGCCTGCAGCAGGGTTTCCAGCAAGGCGCGGTCGATGCGCGGCGCGTCGCAGGGCAGCACCAGCAGCCAGGGATGCCGGGCCACCGCCAGGCCGGCGCGGATGCCGGCGAGCGGGCCGGGGAAGTCTCGGCTGTCGTCGCTCACCAGGCGGTCGGCATAGGCCGCATAGCGTTCCTGGTTGCGGTTGCAGGAGACGATCAGGTCATCGGTGAGCGGGCGCACCAGGCGATGCAGGTGGGCGATCAGGGGCAGGCCCTGCCACTCGATCAGGCCCTTGTCGCGACCGCCCATGCGCTGGCCGCGGCCTCCCGCCAGGAGAAGGATGGAGCAGGGGGGCAGGGCGCTATCGGGCATCTGGGGTCTCCGTGTCGGGCCTGTGATATAACACCGCGATCACGTCCACAAGCAAGGGCCAACCCCATGAGCCACAAGGCCGAAACGGCATTCGTGCCGTTGAACATCGCCGTCCTGACCGTCAGCGATACCCGTACCCTGGAAACCGATACCTCAGGCCAGTTGTTCGTCGACCGCCTGACCGAGGCCGGGCACAACCTGGCCGCTCGCGTGCTGCTGAAGGATGACCTGTACCGGATCCGCGCACAGGTCGCGACCTGGATCGCCGAGGACAGCGTGCAGGTCGTGCTGATCACCGGCGGCACCGGTTTCACCGGCCGCGACAGCACCCCGGAAGCGGTGGCCTGCCTGCTGGACAAGCAGGTGGACGGCTTCGGCGAGCTGTTCCGGCAGATTTCGCTGGCCGACATCGGTACCTCCACCATCCAGTCGCGGGCCCTGGCCGGGCTTTCCAACGGTACCCTGGTCTGTTGCCTGCCGGGCTCCACCAATGCCTGCCGCACTGCCTGGGAAGGCATCCTCGTCGAGCAACTGGACGCCCGTCATCGCCCGTGCAACTTCGTCCCGCACCTGAAACAGGCGGCGCCCTGCGAGAGCCGCGGGTGAGCGGCTGCTGCGAACAGCCGGGGCTGATGCCGGTCGAGACGGCGCTGGAACGGCTCCTCGAACTGGCCGCGCAAACGCCTATCGATACGTGTGAGCAGGTGCCCCTGGAGCAGGCTGGCGGCCGCGTGCTGGCGGTCGACCTGCTGGCCGGCCTGGACCTGCCGCCGTGGCCGAACAGCGCCATGGACGGCTACGCCTTGCGCCTCGCCGACTGGAACGGCGAGCCACTGCCGGTCAGCCAGAAGATCTTTGCCGGACAGGCGCCGGAGCCGCTGCAAGCGGGTACCTGTGCGCGGATCTTCACCGGTGCGCCGCTGCCGGAAGGCGCCGATCTGGTAGAGATGCAGGAAAACGCCGAAGCGCTCGACGATGGCCGCGTGCGCTTCACCCAGCCGTTGCGCGCGGGCCAGCATGTGCGCCCGCGTGGCCAGGAAATCCGCCAGGGCGACCTGGTCCTGCCGGCCGGCACGCGCCTGCGCTCCATCGAACTGGGGCTGGCGGCTTCGCTCGGCTGCGCGGCCCTGGAGGTGCGACGCAAGCCGCGGGTGGCGCTGCTGTCCACCGGCGACGAGCTGGTCGAGGCGGGCCAGCCGCTGCAGGCCGGGCAGATCTACAACAGCAACCGTCCGTTGCTCAAGGATTGGCTGCAACGCCTGGGCTGCGACGTGCTCGACGCCGGTATCCTTCCCGACGACCTGGCACGTACCCGCGAGCGCCTGGCCGGGTTGGCCGGGGTGGACCTTATCCTTTCCACTGGCGGCGTATCGGTGGGCGAGGCCGACTTCCTCGGCATGGCGCTGCGCGAAGCCGGCGAGCTGACCCTCTGGAAGCTGGCGATAAAACCCGGCAAGCCGCTGACCGTCGGCCAGTTCCAGGGCATCCCGGTGATCGGCCTGCCGGGCAATCCGGCTTCAACCCTGGTCACCTTCGCCCTGCTGGCGCGTCCCTACCTGCTGCGCCGGCTCGGCGTGGCGCAGGTCGCGCCGCTGCGGGTGGAGGTACCGGCCGGCTTCGCCTGGACCAAGGCGGGGCAGCGTCGCGAGTACCTGCGTGGTCGCCTGGAGCAGGGCCGCGCGGTGCTCTATCCGAACCAGAGTTCCGGGGTACTGCGCAGCGCTTCCTGGGCCGAGGGGCTGGTGGAGGTCCGCGAGGGACGTACCCTCGTGGAAGGCGAGGGCGTGGCGTTCATTCCGCTGAGCGAACTGCTCGACTGAGCCGACGGTGGCCGGATGGCCGCCGTTCTCATTGCGCCGCCGGCTCCTTCCGCCGTTGCCGGTACTCGCCGGGCGTCTGCCCGGTCCAGCCCTTGAAACTGCGATGGAACGAGCGGGACTCGGTGAAGCCCAGGTACTGGGCGATGTCCTGGATCGGCAGCTCGCTATGCAGCAGGTAGTGCTCGGCCAGTTCGCGGCGCAGTTCGTCGAGGGTCTGCTGGTAGCTGCTGCCGGCTTGCTGCAGGTGGCGTTGCAGGGTGCGTACGGTCATGCCGAACTTCTCCGCCACCCGTTCCTTGCGCGGCAGGCCGTCCTTGAGTAGCTGGCGCAGGGCGTTCTTCACCCGCAGCGGCAGCGGCTCGTCATCGTCCAGCTCGGCCATCAGCGCCAGGGCATGTTCTTCCAGGGTGCGCAGCAGCGTCGCGTCGGCCTGGCGCAGCGGCAGCGCCAGGTAGTCCAGTGGTACCAGCAGCGCCGAACAGGGTTGGGTGAAGCGCACCGGACAGCCGAAGAAGGTCTCGTAGTCTTCCACGCGGGTTCCGTCCGGCAGGTCGTGTTCCAGCCAGACCTCGTCCGGCGAACCTTCCAGGTCGGCGATCCAGCGCGCGTAGAGGACCCAGGAAGCCAGGACGTGCTCGACCATGTGGCGCCGTACCAGGGGTGTCTGGTGGCGGCAGTTCCAGATCAGCCGGACCTGCCCGCCGGCCGCCTCGATGCGGCTGGTGCCCATGTCGCCGACCAGCTTCTCGTAGGGCGTGATGCGGCTCATGGCCTCGCCCAGGGTGGCGCAGTTCATCGCGATGTAGCCGAGCACGCTCCAGGAGCCGGGCTGGACGAAGCGCGCCGAATGCAGGCCGAACAGGGGATCGCCGGAATGCTCGCAGAAATAGCCGAGCAGGCGCTCGTGGGCTTCGCCCGGCAGGCGCTGGCGATTGTCGTTGAGCTGGTCGGCCTGGAGGCCGGCGGCGGCCAGGGCAGGGGCGATGTCCAGGCCGAGCCGTTCGGCGTGGCGCAGGTACTTCAGCAGGGCCGGAACCGAGGTGGAGCCAAGGGTCTGCATGGTCGTTGTTCTTGTCGTGGCGGGTGGAACAGGCCGTCCGGCGTGCGTGCCGGCTGTCTTGATCGGTCACAGGGAGTGTCTCGATCCGACAGTGACAGGCGAGGGCGGCTGGCTAGTATAGGCAGCCAGAAAGGTTCCGATAAACAGGTTGCCGCGACAAGCGAGGGGAGAGGTTCATGCGTCGTTGGAATGGCTGGGGCGAAGAAAGCACCGTGGTCGAATTGCCGGACAGCGCCCGTGGGTTCCTGGCGGAACTGGTTGGGCAGGGCGCACGCTTGCCGGACGCCAGCCTGGAGGCGGCGCTGGCGAAGGTCCCGGCGTCGCGCCTGGAGGCCGATCCGCGCTACAGCATCGACCCCCGTGAGCGTCTGCTGCATGCCCGCGGGCAGAGCCTGCCGGACTGGCTGGCGATGCGCGAGGGCGACTTCGGCGTCTACCCGGACGCCGTGGCCTATCCGGAAACCGCCGAGCAGATCCGCGAGTTGCTGGCCCTGGCCGACTCCCGCGACCTGCAACTGATTCCCTATGGCGGCGGTACTTCCGTGGCCGGCCATATCAATCCGCAAGCCTCGCGGCGGCCGGTACTGACGGTCTCGCTGGAGCGTATGAACCGCCTGCTCGATCTGGACCGCGAGAGCCTGGTCGCGACCTTCGGCCCCGGCGCCGCCGGCCCGCAGGTGGAGAGCCAGTTGCGTGCGCTGGGCTACACGCTCGGGCATTTCCCGCAGTCCTGGGAGTTGTCGACCCTCGGTGGCTGGGTCGCCAGCCGCTCCAGTGGCCAGCAGTCGCTGCGCTACGGGCGGATCGAACAACTTTTCGCCGGCGGGACCCTGGAGACCTTCGCCGGGCCGCTTGAAATCGCTACCTTCCCGGCATCCGCGGCGGGACCGGACCTGCGCGAACTGGTGCTGGGCTCTGAGGGACGCTTCGGGATCATTTCCTCGGTGAAGGTGCGGGTCTCGCCGCTGGCCGAGGACGAGCGCTTCTACAGCGTCTTCCTGCCGAACTGGCAGCAGGCCCTGCAAGCCACCCGCGAGCTGGCCCAGGCGCGCGTGCCGCTGTCGATGCTGCGCCTGTCCAACGCCGTGGAGACCATGACCCAACTGGCCCTGGCCGGCCATCCCGGACAGATCGCCTGGCTGGAGAAATACCTGGCACTGCGCGGCGCGGGCGAGGGCAAGTGCATGCTGACCTTCGGCGTGACCGGCAACCGTCGGCAGAACGGATTGTCGCTGAGCCAGGCGAAGGCCTTGCTGAAACGCTTCGGCGGGGTCTTCACCGGCACCCTGCTGGGGCGCAAGTGGGCGCAGAACCGCTTCCGCTTCCCCTACCTGCGCGAGGCCCTGTGGCAGGCGGGCTACGCCGTGGACACCCTGGAGACCGCCACCGACTGGAGCAACGTCGACGGCCTGCTGCAGAAGATCGAGGCCAGCCTGCGCGACGGCCTGGCCGCCGAGGGCGAGAGGGTCCATGTGTTCACCCACCTCTCGCATGTCTATGGCGAGGGGTCGAGCATCTATACCACCTACGTGTTCCGTCCGGCCGCGAGCTATGCGGCGACGCTGGAGCGCTGGAAGCGTCTCAAGCATGCGGCCAGCCAGGCGATCGTCGACAATCGCGGCACCATCAGCCACCAGCATGGCGTCGGCAAGGACCACGCACCCTACCTGCCCCGCGAGAAGGGCGAACTGGGCGTCGCCGCGCTGCGTGCCATGGCCGGTCACTTCGATCCGGCCGGGCGGCTCAACCGCGGCACCTTGCTGCAGGACTGAGCGGAATGACTTCAGCCTGGAACGAGGAGTGGCGTCGCCGCCGCCTGCCGGCGCTGGCGGGGCAGGAGTGGGACCTGATCGTGGTCGGCGGCGGCATCAGCGGTGCCGGCATCCTCCGCGAAGCCGCGCGGCGCGGCTGGCGCTGCCTGCTGCTGGAGCAGCGGGACTTCGCCTGGGGCACCTCGAGCCGCTCGTCGAAGATGGTCCATGGCGGCCTGCGCTACATCGCCAAGGGCCAGTGGCGGCTGACCCGCGACTCGGTGCGCGAGCGCCAGCGCCTGCTCGGCGAGGCGCCTGGGCTGGTGGAGCCGTTGAGCTTCGTGATGGCCCACTACCGCGGCGGCTTTCCCGGCCCGCGGCTATTCGGCGGCCTGCTGAGCGTCTACGACGCCCTTGCCGGGCGGCGCAACCACCGTTTCTACGACGCCGCCGCGTTGCGCTACCTGGCGCCGGGCCTGAAGGAACAACGGCTGCTCGGCGGCACGCGATTCTTCGATGCGGTGACCGACGATGCGCGCCTGGTGCTGCGGGTGCTGGCCGAGGCGCGTCACGACGGCGGCGAGGCATTCAACGGCATGCGTGTGCGCGAATTGCTGCGCGAGGGCGGCCAGGTGGTCGGCCTGCGCGCCGAGGACCGCGAGAGCGGCGAGCTTCTCGACTTTCGCTGCCGTGCCCTGGCGGTGGCCACCGGGGCCTGGGCCGATGAGTTGCGCCAGCCCGGCGGAAGCGAGCACATCCGCCCGCTGCGCGGCAGCCATCTATTGCTGCCGGCCTGGCGCCTGCCGGTGGCCCATGCCTTCAGCTTCATGCACGCCACGGACCGGCGACCGGTGTTCGTGTTCCCCTGGGAGGGCGCGACGGTGGTCGGCACCACCGATCTCGACCATCGCGACGGCCTTGGGGAGGACGCGCGGATCAGCCGCGCCGAACTCGACTACCTGCTGGCGGCCTGCGCCCAGCAGTTTCCCGCCGCCGCCATCGAGGCGCGCGACGTGCTGTCGACCTGGGCCGGCGTGCGACCGGTGGTCAGCAGCGGCGACGACAGCGGCAAGCCTTCCGACGAGAAACGCGAGCATGTGCTCTGGCGCGAGCCGGGCTGCGTGACCCTGGCCGGCGGCAAGCTGACCACCTTCCGGCCGCTGGCGGTGGAGGTGCTACAAGCCTGCGCGCCGCTGCTCGGGCGCACGGTCACGGACGATGGCGCGGCGGTCTTCGGCGCCTGCGAAGGTCCGCTCATCGACGGGCTCGGCAGTGGCCAGCGACGCCGCCTGGCCGGTCGCTACGGACGCGACCTGGTCCGCCTCAAGCGGCTGGTGGACACCCTCGGAACGGACTGCGTGGGTGCCAGCGAAACGCTCTGGGCCGAACTGGCGTTCGCCGCCGAGGCGGAAATGGTGCTGCATCTCGACGACCTGCTGTTGCGCCGCACCCGCCTCGGCCTGCTGTTGCCCGGAGGCGGCGCGGCATACCTGCCGCGTATCCGCGCACTCTGCCAAGCGCGCCTGGGCTGGGACGACCCGCGCTGGGAACGTGAGCAACAGGCCTATCTGGACCTCTGGCGCCGGCACTACAGCCTGCCCGTCTGACCAGCCGAGACGAGAACGAGATGAACGACAAGAACTATCTGCTGGCGATCGACAATGGCACCCAGAGCGTGCGCGCCCTGCTGTTCGACCTGCAGGGCAACCTGCTGGGCAAGGGCAAGGTGGAGCTGGAGGCCTACTACTCGAAGCATCCGGGCTGGGCCGAACAGGACCCCGAGTACTACTGGGCGATGCTCGGCGAGGCCTGTCGGCGGCTCTGGGACCAGGTGGACATCGATCGCGGGCTCATCCGCGGGGTGTCGCTGACCACCCAGCGCGGTACGGTGATCCACGTCGATGCCGAGGACAGGCCGTTGCGTCCGGCGATCCTCTGGCTCGACCAGCGCCGGGCGGAGGTCCGCGAGCGCATCAGGGGGCCGTGGGGCTGGCTGTTCAAGCTGGTCGGCGCCGAGGGCGCGGTGGAGCATTTCCGCGCCCAGGCCGAGGTCAACTGGGTGGCCCAGGAGCAGCCGGAGATCGCCGCGAAGACCGACAAGGTGTTGCTGCTTTCCGGCTTTCTCAGCCACCGCCTGACCGGCCGTTTCGTCGATTCGGTGGGGTGCTGCGTAGCCTACCTGCCGTTCGACTACAAGCGCCTGCGCTGGGCCGCCCCGCGCGACTGGAAATGGCAGGCGCTGGCGGTACGCCGCGAGCAGTTGCCGGAGCTGTTCAAGCCGGGCGAGCGGCTCGGCGAGATCAGCGCCGAGGCCAGCCGGCACACCGGCATTCCGCAAGGCCTGCCGTTGATCGCCGCGGGGGCCGACAAGGCCTGCGAGGTGCTCGGCGCAGGTGCGTTGGAGCCCACCATCGCCTGCCTCTCCTACGGCACCACGGCGACCATCAACACCACTCGCGCCCGCTACCTGGAAACCGTGCCGCTGATTCCACCCTATCCGGCGGCGATTCCCGATCATTTCAATACCGAGGTGATGATCTATCGCGGCTACTGGATGGTCAGCTGGTTCAAGCGCGAGTTCGGCTTGCGCGAGATGCAGCAGGCGCGCGAGCAGGGGGTCGAGCCGGAGCAACTGTTCGACGAACTGGTCAACGGCGTGCCGCCCGGCTCGATGGGCCTGACCCTGCAACCCTACTGGTCGCCGGGAATCCGCGAACCGGGACTGGAGGCCAAGGGGGCGATGATCGGTTTCGGCGACGTGCATACCCGGGCACACATCTACCGGGCCATCCTCGAGGGCCTGGCCTATGCCCTGCGCCAGGGCAAGGAGCGCATCGAGAAGCGTTCGGGCACGCCGATCGTGCGCCTGCGCGTGGCCGGCGGCGGCTCGCAGAGCGACGCGGCGATGCAGCTCACCGCCGACATCTTCGGCCTGCCGGCCGAGCGCCCGCATGTCTACGAGGCGTCCGGCCTGGGTGCGGCGATCGACTGCGCGGTGGGGCTCGGCCTCTATCCGGACGTCGCCAGCGCGGTGGCCGGGATGACCCGCGTCGGCCGGGTTTTCCTGCCCCAGGCGGAAGCCCGGCAGATCTACCAGCGGCTCTATGGCGAGGTCTACCTGCGCATGTATCGCCAGTTGCGCCCGCTCTACCGCAGCATTCGCGAGATTACCGGCTACCCTGCCTGAACCGGGCGCCGCACTTCCGTCCCGGATACGCGGTCAATAGGCAAAGACAAGGCCACGACGAGGGGTTCGGTTCGATGGACAAGGACAAGGTTCTGCTGGTCCTGCATGGCAAGCAGGCGGGCAACGAAGAGGTTCGTGCCGCGGTCGCGGCGCAGCGCGAGGCCGGGCGGGAGCTGGCGGTGCGGGTAACCTGGGAGGACGGCGACGCCCGGCGCATCGTCGAGGAGGCGCTGGCGGCCGGCTTTGCGACGCTGGTCGCCGGCGGTGGCGACGGCACGCTGCGCGAGGTGGCCGAAGCGCTGGCGCGCGGGCGAGGCGAGGCGAGCCTGGCGATCCTGCCGCTGGGCACCGCCAACGATTTCGCCCGCGCCGCCGGGATTCCCCTGGAGCCGGCCGCGGCGCTGGCGCTGCTCGACCAGACGGCGCGGCCGATCGACCTGGGCGAGGTGAACGGCAAGCTGTTCCTCAACATGGCCACTGGCGGCTTCGGTTCGAAGGTCACGGCGAATACCTCGGAGGACCTGAAGAAGGTTCTCGGCGGTGCCGCCTACCTGTTGACCGGGTTGACCCGTTTTTCCGAAGTGCATGCCGCCCAGGGCCGTTTCAGCGCCCCGGACTTCCAGTGGGAAGGCGAGTTCCTCGCCCTGGGCATCGGTAACGGGCGCCAGGCCGGCGGCGGGCACGTACTGTGTCCGCAAGCGCGAGTGGACGACGGCCTGCTGGACGTGAGCATCCTGCCGACGCCGCAGGACATGGTCGGTACCCTGGGCACCCTGCTCGGCGGTGGCAACGGAGTGGAAAGCCTGTTCGTCCGCGCGCGGGTGCCATGGCTGGAAGTGGAGGCGGCGGAAGGTCTCGACGTCAATCTCGACGGCGAGCCGCTGGAAGGACGCAAGCTGCGTTTCTCGGTTTCCCCGGGCGCGCTGCGCGTGCACTTGCCGGCCGGTTCGCCGTTGTTGCGCGAGCCGCCGCGCGAGGACTGAGGGCGGGGCCGACTGATCCGCTGCCTGGAGTGGCGTCTGTGTCTTGTCGGCCTTTCCCGCGACACCGTATAACAGCATCTTTCCACCAAGGATGCTGGTTCCATGTTCCGTCTCTCCGCGCTGTACCGCTATCCGATCAAGTCTTCCGCCGCCGAGTCCCTGGAGCGCGTCGCGCTCGATGCGCTGGGCGTGGTCGGCGACCGACGCTGGATGGCGGTGGACACCGAAACCGGACGTTTCTTCACCCAGCGCCTGCTGCCGCAGCTGGGGCGTATCCAGGCGCGCTGGGCGGCGCCGGAGGTCCTGCGGCTGAATGCGCCGGGGATGTCCGAGCTGAGCCTCGAAGTACCGGCAGCCGACGCCAACCTGCGTGGCGTCACGGTCTGGCGCGATACCTTGCAGGCGCCGGATGCCGGCGACGCCGCAGCGGACTGGCTGACGCGCTTCCTCGGCCGCCCGACGCGCCTGGTGCACATTCCCGAGGCGCGCGCGCGGCAGGTCGATACCGGCTACGCCGAACCGGGGCAGAAGGTGCATTTCGCCGACGGTTTCCCGCTGCTGCTGATCGGCCAGGCTTCGCTCGACGACCTCAGCCAGCGGGTCGGCCGGCCGTTGGAGATGCTGCGCTTCCGTCCCAACCTGGTGGTGGAAGGCAGTGCCGCGTTCGCCGAGGACGGCTGGAAACGCATCCGCATCGGCTCGGTCGAGTTCGTCGTGGCCAAGCCCTGTTCCCGCTGCATCCTCACCACCCTGGACCCGGCGACCGGCGAGCGCAACGAGGACCGCGAGCCGCTGACGACCCTGAAGACCTACCGGGAAAAGGATGGCGCGGTGCTGTTCGGGCAGAACCTGATTGCGCTGGGACAGGGCAGCCTGGAGGTGGGGATGCCGGTGGAAATCCTCGACTGAGGAACGGTCGCCCGCCGTTGCGGCGGGCGGCCATTGCCGGCGATCAGAGCTTGGCGTCGACGCAACCGGTGCTCAGGCACTCGCGCTCGCGTTCGCGGAGGAAGTCGAGGCGCTGGCGGGTCTTCTCGGTGGCGCAGTCGAGATTGACGAAATAACCGTTGTCCTTGCTTTCGCTGCAGGCCGCGTCGCGCTCCTTGATCCAGGCGATCTGGCTCTTCTTCAGCAGGGCTTTCTGGCCGTCGTTCAGGTGCTTGCGCAGGGTGCCGAACTGCTGGTTCAGCTCGCGGTCGGCCTGGGAAAACTCGCCGCTGCGGCAATACACGCTGTCGAAGGCGTTGCGCGGCGTACCGCAGGCGTCGGCGGCCAGGGCGCCGTCGGCGAGCAGCAGGCTGGAGGCGGCGAGCAGGGCGGTAGCGAGGGGCTTGTTCATCTTGAGGTCCTTTTCAAGGTACTGGAAAGGCCCGGGCGTCCGGGCCGGGTTGGGGGTCAGAGATCGTCGAAGTAGCGTTCGTGCCAGTCGACGATGGGCTGCGGTGCATTGAGCTTCTGCCCGTAGATCACCGCATAGGACAGCACGTTCTGCACGTACTGGCGAGTCTCGTCGAACGGAATGGTCTCGATCCACACGTCGAAGGCCAGGTGGCGGGTATCTTTCAGCCACTGGCGGACGCGGCCCGGACCGGCGTTGTAGGCGGCCGAGGCGAGTACCCGGTTGCCGTTGAACTGGCCATGCACCTGGCTCAGGTAGGCGGCGCCGAGGCGGATGTTGACGTCGGGCACGATCAGTTGCTGGGTCGAGGCCAGCGGGATGCCGAACTTGCGCGAGGTCTCCTTGGCGGTGCCGGGCATCAGCTGCATCAGCCCGGTGGCGCCGACTCCGGAACGGGCATCGGACATGAACGCGCTTTCCTGCCGGGTGATGGCGAAGATCCAGCTGGAGTGCAGGCCGCGGTTCTTCGCTTCGCGCACCAGGGTGGCGCGGTGCGCCATCGGGAAGCGGATGTCCAGGTCGTCCCAGTACTGCGCCTGGCTGATCGAGCGGATCGCCGGGAAATACCACTGCATGTCGTAGGCCAGCCTGGCCTGGGCGATCAGCTCGTCGCGATCGAACAGGCGCGCGGCGTGGTACCACTCGCGGCGGGCGTTGATCACTTCGCCACGGTTGAAGAACTCCATGGCCCGGCGCGTGCTGGCGGCGTTGCGTACGCGTTGCAGGACGCGCGGGTCGATGTGCGCAGGGCGGTTGCCGAGCTTGTACGGCACGCTCAGGCGGTCGGCGGCGAGGAAACCGTAGAAGTCGCGCTCGCCGGCGAGCTTCTGGTACAGCGCGATCGGCTCCTTGCTGTTCGGCTGTGCCAGTTGCAGGCTGCGTGCCTGCCAATAGCGCCAGCGGCTGGTGGCGGCGAGATCCTGGGGCAGCTTGCGGGTCAGCGCGTAGGCTTCGTCCCAGCGGCCCAGGCGCAGCAGCAGGCGGGTGCGCCATTCGGTGACGGTATTGTCGCGCAGGCCGGGATCGTACTGGGTCATCAGCGGCAGTGCACGCGGATCGAAGCGCTTGGCCAGGCTGAGACCGATCTCGCGGGCGATGGCGACCTTCTCGTCGCTGGAGAAGGGTAGCGCCGAGCTGTAGTAGTCGAGCAGGCTCAGGGCCTTTTCCGGGTCCTGCCGCGCCAGGCGGCGCAGGCCGAGACCGACCACGTCGGCGGTGGCATGGTCGCGCTGGCTGAAGCGGCCGGTCTGGCTCAGCTGGGCGGGGTTCTGCGCCACGCTGACCATCAGCGCGCCCTGGTTGCCGAGGGTCGGCAGGCGCTGCGCGAGGTGCGAGGCGAGGCTGTAGTTGCGCGCTTCGGCGGCCAGCTTGAGGCGTTTCCAGACCTTTTCCTCGGTGAGCTGGCCTTCGCCCTGCCAGAGGCCGAACAGGGTATCGCAGGCAGCCGGCTGCGACTTGCCGACCAGCCACAGGCGTTCGCTGGTGGCGTAACCTTCGGCCTTCTGGCCGTGGCCCAGCTGGTACTGGCCATACAGGCAGTCGAGTTCGGTGAAGTTCAGCTTCGGATCGTAGTAGTTGACGAAGGTCTTCCAGTCGCCGCGATCGGCCAGCAGGCGCAGCCAGCGCAGTTTCAGCCAGCCGATCTGCGGCAGGTCGCCGTGTTCGGTGAGGAAGCGCTCGACCTCCTCGTTGCTGGCGGTCTTCAGCCGGTGGGTCAGCTCGTCGTAGGCCAGGTAGGGTTCCAGCGGGTAATCGCGCAGGGCGCTGCGCGAGGCCATGTAGGGCGCGCTGTTGCCCTTGGCCAGGGCGGCCTTGGCCTGGTCGTAGAGACGGCGTTGTTCGGTCAGGGAAGCGGCGTGGACCGCGTCGACGGAGGAAATACTGAGCAAAAGGCAGGAAACGAGAGTGAACAGGCGACCGCGCATGACTTATCCGGGCAGGTGATGTCGGGTAACGTCGGCAGGTCCGCAACGGCTGCCTACGGGCGTTTCGACCGCTCGCGGGACTGGCGCGCGACCGCTGTCGCGGGGCGCGCCCGAAGCCGGGCGGATGGCTCGCCTAAGCTTAGCCGTTGCGGCATGGCGGTGAAAGCGCCGTGCCATCCGATGCCTATCCGGCGTAAAATGCGCGCCCTGTTTCCGGAGGCGCCCATGACCCTGCTCAAGTTCACCGATGTATCCCTGGCCTTTGGCACCACTCCCTTGCTGGACAAGGTGTCGTGGCAGATCGGCCGTGGCGAGCGGGTCTGCGTGATCGGGCGCAACGGTACCGGCAAGTCCAGCCTGTTCAAGGTGGTCAAGGGCGAACAGCAGGCCGACGACGGCGAAGTCTGGCGCGCACCGGCGCTGAAAATCGGCGAATTGCCCCAGGAACTGCCGCGTGCCGACGAACGGACAGTGTTCGACGTGGTGGCCGAGGGTCTGGCGGAAGTCGGCAAGCTGCTCGCCGAGTACCACCACCTGAGCCTGAACATCCATACCGACGATGACCTGGCGCGCCTCTCGCGGGTCCAGCAGGAACTCGAGGCGCGCGATGGCTGGCGCCTGCAGCAACTGGTGGACAGCACCCTCAGCCGCCTGCAGTTGCCGGCCGACAAGACCCTCGCCGAACTCTCCGGCGGCTGGCGTCGGCGCGTGCTGCTGGCCCAGGCGCTGGTCGCCGAGCCGGACCTGCTGCTGCTCGACGAACCGACCAACCACCTGGACATCGGCGCCATCGCCTGGCTCGAGGAAGCGCTGCTGGGCTTCAACGGCGCGGTGCTGTTCATTACCCACGACCGCGCCTTCCTGCAATCCCTGGCGACCCGCATCCTCGAGCTGGATCGTGGCCACCTGATCGACTGGAACGGCGACTACGCCAGTTTCCTGGTGCACAAGGAACAGCAACTGGCCGCCGAAGAAGCTGCCAACGCATTGTTCGACAAGCGCCTGGCCCAGGAAGAAGTGTGGATCCGCCAGGGCATCAAGGCCCGCCGCACGCGCAACGAAGGGCGGGTTCGGGCACTGAAGGAAATGCGTCGCGAACGCGCCGAGCGCCGCGAGCGCCAGGGCAAGGCCAGCTTCCAGCTGGAAAGCGCGGACAAGTCCGGCAAGCAGGTGATCGTGGTGGAGCACGTCAGCTTCGCCCATCCCGGCGGCCAGCCGCTGGTACGCGACTTCTCCATGGTCCTGCAGCGCGGCGACCGTATCGGCCTGCTCGGCGCCAACGGTACCGGCAAGACCACCTTGCTCAAGCTGCTGCTTGGCGACCTGCAGCCGACCTCGGGCAAGATCGAGGTGGGCACCAAGCTGGAAGTGGCCTACTTCGACCAGTTGCGCCATCAGCTCGAACCCGAGCAGACGGTGATCGACAATATCTCCGAAGGCCGCGAGTTCATCACCATCGACGGCCAGAACCGGCATGTGCTCAGCTATCTCGGCGACTTCCTGTTCAGTCCGCAGCGCGCCCGCACCCCGGTGAAGGCGTTGTCCGGCGGCGAGCGCGCGCGCCTGTTGCTGGCCAAGCTGTTCAGCAAGCCGGCCAACCTGCTGGTGCTCGACGAACCGACCAACGACCTCGACGTGGAAACCCTGGAACTGCTGGAGGAAGTCCTGCTCGGCTTCCAGGGCACCGTGCTGATGGTCAGCCACGATCGGGCCTTCCTCGACAACGTGGTGACCAGCACCCTGGTCTTCGAGGGCGAGGGCAAGGTTCGCGAATTCGTCGGTGGCTACCAGGACTGGCTGCGCCAAGGGGGCACGCCGCGCCTGCTCGGCGTGAGCGAGTCGAAGAGCGGCAAGGCCGAGCTGAATACCGCGCTGGCGCCCGCCGCCGAACCCGCGCCGGCTGCCGCGGCGCCGAGCGAGGCGCCGGCGAAGAAAAAGCTCAGCTACAAGTTGCAGCGCGAGCTGGAGGCTTTGCCCGGGCAGATCGACGCGGTCGAGGCGGAGCTGGCGGGTGTCCAGGAAACCATCGCGCAGCAGGATTTCTATCTGCGCCCGCAGGACGAGCAGCGCGAAACCCTGGCGCGGCTGGACGCGTTGCAGCAGGAACTCGATGCCTTGCTCGAGCGCTGGGCCGAACTGGAAGACTGATCCATCTCGAAAAAGTGAGCTGCATCAATGTGATAGCGGCTCATCTCGATGATCCTTGCGGGCCTTGCCGGCGATGGGTGCAGTCCCCCGTCGGTCCCTCTGGCTGGCGTCATTGACGGGCCGGCCGTCTCCCGAGAAAGGATCAGTCCATGGCAATCGAGTACCGCATCACGCTGGACGACCAGCATCAGCTCAACTATCGCATCGAGCTGGAGCGGCACTACGACCCGCAGGCGGCTGCCGCAGCGCCGCGCTGGACGCGCCTGGAACACAATCGCTGCAGCAACTGCCCGCTCGATCGCGAACGCTACAGCCATTGTCCGGCGGCGGTCGACCTGCATGGGGTGATCGAGGATTTCCGCAACCTGCCGGCGTTCCGCAAGGCCGGCATCTGCGTGCGCACCCCGGAGCGCGAGTACATCAAGCAGGCGGGCCTGGAGGAAGGACTGCGCGCGCTGATCGGCTTGATCATGGCCAGCAGCGCCTGTCCGCTGCTGGCGCCGTTGAGGCCGATGGCCATGCAGCACCTGCCGTTCGCCAGCAACCAGGAGTTCGTGCTGCGGGTGGTGCCGCTGTACCTGATGCGCCAGTACTTCAACTTCCGCGAGGGGCGGCATGCCGATTGGGAACTGAAAGGGCTGGTGCGGCTGTTCCAGCAGTTGCAACTGGTCAACCAGGCGTTCTGGCAGCGAATCCACGACACCTGTGTCAGCGATTCCAACCTGAAGGCGTTCCTGACCTTCTTCTCGCTGTCGTCGAGCATCAGCTATTCGCTGGAAACCCAGTTGCAGAAGATCCGCCCGCTGGTGATGAACGCCGAGGAAACGCTCGGCTGAGGCGCAGGCCCCGGCCGAGCGGGGAGAGATCAGGCTTTCTTCAGGTGCACCGCGAGCACGTCGCAGGGCGCGCCGTGCAGCACGTCGTTGGCAGTGGAACCGAGCAGCAGCGCCAGGCCGTGGCGACCGTGGCTGCCGACCACGATCAGGTCGCAGGCCTGTTCCGCGGCGAGGCGGTGGATTTCCTGGCGCGGTTGCCCGTAGACCAGGTGGCGCTGCTCGCTGCCGAGGTCCGGATAGCGTACGGCGAAGGCATCCAGGCGTTCACGGGCCTGGTCGAACTGCTGCTGCTGCAACATCGACAGGTCCATCGGCACGTCCCCACCGAAGGCCATGGCCATGGGCTCGACCACATGCACCACCGAGAGCCGGG
The DNA here is from genome assembly GCF_001813485.1 of Pseudomonas sp. HMSC067G02. Lineage (NCBI taxonomy): Bacteria > Pseudomonadati > Pseudomonadota > Gammaproteobacteria > Pseudomonadales > Pseudomonadaceae > Pseudomonas > Pseudomonas sp. HMSC067G02. The sequence goes on from NZ_KV812717.1 coordinate 109,408, forward strand.
CCTGGTTGCTGGTGGCCAGGGCCGCCGCACGCTTCATCACCGGGTCGCATTCGTCGGTCAGGTCGACGGCGACCAGAATGTGTTGATAGGGCATGAACGTCTCCTCCCAGAAGGGGATAGTGTTTTCATTATGGACTTTCGCGCCGCGCGTGGAACCTGTTCCGTTGCGCTGGGCAAAAAGCTGCTCCGCCGTGGTCGCATTCGCCTGTAAACTGCGCCTCCCTTGGCGACTGCGACCGATCCTGCCTGCGCGCGCGGATCGAGGCAAATGCCTTAACCGTTTTTCGAGTGTCCGTTCCTTATGACCACTTGGCTGGTGATTCTGCTGCTGGCTGTCATGCTCAGTCCCCTGGCCTGGCTGATGCCGTCCAACAGGCAGCGCGGCAAGATGGCCCTGCGCCTCGAGGCGCGCCGTCTCGGCCTGGCCATGCAGCTCGCGCGCCAGGATTGGCCGCATTGGCTCGAGAGCGCTCCGCCGACGTCCTGCGCGCAGTTCCACTGCCCGCGCCGACGCGGCCGGGAGGCCTGGTGCTATTGGCAGAATACCCCGGGCCAGTGGCTGAACCAGTGGCGCGAGCCGTGCGCGGACGATGAGTTGCTGGACGCCCTGCGCAGCCTCCCCGGGGATGTCTACAAGGTGGAGGCGACCGCCCAGTTCCTTGCCCTGTATTGGGGCGAGCGCGGCGATAGCGCCGACCTCGGGCGCATCGCCGAGTTTCTCCGCCAGCGCGCCTGAGGCGGCGCGCCGAGGTTCATTGGTTGCGCGCGGCATACAGCGCGGCGACCTTCTCCAGGCCATCGATGATCCGGTCTGCATTCTTGTTGACCAGGAACGGCACGCTGTTCTGGTTGTAGTTGCGCAGGGACTTCTCGATGTAGTGCCACTTGATCGCCACGCTGCGCAGCGCCCTGGCGATCTCCTCGTCGTTCTGCGGCGCCTGCTGCAGCTTCAACAGGTTGACCGAAAAGCGGCTGGCCAGGTCGTCCAGTGGACGCTCCTCGCCGCCGCCGAAGAAGCTGGCGCCCACCGACGCGTTGCGCGAGGCATAGTCCAGGGCAATGTCCTGCATCAGCAGGCTCTGTTCGCGGCTCTGCTCGGTGAGCGTCGGCACCGTGGCGGCGTTTTCCCGTTGCAGGCTGCGATACAACTGGCCGCCGAGGTCCATCAGTTGCTGGTTGCGCCGTGCCAGGTCGGCGACCGGTTGCAGGTCGCTGTAGCCCTTGTTGCGCACCGCGCCGGTCAGCTTGTCGAGGTCTTGCGCATAGTCCCGCCATTGCTCGCGAAGCTGGCCCAGCAGGCGCCGGGATTCGCTGCCGTTCACGCCGTCGAGTCGCTGCAGGCGGGCTTGCGCCGTCTGCGCCGAGCTTTCGATCAGGCTGGCGTAGCGTTGATCGCCTTCCTGGCCGACGTACATGAAGAAGGCGTTCAGGGATTTCTGCGTGGCGAGCCGCATCTGGTGCAGGGCGAGCAGGTCATCGGCGGTCCCTGCCGCGAAGACGGGCAGGTTCAGCAGGCCGAGCAGGGCCAGACAAAGAGTGAACGGACGGCAGGTCATGGGTTCCATCTCCATGTGGCCCTGGAGGCCTTCTTGTTGTTCTTTTGTAACGGCCCGTGGCCGATCATGCATGGCGATCTGCGGCGACTCTAGCCTGCCTTTCCGCACCGGGACAAGCGCCCACGGCGCCGATCATCGAACATCTGAATGGTCCGACAGAGGCTGGCTGAATGGCCCTGCGCAGAGGGCCTGGAGGAGGGCAGGTGTTTTCCGGATGGCTGATTGACAATTCCCGGCTTTTGCCGGAATGTGTGCGCACCCAAGTCAAACGGGCGTATGAATCGAGCGTTTGCCTCGCGCAGGCCTCGACAATAGAGACCCGGTTATCGCGTCGGCGGGTGTGCCGAAGGGTTTGGGACTATGCTCGGCGGTTGCCGAAAGGGTCCCGACACGGTGTCCGATGTGTAAGTTCAAGCTTCCATAATAGCGTGGAGATCAGTTGATGATTTACCAAGGTAAAGCCATCACGGTTAAGCCTCTTGAGGGCGGCATCGTCGAGTTGAATTTCGATCTCAAGGGCGAGTCCGTCAACAAGTTCAACCGTCTCACCCTCAGTGAGTTGCGTGCGGCAGTCGATGCGATCAAGGCCGATGCATCGGTCAAGGGCGTGATCGTGACCAGCGGCAAGGACGTGTTCATCGTTGGTGCCGACATCACCGAGTTCGTTGACAACTTCCAGCTGCCCGACGAGGAACTGATGGCGGGCAACCTCGAAGCCAACAAGATCTTCAGCGACTTCGAAGACCTGGACGTACCCACCGTTGCCGCGATCAACGGCATCGCCCTCGGCGGCGGCCTGGAGATGTGCCTGGCCGCGGACTTCCGCGTGATGAGCGCGACCGCCAAGGTCGGCCTGCCGGAAGTCAAGCTGGGCATCTACCCGGGCTTCGGCGGCACCGTCCGCCTGCCGCGCCTGATCGGCTGCGATAACGCCGTCGAGTGGATCGCCTCGGGCAAGGAAAACAAGGCCGAGGACGCCCTGAAGGTCGGCGCCGTCGACGCCGTGGTCGCTCCCGAGCAACTGCAGGCCGCTGCCCTCGACCTGGCCAAACGCGCCGTCGCCGGCGAGCTGGACCACAAGGCACGGCGCCAGCCGAAGCTGGAAAAGCTGAAGCTGAATGCAATCGAGCAGATGATGGCCTTCGAAACCGCCAAGGGCTTCGTCGCCGGCCAGGCCGGTCCGAACTACCCGGCGCCGGTGGAAGCCATCAAGAGCATCCAGAAGGCCGCCAACTTCGGCCGCGACAAGGCGCTGGAAGTCGAAGCCGCCGGCTTCGTCAAGCTGGCCAAGACCTCGGTCGCGCAGAGCCTGATCGGCCTGTTCCTGAATGACCAGGAACTGAAGAAGAAAGCCAAGAAATACGACGAAGTCGCCAAGGACGTGAAACTGGCCGCCGTGCTCGGCGCCGGCATCATGGGCGGCGGCATCGCCTATCAGTCGGCGCTCAAGGGCACCCCGATCCTGATGAAGGATATCCGCGAAGAGGGTATCCAGATGGGCCTGAACGAGGCCGCCAAGCTGCTCGGCAAGCGCGTCGAGAAGGGTCGCCTGACCCCGGCGAAGATGGCCGAGGCGCTCAATGGCATCCGTCCGACCATGTCCTATGGCGACTTCGGCAACGTCGACATCGTCGTCGAAGCCGTCGTCGAGAACCCCAAGGTCAAGCAAGCCGTGCTCGCCGAAGTGGAAGGCGCGGTGAAGGAAGACGCGATCATCGCCTCCAACACCTCGACCATCTCCATCAGCCTGCTGGCCCAGGCGCTGAAGCGTCCGGAAAACTTCTGCGGCATGCATTTCTTCAACCCGGTGCACATGATGCCGCTGGTGGAAGTGATCCGTGGCGAGAAGACCGGTGAAACCGCCATCGCCACCACCGTCGCCTACGCCAAGAAGATGGGCAAGAGCCCGATCGTGGTCAACGATTGCCCCGGCTTCCTGGTCAACCGCGTGCTGTTCCCGTACTTCGGCGGCTTCGCCAAGCTGCTGAGCTTCGGCGTCGACTTCGTGCGCATCGACAAGGTGATGGAGAAGTTCGGCTGGCCCATGGGCCCGGCCTACCTGTCCGACGTGGTCGGCATCGACACCGGCCACCATGGCCGCGACGTCATGGCCGAGGGCTTCCCGGACCGCATGGCGGTCGAGGGCAAGACCGCCGTCGACGTGATGTACGAGGCCAACCGCCTGGGCCAGAAGAACGGCAAGGGCTTCTACGCCTACGAGACCGACAAGCGCGGCAAGCCGAAGAAGGTCACCGATCCGCAGGCCTACGAAGTGCTCAAGCCGATCGTGGTCGAGCAGCGCGAAGTGACCGACGAGGACATCGTCAACTTCATGATGATCCCGCTGTGCCTGGAAACCGTGCGTTGCCTGGAAGACGGCATCGTCGAGACCGCTGCCGAGGCCGATATGGGCCTGATCTACGGCATCGGCTTCCCGCCCTTCCGTGGTGGTGCTCTGCGCTACATCGATTCGATCGGTGTCGCCGAGTTCGTGGCCCTGGCCGACAAGTACGCCGAGCTGGGCGCGCTGTACCACCCGACCGCGAAGCTGCGTGAAATGGCCAAGAACGGTCAGAAATTCTTCGGTTAATCGCGGAACGACTAGAGCGAGAGTGAATTTATGAGCCTGAATCCGAGAGACGTCGTCATTGTCGACTTCGGCCGCACCCCGATGGGTCGTTCCAAGGGTGGCATGCACCGCAACACCCGCGCCGAGACCATGTCGGCGCACCTGATCAGCAAGCTGCTGGAGCGCAACCCGAAGGTCGACCCGGCCGAAGTGGAAGACGTGATCTGGGGCTGCGTCAACCAGACCCTGGAACAGGGCTGGAACATCGCGCGCATGGCGTCGCTGATGACCCAGATCCCGCACACCAGCGCCGCGCAGACCGTCAGCCGCCTGTGCGGTTCGTCGATGAGCGCGCTGCACACCGCCGCCCAGGCGATCCAGACCGGCAATGGCGATGTATTCGTCATCGGCGGCGTGGAGCACATGGGCCACGTCGGCATGATGCATGGCGTCGACCCGAACCCGCACCTGTCCCTGTACGCGGCCAAGGCCTCGGGCATGATGGGCCTGACCGCGGAAATGCTCGGCAAGATGCACGGTATCAGCCGTGAGGCGCAGGACAAGTTCGGCGCGCGTTCGCACCAACTGGCCTGGAAGGCCACCCAGGAAGGTAAGTTCAAGGACGAGATCATCCCGATGGAAGGGTATGACGAGAATGGTTTCCTGAAAGTCTTCGACTTCGACGAGACCATTCGTCCGGAAACCACCGTCGAGACCCTGGCCGAGTTGAAGCCGGCGTTCAATCCGAAAGGCGGCACCGTGACCGCGGGGACCTCCTCGCAGATCACCGACGGTGCCTCCTGCATGATCGTGATGTCGGCCCAGCGCGCCCAGGACCTGGGCATCCAGCCGATGGCGGTGATCCGCTCCATGGCCGTGGCGGGTGTCGACCCGGCGATCATGGGCTACGGCCCGGTGCCGTCGACCAACAAGGCGCTCAAGCGTGCCGGCCTGACCATCGCCGACATCGATTTCGTCGAACTCAACGAAGCCTTCGCCGCCCAGGCCCTGCCTGTGCTGAAGGACCTCAAACTGCTCGACAAGATGGACGAGAAGGTCAACCTCCACGGCGGCGCCATCGCCCTGGGTCACCCGTTCGGTTGCTCCGGTGCGCGCATTTCCGGCACCCTGTTGAACGTGATGAAGCAGAACGGCGGTACCCTTGGCGTGTCCACCATGTGCGTGGGCCTGGGACAGGGTATCACCACCGTCTTCGAGCGCGTCTAAGCGTTCGTAGAAGGGGAAAGCCGGGGCCTCGTGCCCCGGCTTTCGTTTTTCAGTGCCAGTCGTTTCCGGCTGCATCGAGCGAATGACGCCCCGGGAGCGCGGGTTTGCCTATTGTGCGATCCGTGCCTATACCGGGCTGTTGTATGTCGGCATTGTGCCGTTGTTTTCCGATTTTCGAGACAAGGTAAGGAACATGGACCTGCAGGCTGGGCTCTATCGTCATTACAAGGGACAGAACTACCGGGTCCTGGGTGTCGCGCGGCATTCGGAGACGGAAGAGGCGCTGGTGATCTACCAGGCGCTGTACGGCGAATTCGGTCTCTGGGTGCGTCCGCTGGAGATGTTCACCGAGGCCGTGGAGGTCGATGGCGAGTGGGTGCCGCGCTTCGTCCTGGTGAGTCCCGAGGCCGATCCCCTGGGCTTGCAGAAAGCTCCCGGCGGGGAAGACCGCGCTTGACCTTGGCTCGTTCGCCACTATATATAGCGGTGCCGCGCTAGTCGCTCCCTTCTTTATATTCATCTTTTCGACGCAGGAACCTTCCGATCCATGGGTAAATCGCTGGTCATCGTGGAATCCCCGGCCAAGGCCAAGACCATCAACAAGTACCTGGGTAGCCAGTACGTGGTGAAGTCGAGCATCGGCCACATCCGTGACCTGCCCACCAGTGGTTCGTCGAGTTCCAAGGAGCCGGCGGCCAAGGGCCGCAAGAGCGCCTCCGAGGCGCCGGCGCTGTCACCGAAGGAGAAGGCCAGGCGCCAACTGGTCTCGCGCATGGGGGTCGACCCCGAGCATGGCTGGAAGGCCAAGTACGAGATCCTGCCCGGCAAGGAAAAGGTCATCGACGAGCTGCGCCGCCTGGCCAAGGACGCCGACACCGTCTATCTCGCGACCGACTTGGACCGCGAAGGGGAGGCCATCGCCTGGCACCTGCGGGAAGCCATCGGCGGTGACGAAAGCCGCTACAAGCGCGTGGTATTCAACGAAATCACCAAGAAGGCCATTCAGGAGGCCTTCTCCCAGCCCGGCGAGCTCGATATCAACCGGGTGAACGCCCAGCAGGCGCGGCGTTTCCTCGACCGCGTGGTCGGCTACATGGTCTCGCCGCTGCTCTGGCAGAAGATTGCCCGCGGGTTGTCCGCCGGTCGCGTGCAGTCGGTAGCGGTGAAGCTGGTGGTGGAGCGCGAACGCGAGATCCGCGCCTTCGTCCCGGAAGAGTACTGGGAAGTGCATGCCGACCTCGGTACCGCCAAGGGCGCCAACGTGCGCTTCGAGGTTACCCGCGAGAAGGGCGAGGCCTTCAAGCCGCTCAACGAAGCCCAGGCCATGGCGGCCCTGGAAAAGCTCAAGGCGTCGGCCTATAGCGTCGCCAAGCGCGAGGACCGGCCGACCTCCAGCCGACCCTCGGCGCCGTTCATCACTTCCACCCTGCAGCAGGCGGCGAGCAACCGCCTGGGCTTCGGGGTGAAGAAGACCATGATGATGGCCCAGCGTCTCTACGAGGCCGGCTACATCACCTACATGCGTACCGACTCGACCAACCTGTCGGCCGATGCCATTGGCATGGTCCGCGGTTTCATCGAAGACGAGTTCGGCCAGAAGTACCTGCCGGGCAAGGCCAACGTCTACTCGAGCAAGGAGGGCGCCCAGGAAGCGCACGAGGCGATCCGTCCTTCCGACGTCAACCTCAAGCCGACCCAGCTGTCCGGCATGGAGCGCGACGCCGAGCGCCTGTACGACCTGATCTGGCGCCAATTCGTGGCGTGCCAGATGACCCCGGCCGAATACCTCTCGACCAGCGTGAGCGTCACCGCCGGCGATTTCGAACTGCGCGCCAAGGGCCGCATCCTCAAGTTCGACGGTTATACCCGGGTACTGCCGCAGCAGAGCAAGCCGGGCGAGGACGACGTCCTGCCGGAAATGAAGGAAGGCGAGAACCTCAAGCTGATCAAGCTCGATCCGAGCCAGCACTTCACCAAGCCGCCGGCGCGCTACTCCGAAGCGAGCCTGGTCAAGGAACTGGAGAAGCGCGGTATCGGCCGCCCCTCGACCTACGCGGCGATCATCTCCACCATCCAGGAGCGCGGCTACGTAACCACCCACAACCGCCGCTTCTATGCGGAGAAGATGGGCGACATCGTCACCGATCGGCTCAACGAGAGCTTCGCCAACCTGATGGACTACGGTTTCACCGCCGGGATGGAGGAGCATCTCGACGACGTGGCCCAGGGCGAGCGCGACTGGAAGCACCTGCTCGACGAGTTCTACGGCGATTTCAAGAAGAAGCTCGAGGTGGCCGAAGTCAGCGAGAAGGGGATGCGCGCCAACCAGCCGACCCTGACCAACATTCCCTGCCGCGAGTGCGGCCGGCCGATGATGATTCGTACCGCCTCCACCGGCGTGTTCCTCGGCTGCTCGGGCTACAGCCTGCCGCCGAAGGAACGTTGCAAGGCGACCGTCAACCTGATTCCCGGCGACGAGATCGCCGCGGACGACGAGGGCGAGTCCGAGTCGCGGGTGTTGCGTGGCAAGCATCGCTGCCCGATCTGCAGTACCGCGATGGACGCCTACCTGCTGGACGAGAAACACAAGCTGCATATCTGCGGCAACAACCCCGACTGTCCGGGCTACGAGATCGAGGAAGGCCAGTACCGGATCAAGGGCTACGAAGGGCCGAGCCTGGAATGCGACAAGTGTGGCAGCGAGATGCAGTTGAAGACCGGCCGTTTCGGCAAGTTCTTCGGTTGCACCAATCCGACCTGCAAGAACACCCGCAAGCTGCTGAAGAATGGCGAGGCGGCGCCGCCGAAGATGGACGCCATCCGCATGCCTGAATTGAAGTGCGAGAAGGTGGACGATATCTACGTGCTGCGCGACGGCGCTTCGGGCATGTTCCTGGCCGCCAGCCAGTTCCCGAAGAACCGCGAGACCCGCGCGCCGTTGGTGAGCGAGATCATCCCGCACAAGGCCGAGCTGGATCCCAAGTACCATTACCTCTGCGACGCCCCGCAGAAAGACCCAGACGGCCGTCCCGCGGTGATCCGTTTCAGCCGCAAGACCAAGGAGCAATACGTGCAGTCCGAGGTCGATGGCAAGCCCACCGGCTGGCGCGCCTTCTACGATGGCGGCAAGTGGAAGGTCGAAGACAAGCGCTGATGGATGGCGCGCCCGCTTGCATGGGGCACGCTTATACTGCGCGAAGGCCGGGCGCTGACCTGGCCTGCGCTCCGCATTCCTTCCAGTTTTAACCGGGAGTACCGGCATGGCCCAAGAGCTTTATACCCGCACCAACCAGAAGCTGTATTTCGCCGGGTTGGCTCTGGAGGCCTGGAAGCGAGCCGATGCCGAGCGGGCGATGAATGCCCAGGCGATCATCCAGGGGGAGCGCGAATCGGCGCTGTTCCACCTTTATGGCGCAGTGCTCGGTGTATGCCATGAGATCGCCGGTTACTACCGTCTGCCGCAGGCTGCCGCTCCTCGCGTGGATGCATTGCTGAATGCCGAAGTGCTGGCGGCCGCGCCCAGCCCCGAGCTGGCTGAGCTGGTGGAGTTGGCGTCGCAGCCGGAAACCTGGCTGGGCCAGTTGCTGGGCGCCTACTCCGAGCTGTTCCTGCCGCCGCGACCGACCAAGGCAGCGAAGATCGACCCCAGCACACCGTTGATCGTTGCCGTGAGTATCGACGAAGACGCCCCCTTGCTTTCTCGCGAGACCCTCGAGGAATGGCGGCAGTCGCTGAAGCAACTGGTCCTGCGTTTTCGCGAGAGCCTGACGGAGCTGTAACGCCGTCGTCATTCGCCGATCAGCGGTAGGAAATTTTCCTACCGTTCCACTCGGTTGATTTGCCAGCAAAAAAAATTTAGCGGATGCCGTCCGGGCGCTCTGGAACCGCCGTTACAGGCGCGAGAGCGGAACCGGAAGGCGGATGCGGGCTAGGGATGCACTGGATGGGCTGTTACAATGTCGCGTCTTCGTAGAGAGCGTCTGTCATGCCAACATCCTTCCTTGAAATCGTAGAAATGCCCGACGGGCGCATCGTGCTGCGTCGCGCCGATGACGAGGAGGCGTTGGTGACCCTGGAGTTCTCCGGGGACGCGAAGAATTTCCTGCAAGGCCAGCATGTCGAAGTGGCCAAGGCCATGTTCAATGTCGGCGTGCAAATGGCCGGTCGTCTTGCCGAGGGCGAGATGGAACACGACGAAGGCCCCCGCGTCCTGCACTGAACGCTGTCCCCCGCCGTTTTTTCAACCCAGACGAATATTCAGGCTCTGTGCTTGGCCCAGTTGGGCGGCGCGGGACAGTTGCTTGCGCGCCGCCCGGCTCAGCGGTTCCAGCCAACTGACCACGGTGTGGCTGCGGCCCAGGCGCAAGGCCTCGCAACTGAGCGCCAGGGCAGCGGCGTTGTCCTTCGCCTGCAGTAGCAGGATGCGCTCGCGGTTCAGGCCGGCGCGGCGCAGCCATTCATGGGTCAGGCTCGCCGGCGGAGCGATCAGGGTCAGCCAGCGAGCATCCTGTTCCTCGCTGAGCTCGCGGAGAATCGGTGCGAGCAGGGTCAGACAGTGCCCCGGCAGGCCGCTGAGCGAAAGTTCGCTAAAGGCAGCGGGTTCCTCGATGGAGGCGCTGGAAGGGCTGTCGATGACATCGTCGAGCAAGGGAGCGCCGTTGCTGGCCCAGAACGCTTCCTGGAACAGTGGCAACTGGGCGCTGGGCAGCGAGTGGGAGGTCTGCATGGTATCTCCTGTCAGCGTCGGATCACGCCGACGCTCAAGCCTTCGATGATCAGTTCCTGCTCCTTCAGATCGACTTCGATCGGAGCGAACTCAGGGTTTTCCGCCAGCAGCCAGACCTTGCTGCCTTCGCGCTTGAAGCGTTTCACCGTGACCTCCTCGCCGATCCGCGCGACCACCACCTGGCCGTTGCGCGCTTCGCGGGTGACGTGGACGGCCAGGAGGTCGCCGTCGAGGATGCCGATGTCCTTCATGCTCATGCCGCGCACGCGCAACAGGTAGTCGGCGCGAGGATTGAAGAAGGTGGGATTGATCCGGCAGGATTCCTCGATGTTCTGTTCGGCGAGGATCGGTGCGCCGGCGGCGACCCGTCCGATCACCGGCAGGCCCTCATCGTCGTTGGCGGCATGCGGTTCGAAGCCGGGAATGCGGATGCCGCGAGAGGCGCCCGGAGTCATTTCGATGGCGCCCTTGCGTGCCAGCGCCTTGAGGTGCTCCTCGGCGGCGTTCGGCGACTTGAAGCCGAGTTCCTGGGCGATTTCCGCCCGGGTCGGCGGAAAGCCGTGGTCTTCCAGGCAGCGCTTGATGAAGGAGAGGATCTCGGCTTGGCGGGGCGTCAGCTTCTGCATGTCGTCGCTCTGTGTTTTTATCCAGTGACTGGGATTATATACAGTGAGCGAGGCGTGGCAATGATTTTCCGCATGACATTTCGTCCTGCGTCACGATGAAGTTGGCCAGTGTCTTGCTTCCGTTTTTCGGGACTTCTCTGTAATTTTCCTGACTGGTGCGTCATCTGCCGCTTGACAAGGGATGTGGCTGAAACGTATGTTTCAAACAAGTGTTTGTCAGGCGGAGAAACCATGGCCCAGTCGGAAACCGTCGAACGCATTCTCGATGCGGCGGAACAGCTGTTCGCGGAAAAAGGCTTCGCCGAAACCTCGTTGCGTCTGATCACCAGCAAGGCCGGGGTCAACCTGGCGGCGGTGAATTATCACTTCGGTTCGAAGAAGGCGCTGATCCAGGCGGTGTTCTCGCGCTTCCTCGGGCCATTCTGCGCCAGCCTGGAAAAGGAGCTGGATCGTCGCCAGGCCAAGCCCGAGGCCCAGCACGCCACCCTGGAGGACCTCCTGCACCTGCTGGTGTCCCAGGCGATGGCGGTGAAGCCGCGCAGCGGCAACGACCTGTCGATCTTCATGCGCTTGCTCGGCCTGGCCTTCAGCCAGAGCCAGGGGCACCTGCGCAAGTACCTGGAGGAGGTCTACGGCAAGGTCTTCCGGCGCTACATGCTGCTGGTCAACGAGGCGGCGCCGAAGCTGCCGCCCATCGAGCTGTTCTGGCGCGTGCACTTCATGCTCGGCGCGGCCGCCTTCAGCATGTCGGGGATCAAGGCCCTGCGGGCGATGGCGGAAACCGATTTCGGCGTGAACACTTCCACCGAGCAGGTGATGCACCTGATGGTGCCGTTCTTCGCCGCCGGCATGCGCGCCGAGAGCGGCATCGACGATCCGCTGCTGGCCGGGGCGCAACTGCGCCCGCGGAACAAGACGCCCGCCAAGGCCTGATCGCAGACGGCGCCCGAGGGCGCCGTTTTCCTTTCTCCTTTCTCTGTGCTCCGGGCGGAACTCCATGCGCCGGGCCGGCTCCATTGGCAGGCGCGCGGTACCGCCCCGGGACTTAAGTCTTTCTGCCGGGTGCAGTACAGTGTGCGCTGTCTGAGGCCCGTGACGGCGGGCTTCGCTGATTTCCAGGCCATAGGACTCTTCATGCAAGGCTCTCTGATGCTCGACATCGGCGGCACCTGGCTGACCGCCGAGGACCGCCAAATCCTGCGCCACCCCGAGGTGGGCGGGCTGATCATCTTCGCTCGCAACATCGAGCATCCTGCCCAGGTTCGCGAACTGTGTGCGGCCATTCGCGCCATCCGTCCCGACCTGTTGCTGGCCGTCGACCAGGAAGGAGGGCGCGTGCAGCGCCTGCGCCAGGGCTTCGTGCGCCTGCCGGCGATGCGCGCGATCGCCGACAACCCCAATGCCGAAGAGCTGGCCGAGCACTGTGGCTGGCTGATGGCGACCGAGGTGCAGGCGGTCGGCCTCGACCTGAGTTTCGCGCCGGTGCTGGATCTCGATCACCAGCGCAGCGCCGTGGTCGGTAGCCGCGCCTTCGAGGGCGACCCGGAGCGTGCCGCGCTGCTTGCCGGTGCTTTCATTCGCGGCATGCATGCCGCCGGGATGGCCGCCACCGGCAAGCATTTTCCCGGTCACGGCTGGGCCGAGGCCGACTCCCATGTGGCGATTCCCGAAGACGCGCGCAGCCTCGAGGAAATCCGGCGCAGCGACCTGGTTCCGTTCGCCCGCCTGGCCGGACAGCTCGACGCGCTGATGCCGGCCCATGTCATCTATCCGCAGGTCGACCCGCAGCCCGCCGGCTTTTCCCGGCGCTGGTTGCAGGAGATCCTGCGCGGCGAGCTGAAGTTCGACGGGGTGATCTTCAGCGACGACCTGTCGATGGCCGGCGCCCATGTGGTCGGCGACGCCGCCAGCCGCATCGAGGCCGCTCTGGCCGCGGGCTGCGACATGGGTCTGGTGTGCAACGACCGGGCTTCCGCCGAGCTGGCCCTGGCTGCCCTGCAACGCCTGAAGGTGACCCCGCCGTCGCGTCTGCAACGCATGCGCGGCAAGGGCTACGCGAATACCGACTATCGCCAGCAGCCGCGCTGGCTGGAAGCACTGTCCGCGTTGCGCGCCGCGCAACTGATTGATTGAGGGAGCTGTCGATGAGTGTCTACGCGATTATCGGAGGAACCGGCCTGACCCAGCTGGAAGGGCTGACGCTGAGCGAGTCCCTGCCGATCGAAACGCCGTATGGCGCGCCGTCCGCGCCGCTCCAGCGTGGCCGCTACGCCGGGCGCGAGGTGCTGTTCCTGGCGCGTCACGGTCATCCGCACCGCTTCCCGCCGCACCAGGTGAACTACCGCGCCAATCTCTGGGCGCTGAAGCAGGCGGGTGCCGAGGCGGTGATCGCGGTGAACGCGGTGGGTGGCATCCATGCGGCGATGGGAACGGGGCACCTGTGCGTGCCGCACCAGTTGATCGACTACACCTCGGGACGCGAGCACACCTATTTCGCCGGCGATATCGAGCATGTCACCCATATCGACTTCAGCCACCCCTATGACGAGCCGTTGCGCCAGCGCCTGATCGAGGCATTGTGTGCGTTGGGGCTGGCGCACAGCAGCCATGGGGTCTACGCCTGCACCCAAGGGCCGCGCCTGGAAACGGTGGCGGAAATCGCCCGGTTGGAGCGGGACGGCAACGATATCGTCGGCATGACCGGCATGCCCGAGGCAGCACTGGCCCGCGAGCTGGACCTGCCCTACGCCTGCCTGGCGCTGGTGGTCAATCCCGCGGCGGGGAAGTCGGCGGGGATCATCACCATGGCCGAAATCGAACAGGCGTTGCACGATGGCATCGGCAAGGTGCGCGAGGTGTTGGCGCGGGTCCTGGCCGGCTAGGCGGCCATCGCAACGAAAAAAAGGCCGCTATTGCGGCCTTTTTCGCTATTGCGCAGGAGGTGCGGCGTCGAAACCGCCTTCGACGGGAGGCGCGTCCGCCGGTGCCTGCTGTTCTTCCATTTCCATGGGATTGGGGGCAGCGGGACGGGCGCCGACCGGCACCACCTTGATCAGGATGCCCAGGCTCGGATGGTCGAGATAGGTCAGTTCGCCATTCTTCAGCCGCGTGCCCTGCCTGATGTGCTGGCTGCCGGCGAGGAAACCGTCGTCGCCGAAGCGATTGACCCAGAAATCGGCCTCCATGTCGACGAAGCGCACCTGGCTGAGGGTCAGCGTACCTTCCACCGGGAAATGATGATCCTGTTCCTGGCCTTCGCTGAGGGCGATCTTCACCGGGGTCTCGCCGATGTCCTGGCGCCAGGCCTTGTGCAGCAGCACGGTGTAGCCGTTGTCCTGGCTGAGCTTGGCGAGCTGGTTGTCGAGCGCGGTGGCGCGCAGGGCGTCGCTGGCCAGCGGCTGTGCGCCGGTGGCCCAGTCGTCCGGCGCCGGCTGGCTGGACGGCACGGCATCGCCGGCCTGGCGGAACACCACCAGTTCCACCTGGTAGGGACCGCCGGCGAATGCCGCGGGGGCGGCCAGTGAGAGCAGCAGGGCAAGGCAACGGAACAAGCGCATAGGCTAATCCTTAGGTGGTTTGCGGTGTCAGGCGCTCGAACAGCGCCTCCAGGGTATTGAAGCGTTCTTCCGGTCGTTCCATGGGCACCTGGAAGCGGAACAGGGTTGCGCCTTCGAACTTGTAGCGGTTCGGCTGGCCCTGGATCAGCTTGATCAGTACCAGCGGGTCGACCTGGGTATCGGCGGCGAATTCTATACGACCGCCCTGCGGTCCGGCATCGACCTTGAGGATTCCAAGTTTTTCCGCCTGCAGCTTCAGAAGGGTCAGGCGCATCAGGTTCTTCGCCGGATCGGGCAGGAGCCCGAAGCGGTCGATCATCTCCACCTGCAACTCGCGCAAACCTTCCTCGTCAGGGGCGTTGGCGATGCGCTTGTAGAGGATCAGCCGGGCATGCACGTCGGGCAGGTAATCCTCGGGGATCAGCGCAGGCACCCGCAGGTTGACCTCCGGCCCGCCGCCCAGCGGCTGCTCGAGGTTCGGTTGCTCGCCCTTGCGGATGGCCTTCACCGCCCGTTCGAGCATTTCCATGTAGAGGGTGAAGCCGACCGCCTGGATCTGCCCGCTCTGGCCGTCGCCGAGCAACTCGCCGGCTCCGCGGATCTCCAGGTCGTGGGTGGCGAGGACGAAGCCGGCGCCCAGGTCCTGGGCGTTGGCGATGGCTTCCAGGCGTTTCTCGGCGTCCGGGGTCATCTGTCGGCGCGGCGGTGTCAGCAGGTAGGCGTAGGCCTGGTGGTGGCTGCGACCGACGCGGCCGCGCAACTGGTGCAACTGGGCCAGGCCGAACTTGTCGGCGCGCTCGATGAGGATGGTGTTGGCGCTGGGCACGTCGATGCCGGTCTCGATGATGGTCGAGGCCGCCAGCACGTTGAAGCGCTTGTGGTAGAAGTCGCTCATCACCTGTTCCAGCTCGCGCTCGTGCATCTGTCCGTGGCCGATGCCGATGCGCGCCTCCGGGACCAGTTCGGCGAGGTCGCGGGCGCACTTCTCGATGGTCTTCACTTCGTTGTGCAGGTAGTACACCTGGCCGCCGCGCAGCAGTTCGCGGAGCAGCGCTTCCTTGATCACCGCGTTCTGCTGCTCCATGACGAAGGTGCGCACCGACAGGCGGCGCGCCGGCGGCGTGGCGATGATGGACAGGTCGCGCATGCCGGAGACGGCCATGTTCAGGGTCCGCGGGATCGGCGTGGCGGTGAGGGTGAGGATATCCACTTCGCTGCGCAGGGCCTTGAGCTGCTCCTTCTGGCGCACCCCGAAGCGGTGTTCCTCGTCGATCACGACCAACCCCAGGTTGGCGAACTTCACGTCTTCCTGGAGCAGCTTATGGGTCCCGATGAGGATGTCGATCTTGCCTTCGGCCAGTAGCCGCGCGGCGTTCTCGACTTCCTTGGCGCTCTTGAAGCGGCTCATCACCTCGACGCTCACCGGCCAGTCGGCGAAGCGGTCGCGGAAGCTGTTGTAGTGCTGCTGGGCGAGCAGGGTGGTGGGCACCAGCACCGCCACCTGCTTGCCGCTATGCACGGCGACGAACGCCGCGCGCATCGCCACTTCGGTCTTGCCGAAGCCGACGTCGCCGCAGACCAGGCGGTCCATGGGCCTGGGCGCGAGCATGTCGGCGACCACCGCCTCGATGGCGCTTTGCTGGTCCGGCGTCTCCTCGAACGGGAAGCCGGCCGAGAAGGTCGCGTAGTCGGCCTGCGGATCCTTGAACGCGAAGCCTTCGCGGGCGGCGCGGCGGGCGTAGATGTCGAGCAGTTCGGCGGCGACGTCGCGAACTTGTTCGGCGGCCTTGCGCTTGGCCTTCTGCCAGGTTTCCGAGCCGAGCCGGTGCAGCGGCGCCAGGGCGTCGTCGGCGCCGGTGTAGCGGGCGATCAGGTGCAGGTTGGCGACCGGCACGTAGAGCTTGGCGTCCTCGGCGTATTGCAGCATGAGGAATTCCGCCTGCTGGTTGTCCACCTCGAGGGTGATCAGGCCCAGGTAGCGGCCGACGCCATGGTCGATGTGCACCACCGGCGCGCCTTCGCGCAGCTCGGTGAGGTTCTTGATCACCGCGTCGCCGCCGTCGCGGGTCTTTTCCCGGCGCCGGCGTTGCATGACGCGCTGGCCGAACAGCGGGCTTTCGGCGACCAGGGCGAGTGCCGGTTGGTCCAGCAGCAGGCCCTCGTCCAGCGGCGCGATGCTGATCGCCAGGCGTGCCTGGCTGGCGAGGAAGGCCGGCCAGCCGTCGACTTCCTCGGGGCGCAGCTTCAGTCGGGCCAGCAGCTCCAGCAGGACTTCCCGGCGTCCGGGCGATTCGGCGCAGAACAGTACGCGGCCGGGGAACTCCTCGATGAACCGGCGCAGCGCGGCCAGCGGCTCGGCGGCCTTGGCTTCGATCGCCAGGTTCGGCAGCGGCAGGGCCGGGAAGCGCTCGCGCCCGACGCCCGGCTCGACGTCCTCCTGGCTGGCGACCACCCGTGGCCAGTTCTTCAGCCGGGCGAAGCAGTCTTCCACCGGAAGGAACACTTCCGCCGGCGGCAGCAATGGCCGTTCCGGATCGACCCGGCGGTCCTCGTAGCGGCTGCGTACGTCATTCCAGAACTGCTCGGCGGCCTGTTCGATGCCGGGCAGGGAGAACACCTGGGTGTCTTGCGGCAGGTAGTCGAAGAGGGTCGCGGTTTCCTCGAAGAACAGCGGCAGGTAGTACTCGATTCCCGAGGGTGTCAAACCGCTGGCGAGGTCCTGGTAGATCGGGCAGCGCCGGTAGTCGACGTCGAAGCGCTCGCGGAAGCGGCCGCGGAAACCGGTGACCGCTTCCTTGTTCAGGGGGAATTCGCGTGCCGGCAGCAGGCGGATCGACTCGACCTTGTCGATGGAGCGCTGGGTCTCCGGGTCGAAGGTGCGCAGGGTCTCGATCTCGTCGTCGAACAGGTCGATACGGAAGGGCAACTCGCTGCCCATCGGGAACAGGTCGATCAGCGCGCCGCGGACGGCGAACTCGCCGTGCTCGTAGACCGTGTCGACGCAGCGGTAGCCGGCGCCTTCCAGGCGCAGGCGCATCCGCTCGACGTCGAGTTTCTGGCCGACGTCGAGGACCAGGCTGCTGCCGAGCAGGAAGCGGGTCGGCGCCAGGCGGTGCAAGGCGGTGGAGATCGGCACCACCAGCACGCCGTGCTTGAGCTGCGGCAACTGGTAGAGGGCGGCGATGCGCTGGGAAATGATGTCCTGATGCGGCGAAAAGACGTCGTAGGGCAGGGTTTCCCAATCGGGGAAATGCAATACCGGCAGGTCGGGGGCGAAGAACCGCAGTTCCTGTTCCAGGCGTTCGGCATTCTGGCTGTCGGCGGTCAGCAGCAGGGTGAAGCGCTTGGCGGAACTGGCGGCCTCGGCGACAGCCAGGCTCAGCGCGGCACCGGGGAGGTTGCCCCAGTGTTGCTTGCCGGCGCTGGCCGGCAGGCTGGGAAGACGCAGTACGGACACGGGCAAGCTGGGCTCCGGTCGGGAATTTGACCCGCCGGATTGTAACTTTCCCGACTGCTGGATGTCAGTCTTCCAACTGCTGCAGATTGCCGAGCCTGGCCGGCGCGGTCATAATGTAGCCCCTTTTTTCATCCCCTACATGTGGAAGGTATTGCCCGTGACTCAGAAGCCCGACCAGTGTCTCGGTGAATGGATCGATCGTGAAGCCATCGCGGAAGCCATGATCCCGCTGATTGGCCAGCTCTACCGCAATAACAATGTGGTGACCTCGATCCATGGCCGTGGTCTGATCAACCGCTCGGTGATCGCGATCATGAAGGCGCATCGTTTCGCCCGTCATCGCATGGCTGATGACGCCGAGCTGTCGGTTCACGAGACGTTCCCGATCCTCAAGGCGATGAGCGAGCTCAAGCTGGGCGCCGCTTCCGTCGATCTGGGCAAGATGGTCGCCAAGTTCAAGGCAGAAGGTAACGGCCGCAGCATCGAGGACTTCGTCAAGGCCGAGCTGGCCGAAGTGGCCGGCAAGCAGAACGGCGATGCCCGCGAAGGCACCGACGTCGTGCTCTACGGCTTCGGCCGCATCGGTCGCCTGCTGGCGCGTATCCTGATCGAGAAGACCGGCGGCGGCGACGGCCTGCGCCTGCGCGCGATCGTCGTGCGCAAGGGCGCCGAGAACGACCTGGTCAAGCGGGCCAGCCTGCTGCGTCGGGACTCGGTGCACGGTCCGTTCGACGGCACCATCACCATCGACGAAGAAAACAACACGCTGACCGCCAACGGCAACCTGATCCAGGTGATCTACTCCAACGACCCGGCGTCGATCGACTACACCCAGTACGGCATCAAGAACGCCCTGCTGGTCGACAACACCGGCAAGTGGCGCGACGCCGAAGGCCTCGGCCAGCACCTGAAGTGCCCGGGGATCGATCGCGTGGTCCTTACCGCGCCGGGCAAGGGTGCGCTGAAGAACATCGTGCACGGTATCAACCACACCGACATCGGCGCCGACGACAAGATCATCTCGGCCGCCTCCTGCACCACCAACGCCATCGTGCCGGTGCTGAAGGCCGTCAACGACCAGTACGGCATCGTCAACGGTCACGTCGAGACCGTCCACTCGTACACCAACGACCAGAACCTGATCGACAACTTCCACAAGGGCAGTCGTCGTGGCCGCAGCGCGCCGCTGAACATGGTGATCACCGAGACCGGTGCCGCCACCGCCGCGGCCAAGGCCCTGCCGGTGCTGAAAGGCAAGCTGACCGGCAATGCGATCCGCGTGCCGACGCCGAACGTGTCCATGGCGATCCTCAACCTGAACCTGGAAAAGGCCACCACCCGCGAAGAGATCAACGAGTACCTGCGCCAGATGGCCATGCACTCGGACCTGCAGAAGCAGATCGACTTCGTCAGCTCCCAGGAAGTGGTTTCCACCGACTTCGTCGGTTCGCGCCATGCCGGCGTGGTGGACGCCGAGGCGACCATCTGCAACGACAACCGTGTCGTCCTGTACGTGTGGTACGACAACGAGTTCGGCTACAGCTGCCAGGTAGTGCGCGTGATGGAAGACATGGCTGGGGTCAACCCGCCGGCCTTCCCGCGTTGATGCGCAAGGCGTAGAGGAAAACGGGAGCTCTCGGGCTCCCGTTTTTCATTTCTGTGGATAACCAGAACAAGAAACTACTCACTTCGATTTAGGGTTTTTCAATGGATGGTCAACATCTGCACCAGGGCGAGCTGAAGCGTGGCCTGAAGAATCGCCACATCCAGTTGATCGCGCTGGGCGGGGCGATCGGCACCGGGCTGTTCCTCGGCTCGGCGGGCGTCATCAAGACGGCCGGCCCGTCGATGATCCTCGGTTACGCCATTGGCGGCTTCATCGCCTTCCTGATCATGCGCCAGCTCGGCGAGATGATCGTCGAGGAGCCGGTGGCCGGCTCCTTCAGCCACTTCGCACACAAGTACTGGGGCGGCTTCGCCGGTTTCCT
This sequence comes from Pseudomonas sp. HMSC067G02, assembly GCF_001813485.1. Classification (NCBI taxonomy): domain Bacteria; kingdom Pseudomonadati; phylum Pseudomonadota; class Gammaproteobacteria; order Pseudomonadales; family Pseudomonadaceae; genus Pseudomonas; species Pseudomonas sp. HMSC067G02. Next base: position 129,114 of record NZ_KV812717.1, read on the forward strand.
CTCCGGCTGGAACTACTGGGTGCTGTACATCCTGGTGGGCATGTCGGAGCTGACCGCGGTGGGCAAGTACATCCAGTACTGGTGGCCTGACGTGCCGACCTGGGCCACGGCGGCGGCGTTTTTCGTGCTGATCAACGCGATCAACCTGGCCAACGTGAAAGCCTTCGGCGAGACCGAGTTCTGGTTCGCGATCATCAAGGTAGCGGCGATCATCGGCATGATCCTGCTCGGTATCTACCTGCTGGTCGGCGGCGGTGGCGGGCCGCAAGCCTCGGTGAGCAACCTGTGGGACCGCGGCGGCTTCTTCCCCAACGGCCTCAGCGGCCTGGTGATGACCCTGGCGATCATCATGTTCTCCTTCGGTGGCCTGGAGCTGGTGGGCATCACCGCCGCCGAGGCGTCCGAGCCGAGGAAGGTGATTCCCAAGGCGATCAACCAGGTGATCTACCGGATCCTGATCTTCTATATCGGCGCCCTGGCGGTGCTGCTCTCGCTGTATCCATGGGACCAGTTGGTGGAGACCATCAACGCTTCCGGCGACGACTACAGTGGCAGCCCGTTCGTGCAGATCTTCTCGTTGATCGGCAGCGGCACCGCGGCCAACATCCTCAACTTCGTAGTCCTCACCGCGGCATTGTCGGTCTACAACAGCGGCGTCTACTGCAACAGCCGGATGCTCTACGGCCTGGCCGCCCAGGGCGACGCGCCGAAGGTGCTGATGTCGGTGGACCGCCGGGGCGTGCCGGTGCTGTCGATCCTGGTCTCGGCGCTGATCACCTTCCTCTGCGTGATCGTCAACTACGTATTGCCGCACAAGGCGCTGGAACTGCTGATGTCGCTGGTGGTGGCGGCGCTGGTGA